>NZ_LCTZ01000002.1:2047500-2365000 GCF_001413955.1 Flagellimonas eckloniae | reverse complement strand
ACAGTGGAACTAGGTTTGACCAAAAAACTTTCATAGATGAACCATACAAGGATAATAAACCATTTTGGAAAGGTGGCCGGATGGAATTCGGTAACGTGTAGACTTCTTGGCCGTGATGTAATCGGTATAACCGAGCTTATGTACAAGGATTCAATGGAAATCGAGGGCGTAAAGGGAGCGGGGCCATTTGATATTGGTGTCGGAGAAGGCAACTACAATGCCGAGGCATCCATTACATTGACCCAAGAGGAAAGGCTTGCGCTTTTGGATTCCCTGCCACCGGGCAAGCGAATTCAAGATATTGATGCCTTCCCGATCATAGCGGCATATGACTACACTGGAACCATCTACAAAGATGTTATCCGTGCCTGTAGGTTCAAGAACAATGGTGTGGAGGTCAAACAGGGCGATAAGTCCATTGCTTTCAAGTTTGAGCTATATACCCCCGCAATCGATTATAACGTTTAAAAAATCAATCAATTTATCATGGCAGAGAAAAAGAACAAATACAAGGATATCACTAAAACTGATATATCTGAATGGAAAAAGACCAAGGGAAGGTTGAAGGAAATCAACATTCCCTTGGATGACAACATGGATGGCGAATGTGCAAAGTTTGTAATCTGTAAACCCACGAAAAACCTACTCCCTGCAATTACCCAATATGGTAAGGATGAGGACATCGATGCCCTTAACAAGCTGTTGATAACCAACTGTGTCCTTGGCGGGGATATGGAATACCTGGAATCCGATGTGGACATATACCTGGCGGTTATCGAGGAAGTGGGAAAGCTTATGCAAGCAAAACGGGTGACCTCAAAGAGCTTGTAGACCGCTTTGTTTTAGAGGTCAATGAGGAAGACGAGGCCAGTGACCAATGGATTGAACAGATAAATGCCATAATCCGCAGGTACTACGGAGAAGACCCGGATATGCTGACGGATGAGCAGTGGGCCTTGAGATACAACGAATTCCTGTACACCGAAAAATTACGTTTAACAAACCTTAAAGATGTATTCATAACGGCCTTGTCAAAGGTTGTCAATGAAGCTTTTGGATAAATGGGCGCTACCACAACATCATGGATTTTGGAACTGATAGACAAGGTCAGTTCTCCCTTGAAGGCCATCCAAAAATCGGGGGCTTCGGCCTACAATACCATTGACAAAATTAACGACCGTATAAAGGTTTTGGAAACTAGGTCTGGGAATCTCACCAAGCGTTTGAAAAAAATGACCGTTGCCGCAGGGGCCATTGCCCTACTGGGAGCGGGTGCCGTGCAATTTGAGAACGGTATGGCACGGGCCAATACCATGGCCGAGGTCGGGGAGGTGCAACTCGCGAAATACACCAAGCAGATTAAGGAGATATCCACCGTCGTCCCGATTGTCAAAACACAACTTTCAGATGGCCTTTACAATACGATAAGCGCAGGTGTCCCAAGGGACAATTGGATGGATTTCCTACGTGACAGCGCGAAGGCCTCAATTGCTGGCAACGCCGACCTTGCACTGGTCGTGGATGCCACGGCATCAACCATAAAGGCTTATGGGGATTCATGGGAAAACGCCAATACCGTACAGGATAGGTTCCAGAAAACGGTGCAATTGGGGCAGATACCATCCCTACAGGCTTTGGCAAGTGCTTTGCCCAGGGTGACGGCTGTTGCCTCCAAGCTCACAGTTTCCCAAGAGGAAATGCTAGGCGTGTTCGCCACAGCTTCCGGCGTGATGGGTGCGCCCGCCGAGGTTGCGACCCAGTTCAGTGCCATTCTATCGGCTCTTTTAAAGCCCGGTTCCGAGGCAACAAAGATGGCCAAGCAATTGGGAATCGCATTCAATGCAGAGAGTATTTCGCGTTCCGGCGGCCTTCAGAACTACATAAACGAACTGATGCCACGGATTCAGGCTTTTGCCGATAAGACCGGGACCACGCAGGAACAGATAATAGGAAGCCTTTTCGGTAGTCAAGAAGCTATCAAGCTCGTCATAGGGCTTGGTGGTGAACTATCACAATCTTGGAGCAAGAACACAGGGGAAATAGGTGTTGCCCTTGGCTCTGTAAACAAAGGTTTCGAGATAATGGAAAAGACCACCAGGTCACAGATGATTTTGATGAAGAACGCATGGAGCAACGTAATTGGTTCCGTATTCACGATTTTGGCACCCTTTATTAAGGTTATCATGCAGGTATCAGGGCGCATAGCGCAAATGGTCACCAGTTTTATGGAGTCCAACCCGGTGTTCTCAAAGTTCGTTGTAATTGGTGCCGGGGCCATTTTTCTGATAACGGGGCTTACGACCGCCGTGACCCTTGTAAGCGTCCGGTTGAACCTGATGCACATGAAATTGTTGCGTGCGGCACTTTCTTCAAATGCATTCACGTCGAGCATGGCCAAGGCCACATTGGCACTTTGGAACTTCATCAGGGCCGGGGCGAGACAAATTGCACTGTTGGCCGGACAGGCTACGGGATACCTACTTTCAGGCGCATATCTATTGGGTTCCTTTTTGGTCGGACTTATAAGCGCCACTGCTGCGCAATGGGGGCTTAACGTGGCAATGAACGCAAATCCAATAGGGCTTATAGTATTGGGAATCGCGGCTGTTATCGCCATAATAGTGCTAATGATTAAGTATTGGGACAAAATAAAGGCGGCCATTTCGAAGTTTGCCGCATGGTTGGCCAAGAACAATCCATTTGAATGGATGGTTACCTTAATCGATAAGGTTTTTCCGGGCTTCCGCGATAAGATTGAAAAGCTGAAGGAATGGGTGAAGAACCTGTTGTTGGGGGTTTGGGAGAGCATAAAGAAGGTGTGGAAAAGCATAAAGGAATTCTTTGGTTTTGGCGATGATGAGACCGATGTTGAAATAAAGGTCTCCACTAAGACCGACCCGGAAGGCTTGGATGTTCCAAACCCTACCGCTACTGTAACAAATCTTGGTTCCGTAACAGGGAATACTGACAACGATGCACAGGTGGTCAGTGGTGATTCAAAGGGCGCCAAGATACTCACGATGAACTTGGACATCATCAACAATTTCAATCTGAGTCCGGGCAACTGGAAGGGAAAGGTGGATGAAATGGCCGAGCAGATTATAGGAAAGGTAAACGACCGTCTCAGGGATGGCGCAATTGCGTTTGATTGATGGTAGTAAACATAAAACAACGTTCATTGAAATCCGGTCATGGCAAACAACTATAACACAGCTGAGATATTTGCACTGGCCTTTGGCATAAAGAATTTTGCGATTTATCAGGCCAACAGGGAATTGGTGACCTTCGACACGCAGGGCAACGCCGCGCCGACCAACAAAGCGTCATATAAAGGCGTGAATATCATAGAGGACGTGCAGGAGGCATCCCGTTTGAGCTATATGGGGACACCTATTATGTTCCCAATAAAGTTCAGGGGGGATAATTACAGGTTCTACGATTCGTCGGGCGATGTGATTGAATTTCCTGTAAAGGACTTTGAGCTTCCAGCGGCCACATTGGTGAATTTCCGTAGGGCCAAGATAATGGCCACTACCAACGCTTTGGCGAACAACGGAACCGTAAAGGAAATGTACGGTTTCGACGATTGGACAATTGACATCCGTGGCCTATGCCTACGTGACCCATCGCATCCGACCGCTAAAACAGCAATTGAGCAACATCGAAGGTTAGTTGAGTTTGAGAATATCATTGAATCAATTGCCGTAACAGGTGATTTGTTCTTAGACAAAGACATCCATCATTTGGTAATTAAAGAAGTGGATTTTAAACAGGTTCAGGGAAAGCCGGGCGTAATACCCTTCTACCTAAGATGTGTAAGCGACCAGTCCATTGAATTAAATCTAGGGCTATTATGACTTTAGCAATGGTAGCACGCATAACGTTCCCAGCCACCGATAACCGTGGCGAAGTGGTCTTGAAAAAGCCTACATCCGTAACGGTCGAAAGCAGTTGGAAGACCCTTACCGACATTGCGACAATAACGATGCCGCGAAATGTAAGGGACTTTGAAAAACAGAAGGTGGCCGAAATATTCAGGAAGGACGACCCTGTTACCATAGAGCTTGGCTACAATGGGGTTTACCAAAAGGAGTTCGAAGGATATATCCATAAGGTTTCCGCAGATGTTCCCATAAAGATCGAGTGTGAAGATGAAATGCGGATGATTCGTAAAGTCCCGGTCAATGCAAGTTTTCAAAAGACCACCCTTCAAGAGTTGTTTGACCGACTGTTGCCGGGTTACGAGGTTGATGCCCTTGAGGTAGAGATAGGAGCGGTAAGATTTGCCAAAACGAACATGGGCAAGGTGTTGGAGTTCCTTAAGAACGACTACAGCCTGAACAGCTACATAAAGGGAAAGACCCTGGTTTGCGGAAAGGTGTATTCGGATGACTCGGAAAGCAACCCCATCACCCTTCATTTGGAAAAGAACGTGGTCAACAATGCACTGAACTATAGGAACAGGGAAGATGTGCTGATTCGGATAAATGCCGTAAGCACACTTACCAACGGACAGAAGATTGAAGTAACGGTTGGGGATGAGCAGGGAGAGGAAAGACAATTGACCTATTACGGCATCGAAGTACGGGCCGAGCTTGAAAAGTTGGCCAATGAAGACCTAAAAAAATATAAGGTTGACGGGTTCGATGGCAGTGTTGCCACATTCGGAATACCCTTCATCCAACATGGTGACAAAGTGGATTTGCAAAGTGCCATTTATCCAGATAGGGAAGGAACCTACTATGTGGAACGCACAAAGGTTGTATTTGATGATTCCCCACAGTACAGAAGGACTAACGAATTGGGTGATAAGGTTGCGTAATGGGAAAGGAACTGGATGAGTTCACAAGGCTGTTGGGCGAAGCGCAGAAAAGCGCTGTAAAGCCACAAATGGTATGGGCCAATGTCAAGGAGGTGGATTGGGACAATAAGAGGATGGTGGCCATAGGCCTTATCGATGAACTGGAATATTATGATGTGCTTCTTGGATTGGGGCATATCGATAAAAGACCCAAAGTTGGCAGCAAGTGCCTGTTGGGCATCATAGGGAACCATTCGGCGTTCACATTTTTGATTGAGGCCGAGCATGTTGAGGAAATGACAGTGGTTTCAAATGAAACGGAACTAACGGTAAAAGAGGATGGTCTGGTGGTGAGGAAGGCAAATGAGAGCCTTAAGGATGTTCTGAACGATTTTATTGACGAAGTGAACAAAATAATAGTAATCAACGGAACCACTATCAATAAGGTAGCTGTGACAGAGATTAAACAACGGTTAAACACCATTTTAAAGTGATTTGAATGCCAGATAGCAAGGAGCAATTGAAAAGCAACATTGAGGCCGCATTTGATGATGAGGCAGACCAGCAGGTGACCGTTGCAGATGCGAGGGAAAGGATTGCCCAAAAAATAGCGGATGCGGTTGAGGGATATGTTGTGGGCAGGTCTGTGCAGGTGAACGGGGTACAGACTGGAAGTGGAAGTGTAACGGGAACGATACAGTGATATGGAACAGGATTTTCTTTTGGGCGAAGACGGTGACCTTCTCATTGAGAACGGTGATTTTGTAGTGGGCGATAGCCTTGACCAAGAGGTGCAGGCCATTTTGGAAATGGCCCAAGGCGAACTGAAAGAAGACCCCATCTTGGGAGTTGATATTTTCAGATTGGTTCACTCGAATGTTACCGAAGCCGATTTGAAACAGCGCGTAAAGCTTCATTTGGCCAGGGATGGAAAGGATTATGATGAACTTAAGGAACGGATAAGATTGAAAACGAATGAGTGATACAACCGTCATAGGGGAACAGTCATTATTGGATTTGGCCATTCAGGGATATGGAACCGTCGAGGCGGTCGTGCAATTGGCCCTTGAAAACGATTTGTCGGTAACCGATGAACTTTCCGTTGGTTTTGAATTGAAAGCGATAGAATATGAGGACACGGATACCGGGGTTTCCGATTATTTCAGTAAAAAAGGGATTCTGCCCGCGACGGCACTTAGTAATGAAGCGGATGACATTGTGGACAATATAGACCCGTGCGATATATGTAAATATTTCAAATAGATGAAGCAAAGTTTATCAATATTATTAGCGTACTTGACCTGTACCGACCCTGTTATAATTACCAAATGGCAGAACATATTGGCCAGTTTTTGGCACAAGGATGAAGGCAACTTGGTCGTTGGGATTCAAGCCAACGGAACTGACTTGGAAATTACATTGAAGGACGGCGAGGGCAATGAAGCTGCAACGACCATAAAGCAGTACCAAGAACCTACCAATTTCACCATAGCAAAGATTTCAGGACTACAAAGTGCGTTGGATGCAAAAGTGGATAAGGTCACTGGAAAACAATTGTCCACGGAGGATTTCACTACGGCATTGTTGGCTAAACTAAACAGTCTCAACAATTACGTTCACCCTCCCGAGCATACCATAGGTGAGATTACGGACTTGGGAACGACCTTGACGGGCCTACAAGACCAATTGAATGCGTTAAATGACCTGTTAACGGACTTGGCATCTACCCAATTCCTAAAATGGAACGGTTACAGGTGGTATAAAAATACCACCAACACCAACAATTATCCAATTGCTGGTGAGGAATTTCAAGGACGTGGTGATGGAAGATATGAAAATGGTGAATGGTGCCATGGAGAATTTAAGCGGGACATGCCCGACGGGCAGGCCACCGACCAAGAGTTAGATATTAACCTTTTTACATCATACCCATGATAATAGCACTTTGGATTTTTGGATTTGTAATCGCAGCATTGGTTGTGTCATTGTTTTTGCTTTGGAAAAAGCAGGTTGATGTCGAGGCTGATATGGCCCTGAATTTGATTGATGCGCAAAACCACAATGAAAAGAAAAGAAAACAGTTGATTGATGCCCTCTTATTACAAGATGAGGCTATGGCCAAGATTAGGGACGAAACCCCAAGGCTTGAAATAAATGAAAATAATGAGGCCGTTATGTATACGAGAAAAGGCCAAGAAATCTATAACTGGAAACTCGATAAAAAATGAAAAATCTATTATTGTTATTGTCCTTATTGGGCATCTTCTTTGGCTATGGCCAAGCTAAACAAAAATATATTAGGCTAGGAAAGCTGACAACAACCGAAATATCACAGATTGATGTTTCTGATACAAATGTTGTGTATACTGCCTATGATGTGACGTTAGGTTTGGAAGTTATTAATATTGGTGCTGGATGGGTTCCCAGAATGTCAGCTAGTTCTTCGGTTGATTGGACAAATATTACCAACATACCAGTAAATCTTGATATTGATGGTTCTGGAACTATTGTTAATGCAACTTCACCGATAACAATATCTGGTTCTGGTACGATTGGGAGTCCTTATCAGATTGGTATCGACAATTCCCTTTATTTGACACAAGGTTCAAATATACTTACATCTGATTTCTCTTTACTTCATTCTTCTGGGAATGGTCTTATATCAGATAACGATACCAGAACAATTCAGCTTCTTGGTGGGGTGGATGGTTTGGATTTGGTCATTTTTTGGTTAGGAAGTGATTTAGCTGGAATTGATTTTGAATCAAATGGAGTGGGGTATGATTATACTTTTAATAGTTCCGGAGCACCAACAATTAGTACAGATGTGGCAACTAAAGATTATGTAGATAATGCCGGAGGCGGCGGGGGTTCAGATGACCAAACAGCATCGGAAGTTCCATACACTAATAATAGTCAAACCACAGTCGAAGGAGCTTTGGATGATTTGTATTTAAATGGTTCAGGTTCTGGCATAGCTAATGTTGTGGAAGACACGACCCCAGAATTAGGCGGCACATTGGATGCCAACGGAAATGAAATCAACAGCCTGACCAGTTTAACAGGAATTGGAACAGTTAACTTCCCCTTTATACACGCCAGCGTTCGCATGAAATTGCAACCGACAAATGTTGGAACTGACGGTACGGGAACGGTCAGAATGAACAATTCAGATAATTCATTTGAGGTTGACAGGGGTAGCGGTTTTGAAAAAGTTCTATTTGAAGGAGAAGGAGGAAGCCTTTCCACAGATGACCAAAACCGATTATCAAACGCCAACAAATCCCCTGTTTCTGTTGAACTGTCCGCAGATGTCAATTTATCGACACTTGACCAAAATGTGACCTCTGGGGCTGATATAGGTAGGAAGATTGTAAATGCTGAAAGTGGTGCAAACGAAATATCCATTACCGTTGATGATACCGGAAACGTAGACGATGTATGGCCTTTTAGAACGGACAATGCTGGAGCCATAATAAATCTTATAAGTGACACTGGGGTGACCATCAATTTCATAGGCTCCCAAGGAGAAGGAGGTGTTAAACTCGAAGGGTATGACCAATATGTAATTTTAAGAAAAACAGCAACAAACACCTATACCGCTTCCGGTAATATGGTAGGGTATGATGCTACCGCAGTTGCCACAGCTTCGGTTGACGAAAGTTTGGGCGATGGGGAAGAAACAACCTCAAGTGGCAGTGTTGCCAATGGTTCGGGCGCGTTGAACTTCAATGATGCACAAGCAGTGTTGACAGTATTTCCTGGACTTAGCATTCCCGCTGGAGCAACAATCGTAAGTGCAGTGGTAACTTTTGAGGCCAGCGCAACGGATTCTGATGCCATTAGCCAGAACATCAATGTTGAAAGTGCGGATGCTGCCTTATCCAATACAAACAATTCAAGTATAACCAACAGGACAACAACGGCAACAACAATAGCGTGGAGCAGTATTGAATCGTGGACGGATGGAAGTACATACGACACCGTGGATATTTCTTCTGCTGTACAGGAGTGGGTAAACAGGGGCGGATATGATTCGTCCGATAACCTTGGGGTAATATTCACGCACTTGTCAGGTTCTGGTGAGAGAGTAGCTATATCTTGGAACGGCACCGGGGTGGCGCCATCCATTTCCATAACATACACAAATTGATGAAAAATATTTTATACATATTGTTCTTTGTATTGTCCACTTCATTTGGACAACAGTCCCTAGTGGAGTTAAAGGACTTGTATGACAGGGAATACAATGGTTCAACTACAGGGAGCGATGGTAATGATGTAAATATAAATCCAAACTTAGGGTTTGACTCCGCAAATCCCAACCAAGAATTTTATAGGAGCGCTGACTCGTTTATGGCTGAACTTTTGATGTGGCGTTCCACAGGAAGCATTGTTCACTTCAACCGGATGAAAGGTTGGATAGACAACATGGAGTCTGATGCTGTAGACGTACAATCTGGGGGGCAGACTTATAAAGGATGGCCTTCTACTAGTCAATGCGGCCAATCCAATCCAAGTGTTACAGAAATAGATAGATGCGCAAATGGAACGCCCTTATGGGAGTTTTTTATAGGCCGTTTTGTAATGGAGTTCTTGAAGGACATCCACCACAGTCCTACATTCAAGGCTCAATTGAATTTAGATTATCCGAACTGGTGGCAGGGCCGTGTGGACTGGTGGGAAGAAAACGTTTTTGAAAAATGGTACAATAACACAGAGCAAAACGGGGGTGCTTTAGCGGACAACGCTTATAGAAATCGAACACATATGGCAACAGAGGTTGCGCAAATGGCAGCTTGTATTTACGCCATTAACGGGAACACCACAGCTAAAGATGTATACGATAATATCATGTTCAATGGTATGCCGGGCAGTTCAAACCATAGCGGTGAGAGCATGGCCGGGCAGTTGGAATATGACTCAGGAAACGACCTATACGAATGGTCTTCGATATGGGGAAATTCCGCCTCCATCGGCCCGCAAGACGTTAATCATAATGGGCACATGATACCAGCTGTGGTGACAGGCTATGAAGTAGGTGAACATTGGACGGTAACCGATTTAATACGCTTTGCAAATACCACGAATAGGACTGTTTCAAATTTTAATAACTACAACTTTTACAGAAATGTAGATTTATCTGGTGGTACGGGGTCTAATGGCGATTTATCCGATGCATTGATGTTGAGGATAACCCAATGGAACGAATCGATGCATGACAACTTTGCGGACAATGCAGATGCAAATGATGCTAACCGAGCGCCCTTTGCCGGGACCCTCTATTACAACGAATATATGTTACAGAACGGAAGGCCAATCTATCCAGAACATTGGGTGCCGGTAGATGGGGTATTTGGGGGAACGAGCAATCCAAACCCAACACCTGGGAACAATGATAATGCAACATTGATAAACTCACTGAGATGGTTTTATGATCATTGAAAAAATACAAATGGACATGGATATTACAACAACATTGTTAAGTTCGGGAGTTTTCAGTCAGACATTTTGGGAGCTTTTTGGAAAGAACCTGGGACTGTCGTTTCTAGGACTGGTAATTTTGGGTCTAGCCGTTTATGGCACGGACCTCTCAAAAAATAGACCTGGTAAATTTTGGGTAAGACACAAACATTTTGCAATATGGGCTATTTTGTTTCAGGCCGTGTACAGTTTAGTACTTGCGCTTATCCCAGGTTTGGAGCCATGGATTGCCAAAAGGGTGGTGGCAACGGTTGAAGCTCTATTGCAAATGGAATTGAATATTCCACAAGAACATGTTGTTACGCTGGTTTACCTGTCTGGGGCGTGGCTGTTGAGTCTATGGGCAAAAAGAAAAGGAAAGAAAGGAGGTCAAAATGCTACATAAGTTATTTCACATGGGAAACTTTATATCAAGCTTGTTTCAAGCTGTTAACTGGAAACTGATTCTACCTACAATAGCGTTGAGCATTACCATTCCAATGGATATGGTATTAAGGTTCTTCCTCCCTATTATTTCAGGTATTGTTTGGGTCTTTTTAAAGCCGATTGTCGAGAAATGGAGAAAGGATATTAAAAAAGAAAAAACCAAGGACAATGGCCACACCGACTATTGATGAAATAAAGCAAGAAATCCTTGCCAAAAAGGCGGAGTTTTCCAGTTTGGACGAACTTGATAGCACCAGTAAGGTTGCTCTTTATAATCTATGGGCATACGTAGTAGCAGCTTCTATATGGGTATTGTATCAATTCCATGATACCTATACACAAGAGACCGACCAGAAAATAGCAGAGCAGAAACTGTTTACTTTGGATTGGTTTAGAGAGGCTACGTTATCATTTCGATATGGCCACCCTCTTGTTGCTTCAGGCGCCCAATTAGTTTACTCGGACGATGGATATACCGATGAGGAAATAGAAGACGCACAAATCATTAAAAGGGCTTCTGTTGAAAACAAGGAACTTGATGGGCGAAGGTTTGTTTTTATAAAGGCGGCTTCAGAGGATTCAGACGGAAACCTTCAAAAATTGACCGACGACCAAAAAAATAGTTTGATTGATTACTGGAACCGACTTTCACCCGCTGGAACTAAGTTTCAAGTATTTAGTGATGACCCGGATAAATTACGTCTGACCATGGATTTTTACTATGACCCACTTGTCCTTACGGAGACAGGAGGCAGGATAGACGGAGCCAATAACCAGCCTGTGCAAGATGCATTGCGTGCATACCTAAAAAACCTACCTTTCAATGGCGAGTTCAGCATTGCTGAATTGGTTGATGCGCTTCAAGAGGTTGAAGGTTGCAGTGAAAGGGAAGTTTCGGTAAAACAAGCTGAACATAGTTTTACCAATCCGGTGAACTATGTTGCGATTGAGGATTTTGCAATAGCCAACAGCGGTTACATGGAAATATCTGATAGTGACTTAACCATAAACTTTATACCCAAAACAGTGCAGGCTTAATGTACGATAGTATATTCAATATCGATTTTAACCGCTTTGTTGGTTCTTTGGTCCCAATTAAGAGAAGAACGACCAAGATGTTGCATTGGTTGGTATGCTTGGTTCATCCTATAGCTGAGCTTCATATCCAGTTTTTACAATATAGGGACAGAACCAACTATAAGTTAGAACATACCGCTCAAGTGTTTTCTATAGAAAAGGTCTTGAACGATACATTTGATACAGTACAACGAAGAATTGTAATTGAAGATGGTGTTTACACCTTGCCAGTGTGGTTTTATGATAGAAACGATGATAAACCTGTTCGTTTTGATGACCGGGCCAACAATCAACCTGTCAGATTTTATGATAGGGCCAGCCTTGCACAGTTTGACGAAGATTTCAAGGTTGTTCTTCCCAATGGATTGAATTTAAGTAATCCTGAAATGATTCGATTGAAAGCTTTGGTGGATTTTTACAAATTACCTGATAAAACATATACAGTGAGTTATGGATAAATTTATAGCACAAGGGGATGGTTTCCCGGGGGATAATGAATTTTTGATGTTAATACAGTCCATGATAGGAACCGTTGCTCAATTGGCATCCGTTGGGGGCGAAAATTATATCCTAAAGGGATGTGTCGATACCGCAGGTGTGGTTTCAGATGGTTGGATGGTACTTAATGGAGAAATAGTTCGTTTTATCGGTGGCCCAGTCGGTGCAGAGGTGACCATTATAGAAACTATTGAACAGGCCACCTATTTAGAAGATGTAAGCCCGGTTGATGGCCAAGGCGATTCTAAAGACACGTATTTTACCAGAACAGCCCAATTTGGAAATACTGGTGAAGCCACAATGGATTGGGCAGATTTAAAAAGGCTGGAAACCATTTTGGAGCTTCAATCCGCAAAAATGCCTATAGGCGGAATAATAATGTGGGCTGGTGCTATAGCCGATATTCCTGATGGATGGGCTTTGTGTGATGGCAGTAATGGAACCCCCGACCTATCCGGCAGGTTTATTGTTGGCTATGATAGCGGTGATGACGACTATGATATTGGGGATACCGGAGGTGAAAAAGAGCATACATTGACTGAAAGCGAAATGCCTGCGCACAACCATGACGGAAGCACCAATTCCGCTGGTTCCCATTCCCATAATGCCACTGTATACAGAACCAACGGAAGTAATACCACTCAAAGCGGAATTGGTGGCGCCACTGACTTGGATACACCACGAACAGGAACTACTAACAGCGCCGGAGCGCATACACATTCAATAACCACAAACAATAAAGGTGGTGGTCAGCCCCATGAAAACAGGCCGCCTTTCTTTACTTTGGCTATGATACAGTTTAAGGGCGTTTAAACTGTGTTTAAATAGCGTTTAACAAAATAGACTATACTGTTTGGAAGTATTGTAAAAACCCTCACCATCAAGGTTTTTGCGTACAATTTGTTTTACTTTTATGTATAATTTGATTTCCCGATTATAGTAAAATGGTTTTATTCATTGTTTAGCTGAGAGAACAGCTAATATATGGAAATAATCCAAAAAATAGGAAATAATCCTTATAATTATTTGATTGACCTTGTGGATTCGCGTTCAATCAAACTGGTTTTTACAATCTTGGTGGTATAGGGAATAAAATCACCCTTATTTTCGATACGATCAATTAAAATGTTGGCGGTCAATTCTCCAATGTATTTTCCATGTTGACTTACCATGGTCAACGAGGGAGAAACATATTTTGAAAGTCGACCATTTGTAAAGCCAATAATGGAAATTTCCTCTGGAACCTTGATGTTTTTGGATTTAAGGATGTAAAGTACATCCGCAGCCATCATTTCATCCAGAGCTATTATGGCATCTATTTTTTTATAATCCAATAGAAAAGTAATCAGGAGTTCCAGGTCATCATCCTTTTTAACTTTCAGTAAAAGTTTGCTATCAAAGGGTATATTCCTTTCCTTAAGGGCATTTTGATAACCGGAAACCCTTAGTTTTCCAACACTTGAATTGTAGATTTCGGAAACTAGGGCAATATTTTTGCAACCAGCATTCAACAGGTGTTTTGTTGTGTTATAGCCAGCTTGCAAATCATCGACAATAACTTTATCACACTCAATTTTATCGGAGACACGGTCAAATAACACCAACGGTATTTGGGCATCAATGAAATTGGAAATGTGTTCAATATTTGCTTTGGCCTGGGTTTCATGTGATAGGGACAATATCAGCCCATCTACAATACCAGCACTTAAAAGTCCAACTGTATGAACCTCTTTTGGATAGGATTCATCCGAAGTACAACTAATGATATTGTAACCCCTGGCATTTGCGGTTTTTTCTATTCCAAAGAATACCTGTGTAAAAAAATAATTTAAAATGGTAGGAACAATTACCCCAATGGTCTTAGTACTTTTTTTAAGCAGACTAAGTGCAACTCTATTGGGCCTGTAATGATGTTCCTTGGCGTACTTTTGAATTTTATCCCTTACTTCCTTACTTATTTCAGCATTGTCGTTGACAGCTTTTGAAACGGTAGAAATGGATACTCCAAAATGCTTTGCAATGTCATTTAAAGTCAGTTTTTTCATTTATTTGGCTTCCACATACGTCGTTAAAAAGGCAATTTGCTTTACCCTGTAAAGTAAGCAAGTACGGCAATGACAACGATTATTAAAAATACAGAAAGTACAATGTCGATAACTGAAATACTTTCTTTGTTCAATTGTTTATCCTCAACGGTCAATGTTCCAAAGGAAAGCCCTTTTATGGCTGAATAATTGGGTGGAGCAGTGGCTAAAGTAACCGAAATACATACAATTATGGAAAATATGAACATAAAAATGGCCATATGCGCAAAGTTGATCGTGGCAAATGATAAGAGCACACCTGACAAATAGGGTTGATAAATTTCAGCAAGGATACGGAATGCCGCTACCAGTAAACCTGAAAACAAAGTAACTATTGCTGCTTTGGAATTAACTCTTTTCCAAATAATGCCCAGCAAAAATACCGCTGTTATTGGTGGTGCAATATAGGATTGTACACTCTGCAGATATTGATAAAGTACACCGCCTCCAATTTTCTCCATAATGGGAATCCAGATGATGCCGAGAACAACAACAATAGATGTTGCTAGTTTTCCAACACGAAGCAATTTCTTTTCTTCGGTGAGTGGCTTAAGTTTTTTATAGATATCAATGGTAAAAATGGTAGAGCACGAATTGAATACGGAAGCCAACGAACTCATCAAAGCTGCCATCAATCCTCCTGCTACCAGACCTTTTAGGCCAACCGGGAGCAAAGTTTTTACCAGTACAGGAAAAACCTCATCGCTTTTTTCATAGGTAAGTACACCTTGTTTTGCCAAAGCAAATGCAATGATGCCTGGAATCAAAAAGATAAAAATGGGAAGTAATTTTAAGTACGCCCCAAAGATGGCACCGCGGCGCCCTATCTTAATATTATTTGCCGCCAAAGTACGTTGCACAATATATTGGTCTGTGCACCAATACCATATCCCAACAATGGTACCACCAATCAACATTCCTGTCCATGGAAAATCAGGATCCGAGATGGGGCGCCACATATTAAAATGTTCACTTCCGGCAACAAGTTTAAGTTCTTCCCATCCACCAACTTTTTCCAACCCTAAATAGGTGATGATCAATGAACCGGCTATCAAAATAACCGTTTGAAGTGTTTCCGTATAAATAACGGCCTTCATTCCTCCGATTACGGTATAGGCCCCGGTAAAAACAACAATACCAATGGCACCATACCAAAAAGGTATTCCCAACAATTCTGAAACAACAATTCCACCGGCATAAATGGTTACCGATACTTTGGTAATGACATATCCCACCAGTGAAAAAACGGAGAGAAACCATCTTGAACGGCTATCAAAACGTTTCTCCAAAAATTCGGGCATCGTAAACGCATTGCTTCTGAAATAAAATGGGAGAAAGAGCCATCCCAATAGTAAAACTATCCATGCATGCAGTTCGTAATGTGCCATGGGCATGCCAGATTCTGCACCTGTTCCGGCAAGTCCTACTACGTGTTCAGAACCAATATTAGAGGCAAAGATTGATGCTCCAATAACAAACCAGCCTACATTTCTTCCCGCTAAAAAGTAATCTTCGGTGTTTTTGTTTTTTTGAAGTACGACCCAGACAGCAACTGCAATAAGTGCAGCCAAATAGCCTCCAAGTACCCACCAATCCGCTGTTTCTAAAATTGATTCCATGGTAAGATTTTAAATATATTGGTTGATGATGTTCTCAAACAACTCTTGTTTACCACTGATTTGCTCAGGTTCGTTTTTCGAATGTGCATAATCAGATAAATCTGTAAGCGAGAGATTGCCTTTCACAAAATCGGCACCTTTTCCAGAATCAAAAGAAGCATAACGTTTCCCCAATAAATCCTCATATGGGGATTTTTGAATCACTGCATCAGCAACCAAAAGCGCTCTTGCAAAAGTGTCGGCTCCACCAATATGTGCCAAGAAAATATCTTCCAGATCAGTGGAATTACGTCTTGTTTTGGCATCAAAGTTTATTCCTCCGCCTTGAAGTCCACCTGATTTTAACAACACCAACATGGCTTCGGCAGTCTCCAGAACATTGTTTGGAAATTGATCGGTATCCCAACCATTCTGATAATCTCCGCGGTTAGCATCAACACTGCCCAACATTCCTGCATTGGCAGCAACCTGTAACTCATGTTGAAAAGTATGTTGCGCAAGGGTAGCATGATTCACCTCAATATTTAATTTAAAGTCATTTTCAAGACCATATTCCCGAATGGAATTAATTGAAGTGGCGGCATCAAAATCGTACTGATGTTTGGATGGTTCCATGGGTTTAGGTTCAATAAAGAACGTTCCATTGAACCCCTGGCTTCGAGCATAATCTTTGGCCATATTTAAAAATCGGCCAATGTTGTCCTGTTCCAATTTCATATTAGTGTTCAAGAGCGACATATAACCCTCACGACCGCCCCAGAACACATAATTTTCACCTCCAAGGGCAATGGTGGCATCCAGGGCAATTTTAACTTGTGCCCCTGCGTGGGCAACAACATCAAAATTTGGATTAGATGCTGCGCCATTCATATATCTTGGATTTGAAAAACAATTTGCCGTTCCCCAAAGTAATTTTACCCCTGAAGCTTCTTGTTTTTGTTTGAGGTATTCAACCGTTTTTTGTACTCTTTTTTCGGACTCGGCAAGAGTTGCTGCTTCATCAACCAAATCAAAATCGTGAAAGCAATAATAATCAAAGCCCATTTTTGTGATGAATTCAAAAGCGGCATCCGCTTTATCTTTGGCAGCTTTAATGGGGTCATTGGCCGTTATCCAAGGAAAATTTTTGGTTCCTGGGCCAAAGGGATCCCCGCCGGTACCACACAGTGTGTGCCAATAGGCCATGGCAAATTTGAAGTGTTCGTTCATGGTTTTACCAGCTACAACTTGATCTGAATTGTAAAATTTAAATGCCATTGGGTTATCGGATTCCTTGCCTTCGTATTTTATTTCCCCGATACCTTTAAAATATTCTTTATCGCCTATAAGTGCCATTTTTAAAATGTTATTTGTTTAGTATTAAATTCAGTTCTTTTTTCCAGTTTTGATATGCAGTTTGGTAGTGTTCAGTGTCCTTGAAAGGAACATATGTCAGCACATGGTCGTTTTTCATGAACTCAGAAAAGGTATCATAGTCATTTTTTGAAAGTGTACATGCTCTTGCGGCTCCAATGGCGCCCGTTGTATTATAAATCTCAATTTCTTGTTCAATCAACGTGGCAATGGTGTTTGAAAATATTTCAGAACGAAATAGATTATCATTGCCAGCCCGCATTACCTTGGCATCAATTCCATCAGATTTCATGATTTCTATTCCATATACAAATGAAAATGCAATACCTTCCAACGTAGCTCTACAGAGGTGTGTTTTTGAGTGGCGGTTGAGGTCCAGGTTTACTATACGTGTGCCTATGGTTTGATTTTCGAGCATTCGCTCTGCTCCATTCCCAAAGGGAATTACACAAATTCCGTCAGAACCAACTTCAACCTCTGCGGCCAATTCGTTCATTTCCGCATAAGAAGAAACATCTAAATTGTTCAATAACCAGCGGTACTGAATGCCAGCACCATTGATACAGAGTAATTTGCCAATATTTTTCTCAGCTCCTTTTTTGTAATTGACATGGGCAAAATTGTTGACCCTTGAACTTTCCTTTACAGAAAGGTTGTCTGTAATAGCATAAACCACTCCAGATGTGCCCCCTGTAGCCGCAACCTCACCAGGGTGAAACACATTTAAAGAAAGTGCGTTATTGGGTTGGTCACCGGCGCGGTATAAAATAGGCGTACCTTCCAACAGACCACTTTCTTTGGCCCCTTTGGCGGAAATTTTTCCCTGAGGTCCAAAAGTGTCCACAATTTCAGGAACAAATGCAGATGGAATTTCATAATAATCCAAAATACTCTTTGAAACCTCATCTAATTTAAAATCCCAAAATACACCTTCCGATAAACCGGAAATTGTGGTATTGATGGTATTGGAAAACCGATAAGCAATATAATCACCAGGTAGCATGAATTTGTAAACTCGGTTATAGGTGTCAGGTTCATTTTCCCTAACCCATCGTAATTTTGATGCAGTGAAATTTGCAGGAGAGTTCAATAAATGGGAATCACAGGTATCTTCCCCAACTTCTTGATACGCTTTATTGCCAATATTGACGGCTCTACTATCACACCAAATAATAGAATCTCTTAGCGGCTCACCTTTTTCATCAACAATGACTAGACCATGCATCTGATAGGCAATTCCAATTCCTTCAATACTATTTTCTGAAATATTGTGAGCTTTCTTGATTTTGGTAATTCCATCACAAATATGGCCCCACCAATCTTTAGGGTTTTGTTCTGCCCATCCTTTTTTAGGTGAATGTATGGACATTTCCTCTTCAGGTGACTGAATAACTCCAATATTTTTGCCAGTGGAAGTATCTACAATGGCTATTTTAACTGATGAACTTCCTAAGTCAATTCCCAGATAATACATACTTTGTTTAGTTAGAGCGCAATCAAAAGTAAAAAATGTTATCGCTCAAAAAGACTTTGAAATATCAATTTGAAAATTTTGAAGCTATAAAATTATGTAATCGATGTTTTTTAAACTATTAACAATCAAATAATTAAATACGTTACATAAAATACGAAACTTTTCGAAAAGGTTTTCGTAAGATGATGTTTTTTAGTAGTTCGATTGCTTTGATTCAGGAATAGCATCGTTAATCATAATTCATTTTATATCTTTGCGGTGTTGTGTTGGATTCCAATCTGCAACTAGATTGGAATCAGGTTGAAGCATTAAAAATGATGCTCACCAATGAAAGGCTTTCCATATGGAAGGCTTTTTTTGTTGGAATCAGTTCTAGTAGATAGTATGTATAATGTGGTGAAGTAATGATGCGGCCAGTTTTGCCGTCTGTCCATCGATATCAAATTTTGGGTTCATCTCGGCAATATCCAAACTGATTAATTTCCCAGAGCCAATAGTGGTTTTGAGGCATTCTAGAACAATTTCAGGGGTAAACCCCATTGGAGAAGGAGCACTTACCCCAGGTGCGTAAGCAGATGAAAATCCATCCAAATCTATGGTTACATAAACCTTATCCACAGTTTTAATAAAGGCATTGATCCATGTATTGATTTCATCCAGAAATTGCATCTGAAAAGTATCGGATAACACGTATTTAACATCTAATTCTTTGGCTGCCTCAAAAAGTGTCCGGTCATTGGCATCTTTCCGAATACCAAGGCATAAATAGTTAAAGGTATTATCTTCTTTTTTAGATTCCATTGCTATTTGATAGAAAGGGGTTCCGGAATTATTGCCATTCGTGTTCTGACGAAGATCAAAATGGGCATCAAAATTTATAATACCAATAGTCTGTTTATTCTTTTTCGAATCTAGATAAGTTTTAATTCCGTTGTAGTGACCATAGGTCATATCGTGACCACCACCCAAAACAATGGGGAACTGTTTTTTTTCTAGAAGGATGGTAACAGCTTTGGAAAGCTCCTTTTGTGCAGCCTCCATATCTCCATTTTTGCAAACTATAGCACCTGTATCGTGTAGCAATACGGTATTGGCAAGATGGTTAGGGAATTTTGCAAGACTATTTTTAATGGTTTTAGGACCTTTTACTGCTCCAATCCTACCTTGATTCCGTTTTACCCCTTCATCACAGGCATATCCCAATAGAGCAATTGATTTTTTCGGAGGTTCAGAAATTTCACTTAAAGGGATACATCGTACTTTTTCATGGAGGTACAGGTACTTATTGCTGACTCTTCCATGCCAAATAGTTGTATCTGGATTTGTGTAGTGTTTCATGTCGCATCAAAAAGATGATCCAATATATCTGTTTCAACTAGATTGGGTAAAGTTACCTTTAAATTGGGAGTTCGTTCCATTTCACGTTTTATGGCAAATAAAGCCTCTTTATTTCGCGCCCAACTTCTTCTGGAAATACCATTGTTTACATCATAGAGCAGCATGCTTTTCAATTTTCGGGACGCTTCTTCAGAGCCATCCAAGACCATTCCAAAGCCCCCATTGATGACCTCTCCCCAGCCTACACCGCCGCCATTGTGTATAGAAACCCAAGTAGCACCTCTAAAACTATCACCTATCACATTATGGATGGCCATATCTGCGGTAAACTTGCTGCCATCATAAATATTGCTGGTCTCCCTAAAGGGAGAATCGGTACCGCTGACATCATGATGGTCTCTGCCCAGTACTACCGGAGCAGTAATCTCTCCTTGGGCTATGGCATTGTTAAAAGCTTCTGCAATTTTTGCACGTCCTTCAGCATCTGCATACAGAATCCTTGCTTGGGAACCTACTACCAATTTATTCTGTTCTGCCTCACTAATCCATGTAATATTATCTTGCATTTGCTGCTGAATTTCTTCAGGAGCATTGGCTTTGATTTTTTTCATGACTTCTAAAGCAATAGCATCTGTCCATTGCAAATCCTTGGGATTTCCAGAAGTACATACCCATCTGAATGGCCCAAAACCATAATCAAAACACATGGGTCCCAAAATATCTTGAACATAGGATGGGTATCTGAAGTCAATATTGTTTTTAGCCATTACATCTCCCCCGGCACGGGAAACTTCCAATAAAAAAGCATTTCCATAATCAAAAAAGTAAGAGCCTTTTGCTGTGTGCTTGTTGATGGCATCTATTTGTCTTCGTAAAGATTCCTGCACTTGATTTTTAAATTCGGATGGATTTTCGGCCATCATTTCATTGGCCTTTTCAAAGGGTAGGCCAACCGGATAATACCCTCCAGCCCATGGATTGTGCAAGGAAGTTTGGTCTGATCCCAAGTGAACAAAAATATCCTCTTCGTAAAATTGTTCCCAAACTTCAACAATATTACCTATATATGCTAAAGACACAACTTCTTGTTTTGCAATGGCTTCCTTGGTTCTTTTAACTAGTCCAGATATATCGGTCAACAACTCATCCACCCAACCTTGTTGGTGTCTTTTTTTTGCAGCTTCGGGATTAACTTCTGCACAAACAGTAATACAGCCTGCAATGTTGCCAGCTTTTGGCTGTGCGCCACTCATGCCACCTAAGCCAGCGGTTAAAAACACCTTTCCATTAGGGTATTCGTCTTTTTTCAACACTTTTCTAAAAGCGTTCATTACGGTTATAGCTGTGCCGTGAACAATGCCTTGCGGCCCAATGTACATATAAGAACCTGCTGTCATTTGTCCATATTGAGTAACCCCAAGCGCATTGAATTTTTCCCAATCGTCAGGTTTGGAGTAATTGGGAATCATCATGCCATTGGTAACGATGACTCTTGGAGCTTCTTTGGAAGACGGGAAGAGTCCCATAGGATGCCCGGAATACATATGAAGCGTCTGTTGCTCGGTCATTTCGGCCAAATACTTCATGGTCAATAGATACTGTGCCCAGTTTTGAAATACGGCTCCGTTGCCACCATAGGTAATAAGTTCTTCAGGATGTTGGGCTACGACAGGGTCAAGATTGTTTTGAATCATCAGCATAATTGCAGCGGCCTGTTTTGTTTTTGCTGGATATTCAGAAATAGGCCTAGCGTATAGTTCATAGTTTGGTTTAAATCGATGCATATAGATTCTTCCATAACTATTAAGTTCACTGACAAACTCTTTAGCCAGTTCTTTATGCCAATCCTTTGGAAAGTAGCGCAACGCGTTTTGAACGGCCAGTTTTTTCTCTTCTTTTGATAAAATATCCTTTCGTTTGGGAGCTGGATTGCCGTTTTTGGGATAGGGCCTTGGCGTTGGAAGCTGTTCAGGTATTCCCTGAAGGACTTGCGATTTGAATTCTTGAAGTTCCATATTAATTTCTTTCAAAAACTTGTTTCCCATTTTTCCAGACCATACTGGGTTTTAGCTGTCCTTGATGATAGGTTATTTCTTGATAGTTATCGGTTGGAAAAGCAACAAGATCAGCAAGCTTGCCTACTTCCAACGTACCTCGGTCTGCCAAATTCAAAGCAGCACTTGCCCTAAAAGTGATTCCGGCCAAAACTTCGGCATTTGAGAGTTTTTCAAAGGTTCCGAGAATACTTGCTTGAGTAAGCAAATGTCCCATAGGTGCCGAACCAGGATTGTGGTCACTGGCAATGGCCAATGCCCCACCGGCATCTAAAATTTTACGGGCAGGAGCAAAGTCGCAACCTATGCCTAAAGAAGCTCCAGGTAATGCAGTGGAAATAACATTGCTATTGGCTAATAATTGAATTTCATTCTCGGTGCTGGCTTCCAAGTGATCTGCGCTTATGGCACCAAAATGTATGGCCACTTCACTTCCGCTAGTCGTAAATTGGTCGGCATGCACGGTGATATCAAATCCCATTGCCTTTGCTTTCTTAAAATAAGGAGCTATCTCCAATGCTGAAAATGCACTTTCCTCAATAAAGGCGTCAATACGATTGCTAAGTCCTTCAGATTTTAAAATGGGGAACAGCTGTGAGGCGATTTCTTCTAGATAATTTTTGTGGCTGACCCAATCTTTTGGTTTCATATGGGCGGCCAAGCATGTTGCCACTAAATCTGCTTGTGTTTTTTTGCCTGCTTGTTTGATGGCCCTTAGCATTTTGAGTTCCTCATCAATAGAAAGGCCATAACCACTTTTTACCTCTATAGTAGTGGTGCCATTTTCTATATGAGTTTTACTTCTTGAGATAATGCCTTCAACTAAATCTTCTTGAGAAGCTTGGCGAGTTTGTGTCACGGTATCCCAGATACCGCCTCCTGCCTTGGCGATTTCCAAATAGGTTTTACCAGAATTCCTGTAAGCGTAATCCTTGGCCCGCGAGCCACCAAAACAGATATGGGTATGGGAATCCACAAACCCAGGAAGACAAACATGCTGTCCTTCAATATGGTGTATATCGACTGCATCGGACTTTAAATCTTCAAAAACACCAACTTCCACGACTTTTCCTTCGGAAACAAGGATGCCTCCTTGCTCAATGATTACCAATTGCTCATCCGATAGAGCTCCTTTAAGCGGTAAACCTGACATTGGGAGCAGTTGCGTAAATGGACCTATTAATAGTGATTTGCTCATAGTAGTACTAATATGTTTCAAATTCTTCAAGATGTGGAGTGTTCCACTTAAGGTTTTTTGCAGCCATTGTTTGTTCAACCAACGCAATTATTTCACCTTTTTGAATAGTTTCGATTCCTTTTTCAATATCATCGGCAAAAACGCGGTCACTATCTGCGAAGGAAACTTTGGTTCTTATGAATTTATGAATTTCATCCAATACAATACCTGATTTTAAAGGTTTTCTAAATTCGAAGGCTTGAGCTGCGGTTAACAGTTCTATGGCCAATATCTTTTCTACATTTTCTATAATCTGAAGTGCTTTTCTGCCACTTATGGATCCCATGCTCACATGATCTTCTTGCCCTAAAGAGGTTGGAATACTATCCGCACTTGCTGGAAAACACAGACTTTTATTTTCACTGGCCAATGCTGCTGTGGTATACTGTAAAATCATGTATCCAGAGTTGATTCCGGTATCCTCCATCAACAATTTTGGTACTCCTGGACTATTCCCTTCAAGTGCCAAATAAATTCTTCGGTCCGAAATGTTCCCTAGTTCTGAAGCTGCCAGCGCGGCGTAGTCCAAAGCCATGGCCAAGGGCTGTCCGTGAAAATTGCCACCGCTAATGGTGAGTTCATCATTAATGATTACCGGATTGTCCGTAACGGAATTTAGTTCCACTTCCAACAGTTCTTTTAAGTGCAACCATGTATTTCTGGATGCGCCATGTACTTGGGGCATACAACGAAGCGAGTAGGGATCTTGGACTCTTTCACAATCGATATGGTCTTCTAAAATTTCTGAACCTTGCAGTAGTGTTCGTATTCTTCCAGCTACATGCTGATTTCCTTTAAAAGGTCGAAGTGCATGCAATTCCTCATGGAAAGGTCTCATGGAACCTTGAAGTCCTTCCAACATCATAGCCCCAATAATATCGGCATGTCTAAGAGAATATTGCAATTTTTGCAACACCAATACACCATGCGCAGCAATGAATTGTGTGCCATTTATTAACGCCAAGCCCTCCTTTGGGCCAAGTTCCAAAGGTTGAAGTCCAGTTTTCTTGAATAATTGCTTGGTGGAGATGTTTTCACCTTTGTAGTTCACTTTGCCCAATCCTATGAGCGGAAGAAATAAATGGGAGAGCGGAGCCAAATCGCCAGAAGCCCCAACCGAACCTTGTGACGGAACTACAGGAATGGCATCATGCTCCAAATGCAAGAGCATTCTTTTAATTGTTGAAACAGCAATACCCGAATATCCTTTTGCTAGGGCGTGGATTTTTAAGATGAGCATTAGTTTGGCAAGTACTTTGGATATGGGCTTGCCAACTCCAACACTATGACTCTGCAAAATATTGGACTGAAGAATTTTAGTGTCCTCCTTGGAAATCTTGGTATTGCACAAAGGTCCAAAGCCCGTATTGATTCCGTAAACAGTGTCACCTTTGGCAACAATATTTTGAACCCGAAGATTACTCTCTTCTATTTTCTTGAGATAATCTGTGGATAGTATTCCTTTGACCGAACCTTTGGTAATACCCAAGGCAATGCTCGCTGTTAGATGATGTTCACCAAAATGAAATGTTTTGGGCAGTTGCATAAGCTTTACTTGAGATTTATAAAGGTATTGTCTATTATTAATAATCACCAATACTTATTTTTGTAGTATTTAATAACTATGAATTATCAAATAGAATTAAGACATTTTATTTACTTTTTGGCCGTGGCGGAAGAATTGCATTATCGTAAAGCAGCGGAAAAGCTTTATATATCCCAACCAGGATTGAGTACGCAAATCAAGCAAATGGAAGGAATCCTCCAGACGCAGCTATTCATTAGAGATAAGAAAAAAGTTAGGCTAACACCGGCAGGGGAATTTTTAAAAGGAGAAGTAGAGTTTATACTGAACCATTTGGAACAGACCAAAAAACAATTAAAACTTATTGGCGAAGGACATTTGGGTGAAGTCCGTATAGGATTTTTGGGTTCTGCAATGCAAAATGTCATTCCAAATTTACTGTTGGACTTAAAAGAAAAATTCCCGCTTATCCATACCAGCCTTGAAGAGCTCTCGAACAGGGCACAGATGCGTGCAATTCTTAGCGACAAATTGGATCTGGGGTTTGTACGATTGTCAAGAGTGCCAAAGGGGTTAAAACTGAAACCAGTTTTTGAAGATACTTTTTCGTTGGTTCTGCCTGAAGACCATTTAATTACCATCAATAATTTTAAAAGAATGAGTCAGGTGTCCGAAGATGACTTTATTCTTTTTTCGCAAGACTATAGTCCACAATATTATGATACAGTTTTGAGCATCTGCGAAGATGCCGGTTTTACACCCAATGTTTCCCATAAATCGGTACATGCGCAAACCGTTTTTAAATTGGTGGAAAATAAGTTGGGAATAGCCATAGTTCCTACGGCCTTGCAATATGGGTTTCAAATGAAAGTAAAATTCATCGAACTTAAAAAGATTAAACAACGGGCTATTTTATCCATGGTTTGGAAAGAGGATAATCGAAACCCGGCACTGAGAAATTGTATGGAATTACTTCTAAAGTTGTAGCAAGAAAACGTTTCAAGACTTAACTTTGAGAGAAGTATAAAAGTTGGAATATGATATTTGATATAATTAAGAAGAGACGAAGTGTTTTTCCTGTCCAATACAATGACAAGCCTATTTCAAAAGAAACAATTGAAAAGCTATTGGAAGCTGCCAACTATGCACCTACACATAGAAAGACAGAACCTTGGCGATTTAAGGTTCTAATGGGTGATAGCAGAGTGGCGCTAGGAGAATTTCTATCCAATAAATATCAAGAAATAGACCCTAAGCCAAAGCAAATAAAAATTAAGAAGCTACAAGACAATCCAATTAGGGCAGGAGCTATAATTGTAATCTGTATGCAACGTGACCCTAATGAAAGCTTGCCTGAATGGGAAGAACTGGCCGCTACTGCAATGGCAGTGCAAAACATTTGGCTTTGTTGTACAGAAATGGGAATTGGATGCTATTGGAGTTCTCCTGGTTTGATAAAATACATGGATGAGTTTTTCAATCTTAAGGAAGGAGAGAAATGTTTGGGATTTCTATATATGGGTTATACTGATGAAGAGATTTTAGAGGTGCCACGTGGACCTATTATGGAAAAAGTGGAGTGGTTTGATTAGCTGAAGGTGAACAGCTCTGAACCATATTCAATGGCTTTCCAAATAAAGATTCCGAAATAGATAACCCCTATCAAGAATTTCATAAACGTTCCTGTTAAAAAGCCCAAAAAGGATCCAAATGCAGCTTTCAACGCAGTTTTTTGATCTGCTTTGTTAATAAGCTCACCAACTAAAGCACCTACAAAAGGCCAAACTATAATCCCAAAAGGCCCAAGAATCGGGAAAAATATTGCTACCAGCAGACCCACAACAGTTCCCAACATACCGGCTTTACTACCACCAAATTTTTTGGTGCCCATCGCTGGAATCACATAATCCATTACTGTAATCAGCAAGGCAAAAAAAAGTGTTATGCCCAACATCCACCAATCTTCAGGTACGGCTTTGGTCAAATACAATAGTAACAGTCCTACCCAACTCACTGGGGGACCTGGTAATACGGGTAAAAAACTCCCTAAAATGCCGATTAGCATTAAAATAAATCCCAAAATAAGTAAGGCAATGTCCATTTTTTGGTTTTGACTATAAGACAAATTTAGTGATGAAATGTTACATGTGAAGGCGGAAAAGAGAATTGGTTTGTTTTTAAACTAAAAAATTAGTTTAAACTAAATATTTAGTTATATTTGTTTTGTAATTGAACTAAAAAATTAGTTGAACATGAAACAGTTGACCAAGGCAGAGGAGGAAGTAATGCAAATTCTCTGGAGATTAAAGAAAACCAATGTTGCTGCAATAATCAAAGAGCTGCCAGAACCAAAACCAGCTTATAACACAGTTTCTACAATAGTAAGAATCTTGGAAAGCAAAGGTTTTGTAGACCATGAACAGGAAGGCAAAGGATATCTCTATTTCCCTTTGATGAAGCAATCGGACTATAGCAACCAGTCCATAAACAAATTGGTGGATGGTTATTTTCAAGGGTCGTTTAAAAGTATGGTGTCGTTTTTTATGAAAAAAAATGACATCAATCTTAGTGAATTGGAAAGTATTATGGAACAAATTAAAGATGAGGAAGAATGATACGCTATCTCATAGAATGTCTGGTATTTCAGTTGGTTTTCTTAATGATTTATGACTTCTTTTTAAAAAAAGAGACTTTCTTCAAATGGAACCGAGCATATCTTTTGGGCACTTTTGCTTTATCCTTGGTTTTACCTTGGATAAAGATTGAAGCTTTAAAAACTACCGTTTCATCAGAATTTATTGGCTACCCAACCTTTTTAATACAATTGGATGAAGTGATGGTGTCACCTACAAATAAAGTTGGTTTTTTTGAAAACCTTTCAACTGTATATTTATTATTTGTTTCAGGTGCTTTGTTGGCAGCATTTTGGTTTGGGCACAAACTTTTCTCACTATTTAGATTAAGACAACAAGGAACCGTACATGATTGCAATGATTTTACCAAAGTTGTTATAAGACAAAGTGAAATAGCTTTTTCTTTTTTCAGGACCGTTTTTTTAGGGGATAGAATATCTGAAGAGAAAGAGAGGAATATTGTGGAGCATGAGTTAGTGCATATTAAGCAGTGGCATTCTCTTGATCTGCTATTCTTTGAATTGATGCGAATTCTATTTTGGTTTAATCCGCTAGTGTATATCTATCAAAATCGGGTTTCAGAATTGCATGAATTTATTGCTGATTCTAAGGTTGGAAAAGAAAATAAAAAGGAACAATATCAATTGCTATTGTCAGAAGTGTTTCAAACTCAAAACATAAGCTTTGTAAATCAATTTTTTAAAAAATCATTAATCAAAAAACGAATAGTCATGTTACAAAAACAAAAATCAAAAGCCATTTGGCAATTAAAGTATACTGTAGTGTTACCATTAGTATTTGGTATTATAGTGTTTAACTCTTGTCAAGTTGAAGAGAGCAATGCTAAAAAGGCCGATTCACTAACTGAGAGAATCAGTCTGCTGGAAGAAGAAATTACAAGTTTAGATTCACTTACCCAAGAAGAAAAAGAGGCATTGGCGAAAATGATTTATAATGTGTATCCTAAAGAAACAAGGGGGATTTCTGGAAAATATGGAAATATTAATTACAGTGGTGTACCTTTTACCAGTGTAGATGAAGCTCCAATTTTTCCAGGTTGTGAAAATGCTGAGGATACTCAGGCTTGTTTTCAAGAAATGATGCAAAAACATATTAGAAAACATTTTAATTACCCTCAAGAAGCCCAAGAAAATGGTATTCAAGGACGGGTAAATATTATTTTTAAGATTTCTAGTGATGGGTCAATTACAGAACTTAGGCTGCGAGGTCCGGATGTGCTTTTGGAGGACGAAGCGAGACGTATTATTTCTAAATTGCCAAAAATGGTGCCAGGCAAACATAATGGAGAAGTAGTTGATGTGCCTTTTTCCATACCCATATCCTTTAAGTTAAGATAAGTTACGTTGAGAAAATATTGTTTTTATGCTCTGCTAATACTTTATACTATCCAAGGTTGGTCACAGAGCAGAAGTCAAATTAAGGCTGACAGTTTATATTTGATAGGCAATTATGCAGAGGCCATAAATGCATATTCCAAGGTAGGCAATGAAAAGTCAAGCATGCAAATTGCCAGGGCTTACAGTGCCATTGGGAACAAAGAGAAAGCAATTCTTCAATATTTGGATATTATCAAGAATAATGAAAGTCATGTTTTGGCGCGATTTGAGTTAGGAAAAATCTATGAGAAGACAGACTTGGATAAGGCTCAAGAGGTTTTTGAATCGTTGATTAATCCCAGAAGTGAAAACCCAGAGTTCTACTATTACTTGGGTAAAATTCTTCAATCAAAGTTGGATTACCAAAAAGGTAATAAGGCATTGAAGAAGGCTATTGATTTGGACAGTACGCATCTAAGAAGTATTTATCTTCTGGGCAAATATTATGTGAGTGTTGAAGAGCCGAGCAATGCACTGGAAACTATTGAGTTGGGGTTAAAGACGGCACCAAATGATGTAGCACTCCTTAACTTAAAAGCCTTGGCCCATTTTAATTCTGGATTTTACGATAAGTCAGCCCCATTGTTTCTAAGGCTTTTGGAACTGGGAGAAAAAAAACCATTTGTATATCGAAAATTGGGATATTCCCAGTTTAAGAACCATGATTTGGACAATGCAAAAGAAACCTATCAAACATTAGCAAAAATTAAGAATAATGAAGCTGACGCTTATTTTGGATTAGGGGAAGTCTATCTAGAAGAAAAAAAATTGGATAGTGCAGAGACCTATTTTAAGAAATCAATAGAAGAACGAAAGTATGTTTTTGACAATGAGTATAGGAATCTGGGACGTATAGCACGCTTAAAAAATCAACTTAAAAAGTCATTGGACTATTATACCAAAGCTTGGGAAGAAAACAAAGCGAATTTCATCAACTACTATCAAGTCTGTGTTTTGGCAGACGAGTACTATAAAGATCCCAAAACTAGATTAGAGTATTATGAGAGACTATTAACCGATTTTAAAAATGTCCCATTGTTTATATCCGAAAGGGTAAAAAAACGTATTTCCGAATTGAAAGAGGAGATTCACTATAAATCTGATTGAAGATTGATTAGGTGTTACTCTTCCATTTCTATTGTTGGGTTAAATTTATTTTGTCCAAAAAATCGTAATTTCAGCCAAACATTTGGGGCTGTATGCAGAAGTTTTTATTGATATCTTGTTTAGCTTTGTTTGCCTCCTGCGAACTGTTTATGTCCAAAGAGGACAAGACCCAAAGAATTGTCAATGAAGAACTTTTGGCGATTGATTGGAACGATGTGGACCAATATCCACTATTTGATAATTGTGATGAAACAGCAGCCAAACAAGCTCAACGGGATTGCTTTCAAAGTGAAATTTTGAATCATTTTTCACAAGCATTGGACAGCTTGCAATTTCAGGTTGATACTGATTTAAACGATACCTTGTATGTTGATTTTTTAGTAGATGAGCATGGCTTTATCACTGTTTTAAACATAGAGGAAAATCCAAATATCCTTAACGAAATTGAAGAATTCAATGCTGAGGTAACTAGTAGGTTGCGAGATTTAACAGTGGCCCCAGCACTAAAAAGAGGAACACCGGTAAGTTTACGATTTAGACTTCCCATAGTAGTAAACACCAATTAAAATTTGGCAGAGGAGAAAATCATTTTAGGGATAGACCCGGGAACAACAGTTATGGGTTTTGGAATCATTAAAATTGTGAACAAGCAAATACAGTTTGTTCAAATGAACGAGTTGTTGCTAAAAAAGTACAATGATCCCTATACTAAGTTAAAACTGATTTTTGAACGTACCCTTGAATTGATAGATACGTTTCACCCGGATGAAATAGCCATTGAAGCTCCTTTTTATGGCAAAAATGTGCAATCCATGCTCAAACTTGGAAGGGCTCAGGGAGTAGCGATGGCTGCGGGACTTTCAAGACAAGTTCCCATAACCGAATATATGCCCAAAAAAATCAAAATGGCCATTACCGGTAATGGAAATGCTACTAAAGAACAAGTAGCTAAAATGCTTCAAAGCATGTTGAAGCTAAAAACCTTGCCTAAAAATTTAGATAGTACGGATGGATTGGCCGCTGCGGTTTGCCATTTTTACAATCAAGGGAGGGTAGATGTTGGGAAACAATATACAGGGTGGGAGGCTTTTGTAAAGCAGAATCCTAAAAAAGTCAATTAGCATTGATAATTGAACACTGAAATGAGCGGAATTTACATTCACGTGCCGTTTTGCAAACAAGCATGCCATTATTGCGACTTTCATTTTTCCACACAATTGGGAAAGAAGGAAGCGATGGTAAAATCACTTCAAAGAGAGCTTGAATTACGTAAAGCCGAGTTTCAAAAGGAACAAGTGGAAACCATATACTTTGGAGGAGGTACGCCATCCGTATTAACAAGTACGGAGCTTGAGGCCATATTGCAATCTGTTTATGACAATTATAGTGTAGTTGAATATCCAGAAATTACTTTAGAAGCTAACCCCGATGATTTAATGTCAGTTCGAGCGCAGTCGAGAACTATTTTTCAAGACTATCAAACTATTGGAATCAACCGTTTAAGTATTGGAATCCAATCTTTTTTTGATGAAGACTTAAAATTGATGAATCGTGCGCACTCATCTGATGAGGCTGTTGAGTCATTATCAGCAGCAACCAGACACTTTGATAATATTTCCATTGACTTAATTTATGGAATTCCAGGAATGGACAATAAGAAGTGGAAAGCAAATATTGAAAAAGCACTTTTATTTAAACTACCACATATTTCAAGCTACGCGCTTACCGTCGAGCCAAAAACTGCACTTAAAAAGTTCATTGAAAAAGGAATTATAAATGATGTAAATGATGAACAGGCACAGGAACAGTTTCATATTTTGGTAGATGTATTGGAGCAACAGGGGTATATAAACTATGAAATATCCAACTTTGGAAAGGAGGGGTATTTTTCAAAAAACAACACCTCCTACTGGCAAGGAAAAAAATATATGGGTATTGGTCCTTCGGCACATTCTTTTGATGGACAAAACAGAGGCTGGAATGTGAGAAATAATTCGAAGTATATAAAAGCGTTGCAGCAGGATACATTGTCAATGGAAACCGAGACCTTATCAAGAAAAGACAATTACAACGAATATGTTATGACCGGATTACGTACTATCTGGGGTGTGTCCTTGAAGAGAATTGAAAATGATTTTGGCATTAGCTATCTAAAATATATCAACCAACAGGCTGAAAAATATTTAGAACAAGAATTGCTTTTTGTGGAGGATGGAAAATTGCTGTCCACCAAAAAAGGCAAGTTTTTAGTGGATGGTATTGCTTCAGATTTATTTATGCTTAATTTGGGTCAATGATTGTTTCAATCAAATACAACTCAAAGAACATAAAGATTGATTTGTCCAAACCTTTGGATATTTCTATTCCACTTCAAGGAGGAGATGGTAATGTAAATGCCTGGTATTTGGACCCGCCTAGAATAGAGCCCCATCAAGAAGAAGGTTTTATTGGAAAGGTGTCAGAAGGAGCTTCAACCAACTTTAATAATATTTGGTTCAATCCTCATTCCCATGTGACGCATACGGAATGCCTGGGTCATATAACCAAAGAGTTTCATTCCATAAACCAAAAGCTAAAACAATTCTTTTTTTTGGCTGAGGTTATTACCGTCGCTCCGGAAAAACAAGAGGAAGATTTTGTGATATCGGAAAAGCAATTGAAATATGCGCTAGGAAACAAAAAAAGGGAAGCATTGGTTATTAGGACCATTCCAAATCTGGAAAACAAGAAATCAAGGCAGTACTCCAATGCGAACCCACCCTATTTATTGGAAGAGGCTGCACGTTTTTTGGCGACTAAAGGAATTCAACATTTGCTAATTGACCTTCCTTCGGTGGATAAGGAAAAGGATGGCGGGGCTCTTTCGGCACACAAAGCATTTTGGAACATGGATGGGAAACCAAGGGAATATGCAACAATAACCGAGTTTATTTATGTGGCAAATGCTATTGAAGATGGTTGCTATGTACTGAACCTTCAAGTTGCCCCTTTTGAAAATGATGCCAGTCCTAGTAGGCCTGTTTTATATAAAATTGAATAAATATGAAAGGTATTTTAAGGTTAGAAGAATTCTCACTCTTACTCCTTGGTTTTTTTCTTTTTATGAGAATGGATTTATCTTGGTGGTGGTTTTTTGTGCTGCTGTTAATACCTGATATCGGAATGCTCGGTTATTTGGCTGGAAATAGGGTAGGAGCATTTACCTATAATTTGTTTCACCATAGAGGTATTGGTATTTTGCTATACCTTGTTGGTGTAAGTTTTTTAAACCTTCCAATTTTGGAATTGATTGGGATTATCATTTTTTCGCATGCTGCTATGGATAGAATGTTTGGATATGGTCTTAAATATGAAAAAGGATTTAAATTCACCCATTTGGGAGAAATAGGAAAAAATAATGGATAGCATTTTAGAAGCTTTTTTAGGTTTACTTCTAGGAGCGATACTTATGTATTGGCTATTCTCCTTGTTTCGAAAGAAAAAAAGCAAAGAACTCACCAAGCAGCAATCCACTGTATTATTGGATAAGATACAAAGCGTTTGTAAGTTGATTTCCGTTGAGGGTGATTTTGCAGAGATTTATCATTACGAAAACACTAAAGAAGGTTTTCTTAGTCTTTTAAGTAGTAAGAAAAAGGCGCTGATTGTGGTGAAGGCCAAAGCACATATTGGATACGACCTAAAAAAGTTGAACCTTAAAGCTGATAACGAAAAGAAACGCATTATTCTTGAAGATTTTCCACAACCTGAAATTTTATCCATTGAACCGGACCTTCAGTTTTACGATATTAAAAATGGATTGTTCAACAGTTTTTCCCCAGATGATTTAACCAAACTAAATGTGGAGGCCAAAGAACACATCAAACAAAAAATACCGGAAAGCGGATTAATGGATACCGCCAGAAAGGAAGCATTGCAAGCTGTATTTTTGGTAGAGAAAATTGTGGAAACCATCGGGTGGACCTTGGATTACTCCGCTTTGGAAATTAAGAATATTGAAAAACATTTTTTAGAAGAAAACTAATTATGAAAAGAGGAATTGTAACTTTAGTATTGATTGGCGTTGCTTGCGCCACAAGTTTTGCACAAACCAAAGACACTATGAAAACTTTTGACCCTGCTTTTGCGCATACCGTTTATTTTTGGTTTAAAAACCCAGATAACGAAGCCGATAAACAAAAGTTTGAAACTTCACTAAAAACATTTTTAAAGAACTCCAAATATGCCAAGACCAATTTTATTGGCACACCCCCACCAGCTATTCGGGATGTGGTTGATGGATCATTTACCTATTCGTTAATAGTAACGTTTGAGTCAGCTGAGGCACAAGAAGGTTATCAAGGTGAAGAAGCTCATTTAATCTTTATTGAAGAGTGCAAGGATCTTTGGGACAAGGTTATTGTTTATGATTCCAACGGAATATAAAAATGAACGTTGAAGAGTTAAGGAATTTTTGCGTCAGTAAAAAAGGTGTTACGGAAGAGTTTCCTTTTGATGAGCATACATTGGTATTTAAAGTAATGGGCAAAATGTTCGCTCTACTACCTTTGGAAAGAGTACCAAGTCAGTGCAATTTAAAATGCGACCCAGAAAGAGCCGTAGAACTTAGGGAAGAATATGATGGAGATATTACTCCGGGCTATCATATGAGTAAAAAACATTGGAATACCTTATTTTTGGAAAACCTCCCCCCAAACATAATCATTGAATTGGTGAATCATTCATACGAGCTTGTAGTATCAGGTCTTACTAAGAAGTTAAGAGCCGAGTTATCAATGCTCTAAGGTTGATACTAAAAATATTTTATAATTCACCGTATGATTTCGACCATTCGTCGATAGTTTTTTTTAATTTGACTAAATTGTAGTCCTTTTCTTAATGTGAATTTGGACTTTTGTATACTAAATGTAAAACGCCATGAATGTACTGTTCATTGAAGATGATATGATAGAGACAATGAAATTGCAACGAGCAATTTCAAAATTTCAGTCAAAACATAAAATTATCGAAGCCAAAAATGGGGAGGAAGCCATGGAAGTTTTAAAGAGTGGTGACCTGCCTGAAATTATTCTTCTGGATCTTAATATGCCAAGAATGAGCGGAATAGAATTCTTAACTCTTTTGAAAGCAGATGATAAACTTAAATATCTTCCTACAATAATTTTGACCACATCGGAAAATAGAGTGGATTTATTGAAGTGTTTTGAAATTGGCATAGCAGGATATATCATAAAACCCTTAAAATATGAGGATTACGAGTCTAAACTTAAAAAAGTTTTTGACTATTGGGAGGTTAGCGAGCTAGTTAAAGCCTAACAAAATTCTTTATTTCACAACATTCTTTTTTTAATTAGGTAGTACAATTCCTACTTTTAATCATAATATTCTCACATTATGAAAGGAATTGTTTTTACAGAGTTTCTGGAAATGGTCGAGTCAATTTATGGCCTTGAAACCGTTGACTCTTTACTGGAAAATTGCGATCTCCCTTCTGGAGGTGCATATACTTCAGTAGGCACATACGATTTTAACGAAATGGTAAGCTTAATTTCTGAGCTCAGCCAAAAAAAGGATGTTCCCCAAGAAGACTTACTTTATTCTTTTGGGCATCATTTGTTTGTAGGTCTTGTAAGTGCTCATCCAGATGTGGTCTCAAGTTATAGAACTCCAATAGGTCTTCTCAACTCCATTGAGGATCATATCCACATCCATGTAAAGAAACTCTATCCAGATGCTGAACTTCCACAGTTCAAAATTCTGTCTAAGACAGATACAGCACTAGAGCTCATATATAGCTCATCACGTGGGTTATATGCCTTGGCGCATGGACTTATAGTGAAAACATTTGAACATTTTGAGAGATCCGCTACTATAGATTACAAATTATTAAATGAAGACGGTACAGAAGTCAAGTTTACTATCTCACAAAATGGATAGTAATGAAATCCCCATATTAAAACGTGCTTTGGCCCGAGAGAAAAAGGCCAGAAAAAGCGCTGAAAACCTTCTTGAAAATAAGGCAAAAGAGCTTTATGATGCCACCTTGCACCTTAAGGAGGCAAATGGCCGTTTGGAGACTCTGTTAAATGATGGGGGAACTCGCCTGGACAATGCTTTTGTAAATATTATTGACCCCTATGTGGTCATGGATATGATGTCCAATGTGATCAACATGAATACCTCTGCAAAGGAATTCTTGGGATACGATCATACAAAGGAGAAAATATGTCTTTCAGATTTAGTGCATCCAGACTATTTGGAATACACCGCAGAATCGTTTCAAACACTGTTGCAGGTTGGGATTCTTAAAAACTACAATGCAAAGATTGTTACAAAGGGACTCGAGGAACGATTTGTAAATATTAATGCCAGTCTTGTTTATAATGATAATGGCAGCCCAATAGGCGCCCAAGGTGTAATTAGGGATATTACTAGTGAGGTTGAGATAAAGCAACTTTTAGAAAGTCAAAAGAAACAACAAGATATCATTGTTGAAAATTCTTCTCTTGGAATCTTACTAATTGTAAAGGAGAAAATAATAAAGGCAAACAAGGCTTTTATTGAGCTTTTAGGATACTCAGAAATAGAACTGAAAAAAATGTCATTAAATGATATATCCACATTGGAGGATAGCAATTTGTATGATGATTTATTTCAAAAAAGTTTGGTGAGTGACACCAAGAAATTCTCTATAGTTAGAAAATTTCATAAAAAGAATGGTAAAACTTTATTTGGAAAAACTTCCATGAGCTCTGTTATGGATTCCAAAGGTAATATTGAGTACAGTGTTGCCATGATAGAGGATATTACCCATGAAAAAATCTCTGAGGAAAAACTAATAGCATCAGAAGAACGAATGGCGACCCTGATCAAGAATTTACAAACAGGGATTTTGCTTGAAGATGAAAACAGGAAAATAGTTCTGGCAAATCAGAAATTTTGTGACCTATTTGGAATCCCAGTTTCTCCAGATGTTCTAAAAGGAGTATGTAGTGAAAAATCCATACATAAGTACAAAAGCTTGTTCTTGGAGCCAGCCCTCGAAATAGATAGAATAAATGAGGTAGTTGATCAAAAAGACTCCGTCACGGCAGATGAAATGGAGCTTGTGGATGGTAGAACTTTTGAACGCGATTATATTCCATTATTTAATAATGGAGAATACCAGGGTCATTTATGGAGCTATAGTGATGTTACCTTAAGAAAGAACTATAGGAAGAATCTAGAAATTCAAAAGGAAAAGTATGGAAGTATTATCGCCAATATGAACCTTGGCTTGGTTGAGGTTGATATTGATGGTAATATTTTAATGGTCAATCAGAGTTTTAGCGATATGGTTGGCACCACTGCAGATGAATTGATAGGAAGAAATGTTTATGAAGCTGTACCTATTATTAATAATAGTACGGAAGAGCAGAAACTTCAGGACAATAAGAGGAAACAAGGAATCTCCGACTCCTATGAGGTAGCAGTAAGAATTGCCAATGGGGAAAAAAGATTTTGGCTCATTAGCGGTGCTCCAAGATATGATGATGCAGGAAATATAATTGGTTCCATAGGCATACACTTGGATATCACTGCCCAAAAACACCTTGAACTACAAAAAGAAAACCTATTAAGTGAATTAGAGGCAAGTAATAAAGGATTACAGGAATACGCCCATATAGTTTCCCACGATTTAAAATCCCCATTAAGAAGTGTAAGTGCTTTGGCCACTTGGATGTATGACGATTATAAAGATTCTTTGGATGAAAATGGCCGCTATAATCTAAAAATGATGCAGGAGAAGATTGAGGGAATGGATAAACTAATCAGTGGAATCCTAAAATATTCAACTGTTAATAATGATGTTTTGGACCATACCGAAGTTGATGTAAATGAAGTGATTCATGAAATTAAAGAGATCATCTATATACCAGAACATGTTACCATAAAAACAAAAAAGAAGCTCCCGCTTATTAAAGCCGATAAAACAAAAATACATCAGCTGTTCCAGAACTTTTTGAGCAATGCCGTTGTAAACATTGATAAAGAGAAGGGATTTGTAGTTGTAGATTATAAGGAAGAACCAGAACATTGGGAGTTTAGCATAAGTGACAATGGTGTAGGAATACCAAAAGAATATCACGAAAAGATTTTCCAGATTTTCCAATCTATTGGAAACAATGAACGATCTACGGGAATAGGACTTTCAATTGTCAAAAAAATAATTGACAGATATAATGGGAAAATTTGGTTAGAGAGTAAAATTGGAGAGGGAACCACTTTCTATTTTACAATACAAAAAACTTTAAAAACAAAAGACAATGAAAATTAATCAAGCAAAACGATTAAAGGGAGGTAAATGGGAGTTTGATCAAAATGTATCCCTAAAAGAGCCATTGGTATTGGTGTTTGCGGATAGGTATCAGTTAGAATCCAAAGATATATTCAATGAAGTGAAAGAACTCTACCCTGATGGACATCTAGTGTTTGGATCAACCTCAGGAGAGATTATGGAAACCAATGTGTATGACGAAAGCATAGTAGTAACAGCAATTGAGTTTGAGCAGACAAGCTTTACCATAGTAAGTGAGAATGTGTCTGACTATGTGGATATAGAAAAAATGGGCCTTGCCATTTCAAATAAGTTCGACAAGGATAAATTAAGGCACATGTTCATTGTATCAGATGGGAGCTTTGTTAATGGAAGTGGTTTAATTGAAGGATTGGAATCAGCGAAAGGATTCAAAGCATCCATTACTGGTGGACTTTGCGGTGATGGAGCCCGTTTTGAAAAAACGTTGACCTCTTACAACGAAAACCCAAAACAAGGCGAGGTGGTCGCTATTGGTTTTTACGGTGATGCATTGGAGGTTTCCTATGCCAATTTTGGAGGTTGGACCCCATTTGGTCCTGAGCGTACCATTACCAAGTCCGAAGGAAACGTACTTTTTGAAATTGATGGAAAACCCGCATTGGATCTTTACAAAAAATATTTGGGAGATAAGGCAGATGAACTTCCGCAAGCGGCACTTTTGTATCCATTGACGGTGCAACAAAATACAGAGTCTGAACCTTTGGTTCGTACCATTCTTAACATTGACGAAAAAGAAAATTCCATGATTTTGGCAGGTGATGTTCCAATGAATTCCAAAGTACAATTGATGATGTCCACAACGGACGATATTGCCGAAGGCGCATCCAATGCAGCCGAGCAAGCTATGGAGAATAGGGAAAACAAACCTGAATTGGCAATACTGGTAAGCTGTGTGGGAAGAAAATTGGTTTTGGACCAACGAACGGAGGATGAAATTGAAGAGGTTGCCGAGGTCATAGGAGACCAGGCGCGAATTACAGGATTTTATTCCTATGGTGAGATGGCACCATTTGCAGGAAAAAATGAATGTCAATTGCACAATCAGACCATGACCCTAACCTTATTGAGTGAGTAAATGCATTCGTTACTTAAAAGACAAATAAAGAAATTTTTACCCAAAGAATTTGTGGAGCGTCCAGAAATGGAAAGCCTCTTTGATTCGATAAGCAAGTCATATTCAGATTTTGATGAAAAACTGAAAATGATTCAGCGGGCAACGTCTTTGAGTTCCGAAGAATTGTACCTGGCAAATAAAAGATTGATTCAGGAGACCGAGAGTCAACAAAAAGTTCTGGAATCTCTTAGCAAGGCTGTGGTGTCCATGCAAGATAAAACCAACGACCAGGTAAATAGAGGTGTTGATTTAAATCCACAGAAGTTAGTGGAAGATATAGAGAACCAAGCTGATATGTTGGTAAAAATTACAGCGGAAAAGGATACGCTTCTTAAAAATTTAGAGCAACAGAACGAATCCTTGAACAATTACGCGCACATGGTTTCCCATGACCTAAAGTCACCAATAAGAAATGTACACTCATTGGTAAGCTGGGTGTTTGATGATGCACAAGATGGGTCTAAAGAAATGAGCAAGGAAAATGTACAGCTCATTTTTCAAAACCTGTCCAAAATGGATAGTTTGATTGATGGTATTCTAAGACATTCAACCATAGATTCTATACAGGAAAATGCGGTTATTGTAGACCTTAACTTATTAATAAATGAGATTGAGCGAACTGTTTATGTTCCCGATAATATTACCATTAAAAGGAGTAAAAAACTTCCTAAACTATATACAGGCAAATATAGAATTGAACAGTTGTTCAAGAACTTAATTACCAACGCCATTACGGCCACTGAGAATATACAGGAAGGTTACATTATGATTGATGTAAAGGAAGAGGCGGATGGATGGTTGTTCAGTGTAACTGACAATGGCAAAGGAATTCCCGAACACCTTCAAACTGGAATTTTTGGAATGTTTAAAAAGTTGGAGAACAACTCTGGCGCTACTGGAATTGGTCTTGCGCTGGTAAAGAAAATTATAAACTATTACAAGGGGGATATTTGGCTTTCTTCACAAGAAGGTAAGGGAACCACATTCTTTTTTACAATTAAAACCAATCATGATGATTGAGCAACCAAATCTAGATTATATAAAGGAAATTTCTGGAGGTAATGCGGATTTTGAAAAGAAATTCTTGACCATAATCCAAACAGAATTTCCAAAAGAGAAGCAAGATTATATAGAAACTCTTGAAGGGAATGAATTAGAAGAGTCCGCTAAGATTGTGCATAAAATAAAGCACAAACTTGGTATTCTTGGGCTTACCGAAGGATACAAGCTCGCTGTTAAATATGAAGAAGATTTAAAGTATGGGAATACAAATCTTAAAGGCGAGTTTCTTAAAATTTTACAAAGTGTTGAAGAGTTTATTTCAAAAATAGCATAAGGTGAGATGTATTATAGTAGATGACGAGTCAAGTGCAAGAGCCATAATAGCGGAGCTTTGCAAAATCATTCCAGATATGGAGGTGGTAGCAGAGCTACCAGATGCTTTGGAAGCGCTTAAATTTTTAAAGCACACCCAAGTGGACCTCATTTTCATGGATATCCATATGCCTAAACTTACTGGTGTTGATTTTATTGAAACGGTAAGTAACCCGCCAAAAATTGTGTTAACAACATCTGACAAGGATTTTGCCATTGAAGCCTATAAATATGAGTTTATAGTTGACTATTTGGTAAAACCGATCACACATGAACGGTTTCAGAAATGTGTGCAAAGATTAGAGAAAACCTTCGAAAAAACACAGCAAGAGCATTCAGAAAAAGGGATGAATCAAAATGAGGATGAAGACTTATATATCAATATAGATCGTCGATTGATCAAACTAAAATTCATGGATATTCTTTTAATAGAGGCCCATGGAGACTATATCGAAATACAAACCCAAAAAAATCGGTATCGCGTACATTCCACGCTCAAAAAAATAAAAGAAAAGCTTCCAGAATCCAGATTCCTCCAAATACACCGGTCATTTATCATTAACTTCACTCAAATAATTGATATACAGGATAATAGCGTGTTAATTGAGCGAAATGTTATCCCCATAAGCCGGTCTAACAGACCTGAGCTGATGCAGCGATTGAATCTTTTATAAAAAGAAGGAAAAATACTACAATATATATTATCTGACACGTTAGTATAGATAGACACTTTTTGAAAATGTTAAATAGATCAATAACTAAATCCTTTTAACATATGTCATTAGAAATTAGGGAAAACCGGGGAATCTTTGAAATTTTAGGAAATGTATCAATTCAACATGTGGGTACATTAAATTCATATTTTGATTCAATATTAGAACAGCATGAAAATTTTGTGGTCAGTTTAGAAAAAGTGACCACGTTGGATTCAGCTGCCGCCCGTTTCTTTGAAAAGCTATATCAAAAATCTGCAAAACAAAATAAGGTGATTTCACTTATTGGAAGGCAGAATAGAAGTATTTCTGAAATAATGAATACTACAAAAACAAATTATATCTTAAGTACAGATAGGGTTTAAACTAGAATATTTCAAGGAAATTCAAAAATGAAAGTCACAGCGTATAAGCCATATTTTGGAGCAACACCTAATAGTATCAATGATGCTGATTTCAATAGATTAATTACCTATTTTGAATTATTGGGTGCCGTTAAAAACCCTACAGTAAGTCTTATTATACCGGTTTACAGGGCAAAGGAAACTTTGGTTGCCCATATTTTTTCTTTGGCCAATCTTAAAACGATTATACCTTATGAAGTTATTTTCGTTGAAAACAATGCAGATAGCGAGACGCTTTCAATACTTGAGCAACTTGGCGCCAAAGTGGTCAGTGAAAAGGAACAAGGAATAACGTTTGCCAGGCAAAAAGGACTGGAAGAAGCCAAGGGGCAAATTATATGTAGTATGGATCCAGATTCTATTTATGATCCATATTATATAGATAAAATGGCTCTTCCTTTTTTTATGGATAAGGAGTTGGTGCTTTGTTATTCCGTTTCCAAAAGTTATGAAAATGATTTTCAGCTTTCATCAAAAATGCGTTTTCGAAACCGTGTGAAGAATATATACTTCAGATGGAAACTATCGCAAGGTTTTACAACAAGAATAAAATATATTAGGGCAGTGAGCATGGTAATTAAGAAGGAGGCAATTCTTCCCATTGGTTATGAAACAGATTTGCGTGTAGTATCCGGATGTGATGATGGAATGTTGGCAATTAAACTTCATTCCATTGGGAAATTCAAGTATATTCCCGTTGATGTTTATACTGCATTACCACCAAAAAGAGAACCTGCAAAACCATTCCCATTTTGTAATGAAAGGTTCATGCCTACGAAAAAGGTAATTGAAGAAACTTGTAAGGAATTAATTATTGAAGAAGTATCTCAATAGGCATATTGCTCTGTTTATAAAGTTTTTTCCTTTCCCATTTACATTTTCAAACAGTCATCTCTGAGAATTTATCATCTGGTTTTTAAGTATGCACTTATGTTATGCAAGAATTGACGATGGCATTAGGATTCTACCACAAATACCGTAACTACCAATAACTAGCAGCTTACAACATACTCCCTTGGTTTTACAACATAGAATTATTGATAAGTAATATTTATCCTACTTTTCGATAATGTTAAGTACTACAAATAATTATAATCAATAATACCATGAAAATACTAGTAGTAGATGATAAACAATCGCTAAGCGAATTGGTATCGCAGTTTTTAGGACAATCGTACAATGTCAGCACAAAAGAAGATGGTTTGGCGGCTTTGGCATGGATGCAGGAAGGCAATATCCCGGATTTGATCATTACAGATCTGGAAATGCCAAATATGGATGGTTTTGGACTTATTCAAAAGGTAAAGGAAAGCGGATATTTTTCGAACATTCCAATAATCGTTTTGAGTTGTCGTGACAGTAGCTCGGATCGCATTGAATGTTTGCGATTGGGTGCCGATGATTACCTGGTGAAACCCTTTAATCCGGAAGAACTATTAATACGAGTGGAAAAGCTACTTATACGTGCTTAAAGATCATGGAAGTAATATCAGATAAAAAATTATGTCTTCTCTATGTAGGGGCGGATCAAAAAGTCGTGGACCAGTTCATGGATTGCGACGAAAAAGTAGATTTTCATATTGTCAAGAATTCACTGGTAGCCTTAAAATGGCTTAAGGAACATAAAACTGCTGATGCAATTTTATGTGAAAAAGAAATTCCTGGGCAGTCTGGTATTGAGTTTCACAGTGTTTTGAAGGAAAAATTTAGTGACATTCACTCCATACCTTTTATACTTATTGCAAAGGATAAGGATAAAAGTGATCTGTCCAAGGCGGTTAAAAATGGAATTGATGATTTTTACGTTCAACCATTTTCAACAAAGAACATTCTTGAAAGGATTCAATTTTTAAAGGAGCTCAAAGCAAACCTGAAAAAGGAAAAGATTATACCTGCTAAATCGAAAACGGGCAAATATAAAATTGGGTTTTGGAAACGGAGTTTTGATATTGGTGTAGCTAGTGTGGCCCTTCTGTTTGCCTCACCCTTTTTGCTTTTGTTCATTATAGCAATTCGGTTGGAATCCAAAGGAAAAGTGTACTACATCTCCAAAAGGGTGGGGACGGGTTATAAGGTGTTCGATTTTTATAAACTACGTTCCATGTACCCAGATGCCGACAAGCGTATTAAGGAGTTTGAGCACTTAAACCAATATGCACACAATGAGAATGAGAAAGATTTGGAACATACAAGTGCAGGAACCCAAAATGTGAAATCAGGAGGAACGATGTTGATTGGGGACGATAACACTGTTGATGAACAAAAACACAATACTAGACGAAAGGAAAGTGCCAAGAATGCCTTTATCAAGTTTGATAATGATCCAAGAATAACCAAGGTAGGAAAGATTATTAGAAAGTTGAGTATAGATGAACTTCCCCAATTAATAAATGTTCTAAAAGGAGACATGTCCATAGTTGGGAACAGACCATTGCCTCAATATGAAGCCGAAGTGTTGACAACGGATGAATGGACAGATAGATTTAATGGCCCAGCCGGAATAACCGGACTTTGGCAGGTGGAAGCAAGGGGAAGAAGCTCAATAATGTCTACCGAAGAACGCAAGAACTTGGACTTGAAATATGTAGAATATGCTAACAGCAAGCGCGCTTTCTTGATTGATATGTGGATTGTACTTAGAACGTTTAGGGCAGTCTTTCAAAAAGAGAATGTATAATGAAGAAGTTTTGGGGCTTTTTATTGGTTTTTTTAATACTGCAGACATCGATTGGACAGTCTATAAATGATTTTATTGAAAAAGGACTGAAAGAAAACGATATCAGCAAAAAATTACCTCCAATAGATTCCTTGGTTCAAATGGCCAAAGAATATTCGCCATTCATAAAAGTTACGGTCTCAGAACAAAAATATAGAGATGGTGTTGTTTCTTCAGAACAAAGAGCTTGGTTGGAATACATCAATTTAGAAGCAGGATATAATTATGGGATTTTTGACAACTTGAGCAATTCGCAGTTGGCAGGAGATCCTGGAAGCCAGACCTTATTTTCAACTGAACAAAGCAGATATAATGTTGGAGCCTCAATTCGTCTTCCACTTTCAGCAATTTTAAATAGAAGGGCAAGAATAAAAAGTGCAAAAGGAGAAGCGGAAAAAGCACGCTTTGAAACACAGGTGGCTGAGGTGGAATTGAAACAAAAGGTTGTTGAAATGTACAATGACCTACTAAAGACTCACCGGTTATTTTTTATTTCCGGTTCCATTGTTGACAATTTTAGGGTACAATCGTTAAGAGCAGAAAAAGACTTTGCAAATGGTATAATCAATGTTACCGAATATACCAGATTACAACAAATGATGAACCAAGCAACAATGAATTTCGAACTGTTGCGATCGGAATTTATTTCATCGGTAATGGCCTTGGAAGGCATTATTGGGGCTGATTTGAATATTTAGTAATGAAGTTTAATCTTTTATTTTTTATTCGCCTATTGCTTAGGCACATTGGTTTGCTTATTGCAATGCCAATAATCTTGGCTTCTTTGGTTTTCTATTTCACCTTAGATGAACCAAAAGCATACAATTCAAAAGCAAGGGTGTATACAGGAATCGCAACGGGATCCAACATTGAACTTGAAAACACCAAAATTGACTTTAGGGCTACCAATACTGCATACGATAACCTCTTAAATCTTATTAAGGCACGAACAACAATGGAAATTGTAGGGCTAAAGTTGTTTGCCCAACATATGGTCCTGGAGAATGCAAACGTTAAGGTGATTTCATCTGAAAAGTATCAGAAACTAATGCAAGCAGTACCAAATGAGGTAAAACAATTAGTTGTAAAAGGTGATGTGAAGAAAACCTATGAAAACTTTATAAAACTGAAGGAGTCCAATCATACCAACTTTATTTATCAGTTGATCAATTTGGACCATCCGGATTATAGTATAGAAAAGATTTCGAGTAAGGTAGGTATTAGGAGAATTTCAAATAGTGATTTTGTGGACATTGAATTTGAATCTGAGGACCCTGCTATTTGTCAAAATACTTTGCTGATTCTTTGCGAAGTTTTTGTCCAATTGAATGCTGATATCAAGGTTAACCAATCCGATGCTGTTGTAAAGTACTTTCAAGGACAGTTGGGAAAATCTACCATAAGTTTAAGGGATGCAGAGGATGAGTTACTTCAATTTAACCAAGCCAATAATATTATCAACTACTATGAACAAACAAAACACATAGCCGCCGAGAAAGAAGAATTTGAAATAAAATATCTTGAGGTATTTAGAGAGAACAGCGCTGCAAAGGCCGTGATGGGAATTTTGGAATCCAAGCTTGAGGTTCACCAGTTAAAGAGAGTCTCTAGTGAACGTATAATGCGATTGCGCAAACAACTGTCCGCCCTAAGTTTTGATGTTTCCATGTTGACCTTGGGAATGGAGACCGATTCGGTTAATCAAGATAAAAAAGCAAGGGAAGTAGCCGATAAAATGGAGAAAATAGCTGCAGTTGAAGAGCAATTGGCCCAAAACATTGATACCATTTACGAAACCGAATATGACCACAAAAGCTTGGCGTCGACAAGTGTTTTGTCAGATTGGCTTCAAAAAACAATAGAGTTTGAAGGAACCAAAGCGCAACTAAAGGTTATGGACGAAAAGCGTAAGGAGTTCCAAAAGCTATACCAAAAATTTTCTCCTTTGGGCGCGACCATGAAACGGTTAGAACGTAAAATTGACATTGCTGAACGTGAATATTTGAGCTTGCTTCATAGTTTGGGACTCGCCAAATTACGCCAGCAAAATGTGGAGCTTAAATCCAATATTAAATTAACGGAAGCTCCATTTTTTCCAATTAACCCAAAACCCAGCAAAAGAGCACTTTTAATAATAGTTGCTGCAATGGTTGGCTTTATTTTGGTGGCGGCCACTATCCTATTGCTTGAGCTGTTGGATGGAAATCTGAATACGGCCAAAAGGGCTGAAGATAAAATTGAGCTTAAAGTATCTTCTATTTTTCCGGTTATTAGTGCCAAGAATAAAAAAATAGATTACACGTATCTTGGAAACAAAGCTGTAAATGCCATTTCAAGAAATATAATACTCAATCAATTTAAAAAGGAAAAAGAAAATGTTCCTGTAATAAATATGCTGTTTTCAACTCAGGAGAATGAGGGCAAGACATTTATTTGCAAACACCTGATTGCTAAATTATGTGAACTGGAATATAAAATTCTACACATAACCTACGATGAAGAGAATTTGGGATTAGTAGGGGAAAATTACCATAGGATTAGCTACGAAATAAGTGATAAACTATATAAGATTTCGAATGTTCAAGAGTTTGATACTGAAAATTCAATTACAGATTTCAACACCTTCGATTTTGTGATTCTTGAAATTCCAAGTATCATCAAAAACCCTTTCCCGGTTAAATTGGCAGCTACAATGGATTACACCTTTCTGGTAACACGAGCAAACAGAGCGTGGGGCGAAGCTGACAAAAATGCGCTGGATCTTTTCAACGAAGCTACAACTGGCCCGGAGCCAAGTATTATTTTAAATGGTGTAAAAGTTCTGGAAATGGAAACTGTGGTTGGCGATCTCCCCAAGAAAAGATCCTTGATTCGAAGTTGGGTTAAAAAGATAGTTCAGTTTAGATTTTTCACTAAAGAATCAGTTGCCTAATGTTGGGAAAACTTAAAAATATAGGTAAGGAAAAAAACCTGTCCTCGTTAATGGCAAACGTTAGCGTAGCCTTTTTGGGCTTGGTCAGCTTTATGTTACTTACAAGGCAATTGAGCAAAGAACTTTTTGGAGAATGGGTTTTGTTTATAACCCTGGCCACTTTTGTAGATCTTTTGCGCTTTGGGTTAACACGCACTTCTTCAGTACGTTTATTATCTGGGGCAGATGATCAAAAACAAAAATGCATATTGGGTTGCACATTTAGAATCAATCTTAAGCTCTTGGGAGTATTGACATTTGTATGTTGGGGAGCTCACATGGCTCTGCTTTTTTTTAGCTTGGAGATTAATAACGGATATCGATTGTTCTTGTTTTACTATCCGTTTTTGGCATTATCCAATCTAAGTTGGAACAATGCCATGTCCTTATTTCAAGCAGAACAAAATTTTAGACGAATGATGATGGTAAGGCTATCCAATGTTGGCCTGTTCTGTTTGTTTCTCATTTTAAACCAGTGGTGGCTAAAACTGGGCCTTTTAGAAATCGTTTGGGTAAATATTGCAGTAAACGCCATTTCAGGTATTTGGTGTTCCATCAAAAACTGGGATGGGCTGATCTATGTGAGACATGCAACCAGAACAGTGGAAAAAGAGTTGGTGAATTTCGGTAAGTATTCTATGGGAACGCTGGTAAGTTCAAGTCTACTGAAGAGTTCTGACACTCTTATTATTGGAATGAGTCCAATTTTAGGGTCGGCCGGAATTGCCATGTATGCCATTCCATTAAAATTGACAGATCTTTTGGGGATACCATTACATAGTTTTGCCATGACTGCCTATCCGCGAATGTCCAAAAAATCAATTGAAGGTGACCTGGCAGCGGTTAAGAAGATTTTTTATTCATACGTGGGCATTGTCACATTGTTGTTTTTCCCGGTGGCTTTAACAGCTTTTGTCTTTGCAGAGCATATGGTGCTTTTCTTGGGGGGAAATGAATATTTGGATTCACTTCCATTGTTGACCTTGATTTTTAGAGTATTTACAGTCTATATTATGTTATTGCCCATAGATCGTTTTACTGGAGTTTTGTTGGATAGCATCAATAGGCCAAAATTGAATTTGTATAAAGTTTTGGTGATGACTTCGGCGAATATAATCCTGAATTTTTTAGCGGTATTCGTTTTCAAAAGTTTAGTTGCTGTTGCTGTAGGAACTGTTGTTTTCACAATAGTGGGAATGTTTTTAGGATTCTTCTATTTGAAAAGAGAGATTCAAATTCAAAGCAAACAAATAGTCTCTGAAAGTGTTCTCTTTCTTAAAAACCTTAAAGCACATTTGGGCTAATGAACACTTTTGAAACTACACAAGGCTCGGATTATCTAAGGAAACCATTACCTATTTTAATGCTTTTGTCGGTGGTGTTCGCTACAGCACATCTTACTGCAACCAAGGGGCTGGTGGCTGGGATTGGGGTTATGGTAGTACCTTTTGCAATTGTATATTTAGGAGCACTGTTTTTAAACCCTAGAATAGGGGTGATAACCGTACTTATTTTCAACTTTTTTGTTTTGGGTATTGGTAGATATGTTCCCATGACATGGGGATTACTAATGGATGGATTGATGGTTCTCATGTATCTGGCACTGTTCTTTAAGGCATTCCGAATAAAAGTACCTTGGAACAGAGCAAGTTCCCAACTAACAATTTTGGCCTCCGTTTGGTTTGGTTACGCCATATTTCAGATAGTAAACCCAGAAGCAGTAAGTATTGCCGCCTGGTTTTATGCAATGAGGGGGTTGTCTCTTTATATGTGGATGTTTATTCCTTTGGTTTTTATTCTTTTTAACAAACCAAAAGACCTTCAATTGTTCTTTATTATTTGGGGGGCTTTGTCCCTTTTGGCCACAATGAAAGGAATGCAACAATTAATTTTTGGAGTTGATCCTTTTGAACAAGCATGGTTAGATGCCGGTGGGGATGTAACTCATATATTATTTGGAAAACTTAGAATATTCTCTTTTTATTCCGATGCAGGTCAGTTTGGTGCCGCACAAGGGCATGCTGGAGTTGTTTTTGGAGTATTGACACTTTTTGCAAAGAACAAAAAATTTCAGATTTTTTGCGCTATTGTCTGCTTGACTGGGCTTGTGGGAATGATGATTTCCGGAACGCGTGGCGCAATTGCCGTGCCGGCAGCGGGAGGTATGATGTTCATAATTATAAGAAAACATATACCAAGTATTGTATTGGGAGTGTTAGCAGGAATAAGTGTTTTTGTATTCTTCAAGTATACTACCATCGGTAATGACAACGATCAAATACGCAGAATGCGAACAGCGTTTGATCCCAATGATGCTTCCTTACAGGTTCGGTTTGAAAATCAGGCAAGATTAAAAGGATATCTGGCCACCAGACCTTTTGGTGGCGGTATAGGCTCCACCGGAAACTGGGGGAAACGCTTTTCCCCGAACACTTTTTTGGCTAATACAGCTACAGATAGCTGGTTTGTGGCCGTTTGGGCAGATACAGGAATTGTTGGACTTTATCTGCACCTGTTCATACTCTTTTTTGTTTTGATTACGGGCGCATATAATGTAATGTACAAGATACGGGACGGTTGGCTAAAAGGGCAAATTGCCGCCTTGGTGTGTGGTATGTTTGGAATAATGGCAGCTTCCTACGGAAATGGAATTTTCGGGCAATTCCCCACTTGTATATTAATGTATGCAGGAATGGTATTTATGTTCATCGCCCCAAAACTGGACAAAAAAATAATGGAGAAAAAAGAAGCTGAATTGGCATTGGATGTTGCATCCTAACGAAGAAATAAATCAACCATGAAACCACTTGTATCAATTATCACCATCAATTATAATGAATCTGGAGTTACGCTAGACCTGCTGGGATCCATTAGAAATTTGTCCTACCCAAGTTATGAAGTGATTGTAGTTGACAATGCGTCACCAAATGACAATCCGGATATCATAAAAGAAAAATACCCAGAAGTTATCCTGATAAAAAGTGACGAAAATCTCGGTTTTGCCGGAGGCAACAATTTAGGGGTTAAACAGGCCCAAGGAGATTATCTACTTTTTATAAATAATGATACTATTGTTCCCAAAGACTTTATTGAACCTTTGGTGAAAACACTTCAAGAGGATAAAACCATTGGAATGGTGAGTCCAAAGATTAAATTTCATTGGGACCCAACTTTAATCCAATATGCAGGATATACGCCAATGAATCATTGGACAATTCGCAACAATAGCATAGGATACCATCAAAAAGATAATGGGAATTTTGATCAGGAGGGAGAAACCCAATCCATACACGGAGCGGCAATGATGATTCCCAAAACGGTGGTTGAAAATGTGGGAATGATGACCGAAATCTATTTTCTTTATTATGAAGAACATGACTGGGCCGAAATGGTAAAAAGAGCAGGCTATAAAATTTACTATCAACCAAAATCACATATTCTACATAAAGAATCTGTCTCCACAGGAAAATTTAGTCCCTTGAAGACCTATTACATTTCAAGAAACCGGATTCTCTTTGCACGGAGAAACTTTAAACCATTGCAACTCTGCATTAGCCTTTTGTTCCAGTGCTTTGTATCTATACCTAAAAACACGCTCGTTTTTATTGCAAAAAGAGAGTTTCAGCACTTAAGAGCTTTTTGGCGAGCCATTTCCTGGAATTTGACCCATGGAAGAACGGTCAACCAAGCATAAACAAAGGGCTATTATAGCTTAGCAAATATATACTTGTCTTTCCTTTACAACACGAATCAGGCTCTATACAACAAATACTTTTCTTTCTTAAAATGTAAGATAATATTTACAATATCAAATTATTTTATACTATGAACATTACAGTTATTGGTACAGGTTACGTTGGTTTGGTAACGGGTACTTGCTTCGCAGAAACAGGAATTAACGTGGTCTGCGTGGATATAGATGAGAAAAAAATTGAAAAACTGCGCAATGGCGAAGTTCCCATTTATGAACCAGGTCTGGACTTGCTTTTAGAGCGGAACATAGATAAGGGAAGAATTTCTTTTACCACAAGTTTAGAGAAAGGAATAAAAGGGAGTGATGCTATTTTTATAGCAGTAGGTACTCCCCCGGACGAAGATGGAAGTGCTGACTTAAAGTATGTTCTTGGTGTTGCTAGAGAGATTGGCCAACATATGGAAGATTACAAGGTGATTATTACCAAAAGCACGGTTCCAGTGGGAACATCTTATAAAGTAAAAGCTGCCGTGGAGGAAGAACTGGCGAGCAGAAATGTTCGTATTCCTTTTGACGTGGCTTCAAACCCTGAATTCTTGAAAGAAGGAAGTGCGGTCGATGATTTTCTAAAGCCAGATCGTATAGTGGTCGGTATAGAAAGCAAACGAGCGGAAAAGGTAATGAATAGACTCTATAAGCCTTTCCTCATGAATGGTCATCCCATACTGTTTATGGATATTTTCTCTTCGGAAATGACAAAGTACGCTGCAAATTCCATGCTGGCTACCAAGATTAGCTTTATGAACGATATTGCCAATCTATGCGAACTTGTTGGAGCCAATGTGGATTTAGTTAGAAAAGGGATTGGCTCAGATTCCAGAATTGGGAACAAATTCATTTACCCTGGAACGGGCTATGGAGGAAGTTGTTTTCCAAAAGATGTCCAGGCTCTGGTAAGGACCGCAGATGAGTACGGACATTCGCTTGAAGTCTTAAAAGCTGTTGAAAGTGTCAACTATAGACAAAAATCCGTATTGGTTGATAAAATCAAAAGTCATTTTGGAAAAGACCTAAAAGGCAAACAATTTGGACTTTGGGGATTGGCGTTCAAACCTAAAACAGATGATATGCGTGAAGCACCATCCTTGGTCATTATTGAACAATTAAAGGCCCTAGGTGCTACAATTAGAGCTTATGATCCGGTTGCTATGGAAGAAACAAAGAGAATGTTGGGGGATAAAATTGAATATGCCAAAGATGAATATGATGCCATAATTGATGCCGACGCTTTAATTGTGGTCACCGAATGGTCGGAATTTAGAATGCCCAACTTTAGAATCCTTGAAAAGTTGATGAACAACAAAACCATTTTTGATGGTCGAAATATTTATGATACAGACGAAATGATCGAGCAAGGTTTCACTTATTATAGTATAGGTAGAGATGTTGTCAAGGGAGAAAAAACGGAAGCCGTAAGTGTTTAATTATAAAGGATGTATAGATGGATACAATTAAGTTTTTATTATATGGTCTTGAATACCTTTTACTAGGTTATTTTGGATTTGCATCCATCTATATTTTTGTTTTCTCTTTTGCAGGGCTTTTTAAGAGAAAAAAACGGAATGAAATATTTAATAAACAGCGAAAGTTTGCTGTTTTAATCCCGGGCTATAAAGAAGATAGCGTTATTGTTGAAGTTGCAAAAAGCGCGCTGAATCAAAGCTATCATTCTGGGCTTTATGATGTTGTTATTATTGCTGATTCCTTCAAGGAAAGCACTTTGAATTCACTTAAACAATTGCCACTTCGTTTAGTTGAGGTTTCTTTTGAAAAAAGCACGAAGTCCAAAGCACTTAATCGAGCTATGGAAGTTATTGGTGATGCCTATGATGTGGCTTTGATTCTGGATGCTGATAATATAATGGAAGACCGATTCATTGAAAAGGTCAATACATCATTCAATCAAGGTTACAAAGTAGTCCAAGGACATAGGGCAGCAAAAAACACCAATACCTCCTTTGCCATATTGGACGCCATTAGCGAAGAGGTCAACAATCATATTTTTAGGAAAGGACATCGTGTTCTTGGTCTGTCTTCGGCCCTTATAGGTTCAGGGATGGCATTTGATTATTATTTCTTTAAGAACACCATGGCCAATGTGAATGCCGTGGGTGGTTTTGACAAGGAACTGGAATTAAAACTATTGAAAAACGGAACCAAAATTGAGTATCTGGACAATGCTTTGGTATTGGATGAAAAGGTTCAAAAAGCAGAAGTGTTTTCTAACCAGCGCAAGCGCTGGCTTTCTGCCCAGTTTGTTTATTTTGGAAGATATTTTGTCCCTGGTCTAAAAGAATTATTTGAAAAAGGAAATATTGATTTTTTTGATAAAGTGTATCAAATGGTATCGCCTCCAAGGGTATTATTACTTGGGTTAGTGGTAATCATTTCTTTCCTGTATTTTATCTTTAATACATTTTTTCCAACAGGTCTTTTGGCAGTTTCAGCATCATTTTGGTATGTGAGCTTATTACTGACCATACTGGCCTTTTTCTTTGCTATTCCCAGAAATTTTTATAGTGTAAAAACAGTGCAGGCTATACTCACCTTACCCAAGGCATTTTTACTCATGTTCCTGTCTCTTTTCAAACTAAAGGGAGCTAATAAAAAATTTATTCATACCCAGCACGGTACAATTAACGGTCAATAAAAAATGAAAATAGGGATAGAAGGACAACGTCTTTTCAGAAAAAAGAAACATGGGATGGACATGGTTGCTCTGGAGCTCATTAAAAACCTTCAGAAAATTGACCATAAAAATGAATATGTGGTTTTTGTAAAGCCAGATTTTGATGACACCTGCATACCTAATGCACCCAATTTTAAAGTAGTTCAATTGGAATCCAAATGGGGTTATCCAGGCTGGGAACAGCTAGCATTGCCCAAAGCAGCTCATAAGGAAGGTTGTGATGTTTTGCATTGCACTAGTAATACTGGGCCATTATTTTCCAAAGTTCCTCTGGTAACCACCTTGCACGATATTATTTATTTGGAAAGTATAAGTGTTTTTAAAAAAGAAGGAACATGGTATCAGAAATTGGGCAATATGTACCGACGGTATTTTGTGCCCCCGGTAATCAAGAAAAGCAAAAAGGTCATTACCGTTTCCAATTACGAAAAAGATCGGATCAATAACCATTTCGGATTTAAGGATGATAGATTAACTGCCATATACAACGGTGTTGGTTCGCATTTTAAAAAATTGACCGATCAAGACAGTTTAAGGGATATAAAAGATACCTATGCGCTGCCTGATAATTTCTTTTTCTTTCTTGGAAATACGGACCCAAAGAAAAATACCAAAGGTGTGTTGAAGGCATTTTCAGATTTTAATAAAGTGTATCCCAACCAATACAAATTGGTTATGTTGGATTATGATGAAAGAGAGCTTCAAAAACTTTTAGCATCCATTGATAGTGAAGAAATAAGACCACTGATTCATTTGACGGGATATGTTCCAAATACAGATTTACCGGCTATCATAAATCAATGTACAATATTCTTATACCCGTCGTTACGAGAAAGTTTTGGCATACCAATTCTTGAAGGGATGGCATGCGGGGTGCCTGTAATTACATCAACTACTTCATCAATGCCTGAAGTAGCTGGTGAGGATACTGCTTTAATGGTAGATCCCTTTAATACATTGGAGATAACTAATGCCATGAAGACCTTGGTCGAAGATAAAATATTGGCCCAGGTTTTGGCTGAAAAGGGAATTAAAAGAGCAAGACACTTTTCATGGGAAACCATGGCAAAGAATGTATTGGAACTATATGAAGATGTCCACAGCGAAATAAAAAATAGCTAGTATGATTAAAGGTCAAGATATTATAGTTGTAGGGATACAAGCTTGGGATATTGAAATTGGCAGTAACTGCAAAAATATTGCTGCTGAATTTGCCAAGCACAACAGGGTACTTTATGTAAATCCACCATTGGATAGGTCTACCTTGAGGAGAGGGAAAAACACAGAAAGAGTTCAAAAAAGAATTAGAATCAAAAATGGGGAAGAAACAGGATTGGTTCGTATTAAGGACAATCTTTGGAATTTATACCCAAAATCCATGACCGAGTCTATCAATTGGATTCCCTTTCATTCCATATTCAAGAAATTGAATAGAAGGAATTCGAAGATTTTTTCTAGTGATATTCAAGAGGCAATGCATCAATTAAAATTTAAGGATGTTTTGCTTTTTAATGATAGTTCCATGTTTTTGGGATTACATCTTAAGGAATTTTTATCTCCTAAAACGTATACCTATTACATGAGGGATTATTTGATTCGAGTTCCATATTGGAGAAAACATGGAGAGCGTATTGAACCGCAAATTATTCAACAAGCGGATACCGTTGTAAATAATTCCACACTTTACGCGGAATACGGATCTAAGTTCAACCCAAATAGTTTTATGGTGGGCCAAGGTTGTGATGTTTCCTTGTTCAATGATGAAAAAGATACAATTCAAATCCCAAAAGAATTTGATGCCATTCCCAAACCTATTATTGGATACGTTGGATATTTAACCAGCATGCGATTGGATATTGAACTCTTGGAGCATATGGCCAATACCAAGAAGAATTGGAGTATAGTTTTGGTTGGGCCTGAAGACGAAGATTTTAAATCATCAAAATTACATGAGTTGGACAATGTATTTTTCTTAGGAAGCAAGGATGGATCAGAGCTTCCAGCATATGTTAAAGGTTTTGATGTAGCTATGAACCCGCAGGTGGTAAACGACTGGACCATTGGAAATTACCCGCGTAAGATTGATGAATATTTAGCAATGGGCAAACCTACATTGGCAACTAGGACCAAGGCCATGGAAATGTTCAAAGAACATGTTTATCTGGGAAGCAATAAGGAAGAATATATTCAACTGGCAGAAAAAGCTTTGGCGGAAAACACCCCTGAACTGGTAAGAAAACGGATTGAATTTGCTAAAAGTCATACTTGGGAGAACAATGTTAGGGCTATTTATGACGCCATTAAAAAATCAGCATAGAATCAAAAAATGATGGGTTTAAAAGACAAAATAAAGAATAGTGAGGGCATTAAAAAATTTGTGCATTGGCTGCTAGTTCCTAAAAATCAGGCAAGACCTCGTTTATGGGTGAAATGGTTTGTCAACCCTTTTTATCATAAAAAAGGTAGAGGCGCGACAATTCGAAGAAGAACACGGGTGGATGTTCTGCCCTGGAACAGTTTTGAACTAGGGACAAATTCTACCATAGAAGATTTTTCAACCATTAACAACGGCGTTGGAGCAGTAAAAATTGGAAATAGAACACGGATAGGTCTTGGAAATACCATCATTGGTCCGGTTAGTATCGGGGACGATGTCCGTTTAGCACAAAATGTGGTGCTTTCTGGATTAAACCATAATTACGAAGACATTTCACAACCCATTCATGCACAAGGGGTATCCACTGCTAAGATTATTGTTGAAAAAGAAACATGGATAGGGGCGAACAGTGTTGTCGTTGCCGGGGTTATCATAGGGAAACATTGCATTATTGCAGGAGGAAGTGTGGTGACTAAGGATATTCCAGACTATTCTGTGGCGGTAGGTAATCCAGCAAGAGTTGTAAAGACATACAACCATGATACGGGAGAATGGGAAAGAGCCATCAAAAAAGATCTTGTAGCAGTATAATTCATAAATGAATTAAAAAAAGCAAAATGGAGTTTTTAAAAATATTTTTTTGGGTTTCACTTTTCATAATCTTTTACTCCTATTTGGGGTATGGCATATTATTGTTCTTAATCATCAAGATTCGAAGAGTTTTTGGGTTGGCCAAAAAGTTTGAAGGCAATAAGGAATATGAGCCAGAAGTAACCCTCTTTGTTACGGCCTTTAATGAAAAGGATTTTCTGGACCAAAAGGTTAAAAATTCCAAGAGTTTAAATTATCCCCAGGACAAGGTTACCCAGATTTGGGTAACGGATGGATCTAATGACGGAACTCCAGAGTTATTGAAGAAATACGATGGGGTTGAGGTATACCACAAGGATGGAAGGGCTGGGAAAATCGCAGCCATGAACAGGGGGGTGAAATTTGTAAAAACCCCTATTGTCATCTTTTCAGATGCCAATACCGATTTGGGAAAAAATTCCATAAAGGAAATTGTTCGCCTGTTCCGTAATCCAAAAGTAGGATGCGTTTCTGGTGAAAAGCGAATTTATTCCAAAGACGCGGATAGTGCTGCAGGTGCGGGAGAAGGAATGTATTGGAAATATGAGTCGCAGCTTAAAAAATGGGATGCGGAACTCTACTCTGTGGTCGGTGCCGCAGGAGAACTTTTTGCCATACGAACGGAGCTTTGGCAAGAGGTGGAAAAAGACACCTTGTTGGACGATTTTATGATTTCGCTACGGGTGGCCATGTCTGGTTATACCATTCAATACAATCCAGAAGCCTATGCAATTGAAACGGCATCTGCCAATGTGAAAGAGGAACTGAAACGAAAAGTTAGAATTTCTGCGGGTGGAATTCAATCTGTAGTTAGATTGAGAACCTTGCTGAATTTTTTCAAATATGGGACGCTCTCGTTTCAATATATTTCACATCGGGTTTTACGATGGACATTGACTCCACTGCTACTTCTTTTAATAATCCCAATAAATTTTGTTTTAGCCCAAAATGAAGGATTGTTCTCCTTAGGGTTGTTCAATGTATTATTTTGGGGGCAAATATTATTTTATGCAGCAGCATTGTTGGGTTGGTTTTTAGAAAATAGACAGATTCGTTTAAAAATACTTTTCATCCCATATTATTTCTTTATCATGAATCTCTCCGTGTTTCTTGGTTTTGGAAGATACATCAAGGGGAATCAATCGGTAAATTGGGAGCGTGCCAAACGCGATGTGCAGGCTGAAGCAGTTGCTTAATCTTGTTCCGAATAAACAGGTAGCTCGAAATAAAAGGTACTTCCTTTTCCAAGTTCACTTTTAATCTTTAATACTCCACCATTTTTTTGGACAAAATTTTGACAGAGTACAAGACCCAACCCTGTTCCAGGTTCTTTTTCAGTACCTAATTTGCTGAAATGTTCGTTGGGGTTCAGGATTTTTTTAATGTCTTCCTTAGAAATTCCATTGCCATTATCCTCGATTTCTATTGTAACTTTATTTTTTCCGGGTTTTGCGTTAATTTGAATAACTCCTTCAACCGGTGTGAATTTTATGGCATTGGAAAGTATATTTCGCAGTACTGTTTTGATCATATTGTTATCGGCAAAAGCGAAAACATCTGTAGTAACATTGTTTCGCATTTCAATTTGTTTATGATCACTACCCAATTTCAAAAGTCGAAATGTTTGTTCAACCAAATCGCTTAGGTCCAGCTTTTCTGGAATCATTTGAATTTGATTGCTTTCAGATTTGGCCCAACCCAATAGATTTTGAAGCAAGTTTAATGCTTCATCCATAGTTTTTAAAAGGTCATAAACAGTTTCGCCCAAAAATTTATCATCTTTTGGATCAATAATACCACGCATGATAAAGTCCATTTTTAACTTGGCGGCACTCAATGGGGAACGTAAATCGTGACCTATAATGGAAAACATCCTGTCCTTAAGATCATTTGACTGTCTAAGATTTTTGGCCTGTTCTTCAATTTGATTTTTGGCACGTATCAATTCAACATGCGTTTGAATTCTAGCAATTAATTCTTGCTCATTAAAAGGTTTAGTGACATAATCCACACCACCTACCTCAAAGCCTCTGACCTTATCTTTAACATTTACTTTCCCCGTAAGGAATATAACAGGGATATTTTGGAATTTTTTGACACTTTTTATTTTTTCACAAAGCTCAAAACCTTCTATTTTGGGCATGATAACATCGAGAAGAATTAGGTCTGGTTTACGCTGCTCTAGAAGTTCAAAAAGGTATTCATCATCACTGGTGCCCTCAAATTGATATTCATTTCGTTCTAAAATAAATCGTAATAATTCTAAATTTAGCTGTTCATCATCAACAGCAACGATATAAGGTTTTTCCATTTTAAGATATAAATACCTATCACTAAAGTAGGAAAAAGATTTAATATATAATAAGTATTATCTTTCTGAAAGAGAATTATAAAGCGATTTATTGGTTTACTTTGCTTTAAAGTATATATTAAAGTGTTCTACCAACAAAAATCAACCTTTCACAACAATAATTGAATGCAGATAAAAAGTAGGATTATATTTACAAAACAGTAATAAAGAGTAATCTTCATGATAAATATTTTGGTTACGGGAGGAGCAGGATTTATAGGTTCCAACTTTGTCCCTTATTTTTTGGAAGCAAATAAAAATGTCAATCTTATCAATATTGATGCCCTTACCTATGCCGGTAATTTGCAAAACTTGGATGAAGTTGAAACGCATGAGCGATATACATTCATCAAAGGGGATATTTGCGATAGAAAACTCATAGAAAAGATATTTGAACAATATACAATTCAGGGGGTAATTCATTTTGCTGCTGAATCTCATGTGGACAATTCCATTATTAATCCAGATGCTTTTATGCAGACCAATATTTTGGGCACATTTAATTTGATAGATGTTGCCAAAAAGTATTGGATGGTTGGGCCGGAAGTATATAAAGAGGCATTTAAAGATTCACGATTCCATCATGTGTCAACAGATGAGGTTTATGGAACATTGGGAAAAGAAGGTTTGTTTATGGAAACAACGCCATATGCGCCCAATAGTCCATATAGTGCTTCAAAAGCATCTTCAGATTTCATAGTAAGAAGTTACCACCATACCTATGGTATGAATGTGGTAACCACCAATTGTTCCAATAATTATGGGCCAAAACAACATGGTGAAAAGTTGATTCCAACCATAATACGAAAAGCTTGGGCGGGAGAACCCATTCCCATTTATGGCGATGGTTCCAACATACGGGATTGGTTATATGTTTTAGACCATTGTAAAGGAATAGCCCTTGCGTATTTCAAAGGTATTTCAGGTGAAACATACAACATTGGAGGAAGAAATGAGCGAAATAACCTGTACATAGCCCAAACGGTATGCGATATTTTGGATAAAAAACACCCGAGATCAGGGGGTACTTCCTATAGCGACTTGATCACCTATGTGAAAGATAGGGCAGGGCACGATTTTAGATATGCAATTGATGCTTCTAAAATTGAAAATGATCTAGGCTGGAAGGCAGATGAAAATTTTGAAACTGGCATTGAAAAGACCATTGATTGGTATTTGAACAAATTCATTCATAACCAATCCAAAAGTTTGGCTTAAAACGGATACGATGAAAGGAATAATATTGGCAGGAGGCTCGGGAACAAGGTTGCACCCCTTAACATTGGCGGTTAGCAAACAACTGATGCCCATCTACGACAAACCCATGATTTATTACCCGCTTTCAACATTAATAGAATCGGGAATTTGGGAAATACTAATTATATCAACACCACACGACCTACCCATGTTCCAAAGACTTTTGGGAGATGGCAGAAAGTATGGCTGCAGATTTGAATATGCTGTTCAAGAGCACCCGAATGGATTGGCGGAAGCTTTTATTATTGGGGAAGAATTTATTGGTGATGATAAAGTAGCTTTGATACTGGGCGACAATATTTTCTACGGGACAGGATTGGAAACGTTGTTGCAATCCAATAATGATCCAGATGGAGGCATTATTTATGCATATCATGTTACAGATCCAGAGAGATATGGTGTTGCTGAGTTCGATGAGAATGGAAATGTAATCTCCATAGAGGAAAAGCCACAAAAACCAAAATCCAATTTTGCCATTCCAGGGATTTATTTTTATGATAATGATGTGGTGGAAATTGCAAAAAACATTCAACCAAGTAAACGGGGTGAATTGGAAATAACCGATATCAACCAAGAATACTTAAAAAGAGGAAAGCTGAAAGTGAGCATCATGGACAGAGGTACGGCTTGGTTAGATACAGGAACCTTTCAGTCATTAATGCAGGCATCGCAGTTTGTTCAGGTTATAGAGGAAAGACAAGGGCTAAAAATTGGTGCTATTGAATCCTCTGCCTACAAAATGGGCTTTATTACCAAAAGCCAATTTAAAAAATTGACAGAGCCATTTTTAAAGAGTGGCTATAGCAAACGTTTATTAGAAGCATTGACATAAGAATGAAAGTTAATAAGACAGAAATAGAAGGTTGCTTTATTATGGAACCTACCGTGTTCGAGGACAAAAGAGGGTACTTTTTTGAAAGCTTCAACCAAGAAAAATTTGAAACCTTGACCGGTGCAAAACCATTTTTTGTCCAGGACAATGAATCTTTCTCCTCAAAGGGTGTGCTTAGGGGGCTCCATTTTCAAAAAGGGGAACATGCCCAGGCCAAGTTGGTTCGAGTTTTGGATGGTGAGGTGTTGGATGTAGCTGTTGATATAAGACCAAATTCCAAAACTTTTGGAAAAGTGGTTTCCACATTACTTTCATCAAACAATAAAAAACAGATGTTCATTCCACGGGGATGTGCACATGGTTTTGTAACTTTAAGCGATACAGCTAAGTTCTCGTACAAGTGCGATAATTTTTATAATGCGGCATCCGAGGGAGGGATAATTTATAACGACCCCACATTCAATATTGATTGGATTTTGGAAAGTGAGGATTTGATCATTTCAGAAAAAGATAAATTTTTACCTGTTTTTAAAGAAGCAGTTCCCCATTAATTTTACACCTATACTATGAAGATATTGGTTACCGGAGCATCTGGGCAATTGGGAAGCACATTTAAATCCCTTGTTGCTGAAGGAGGTACAAAAGATTTGGATTTCGTTTTCAAATCCTCCTCAGAACTGGATATTACGGACTTTGATGAAGTACGTGCTGAATTGGTTTCTTCCGATTATGCCTATTGTATCAATTGCGCTGCATTTACAAATGTAGACAAAGCGGAGGCCGATAATGATTTGGCGTATAGGGTGAATGTAACCGGGGCCAGAAACTTGGCCATGAACTGTAATAAAAGCAAAACCGTTTTAATCCATATTTCCACAGATTTTGTTTTTGATGGTTTTCTCAACACGCCTTATTTGGAGGATGATATTGCAAGACCGATTGGTTTTTATGGCGATACCAAGTATAAAGGTGAACGCGCCATCATCAATAATCTAGAAGAACATTTTGTTATTCGTACCTCATGGTTGTATTCAGAATTTGGGAATAACTTTATGAAGACCATGCTAAAGTTAGGTGCCGAAAGAGATGAACTTTCCGTAGTGTACGATCAAGTGGGAACTCCAACCTATGCCTTGGATTTGGCCAAGGTGGTTTTACATATTGTAAAAGCACATAGTATAGAGTACGGAGTGTATAATTATAGTAACGAAGGCGTCGCCAGTTGGTACGATTTTGCAAAGGCAATTTTTGAAGGGTACAATATCGATATCGATTTAAAACCCATCCTGTCAGAAGCATATCCTACCCCAGCGGAACGACCAAAATTTAGTGTTTTGGACAAAACCAAGATCAAAAATACCTTTGGATTGCAAATTCCACATTGGAAGGACAGCCTTGCTGTTGCTTTGAAAGCCTATTCCAAAATCAATATCTAGTACTTTTTTACATTTTTTTCTTTCAATTTCTGGGAAAACTTCAGTTTTCAGTAGATTTTCGTAGGTATTTGATTTTAGTGTATATCCGCGCCAAACTCTTGGTAGCATAAGCTTTAGTTTATATAGTTTGTAAAGAACGTGATTGTGAATTGTTGGTTGCGAAGGCAATAGTTTTACTGCCTTTTTCTTCATTACGGGATTTTATAGTATACCATCCAAATCCAATTGTTAGATGATATCTTCTGTTAGTTTTCATTTAGAAAATAGTATAAAGTAAATGAGAAGGGCTTTTTATTTTTAAGAACGAGAAAAGTAATCGGTCATTAGTAGTTTAAATGACCGATTACGAAGGTTGTTATGACAAGACAGACTCATTTAATACAATTGCCATATTGTATTCTTCCACTCTAAGCGTTTCCGCAATCACACCATAGCGTTCAGGTATTTTGGCCGCTAATTCAGAAGTCCAGAAAGCGTTTCTTGCGCTTTTTGTTTCAAATAAATAAATACCACTAATTGCTCCTGTAGTTTCCTCGGCTATGTAATACTTTTCAATAAGACCAGATACATTTCTAAAGAGATTCAAATCTTCATTACAGACTTCCATTAGCCTTTCTTGGCTATGGGAAGAATTAAATTTTACTGATAATACCGCTGTTACATTTTTCATTGTTATACATTTTAAATGATTATTAATTACAGCAGCAAAAGTATATGCGAGAAGCACCTATCGAATAGGCTAAAAAGTTTTAAAAATAGACTTTAAGGTTTATATGCTTAATGTGTTTGAAGATTGCGATATTGCAAAGGTGTGGACTTATATTTTTGTTTAAATACACGAATAAAATGGGATGGGTCTTCAAAACCGCATTCAAAGGAAAGTTGATTGACAGGTAGATCTGTATGTAATAAACGATGCAGTGCTAAATCTAATTTACGCTGCTTTAGCCAGTGGCCAGGTGTTACTTTATAATGGTCGTTAAAAGCTTTTTTAAATTTTGACAAACTCATATGACAAAGTTTTGCATAGTCCTCGATTTTCAGATTATAGCCAAAATTTTCTTCCATGATACGCGTCATATGATAGGTCTGATTTTGACATATGGAAATTAAATAGTCAGTAAGATGTTGATGTTCTTTATTTCCACAAAGACTTAATAACAGTTCTTCAAATTTTAGTTTTAACAATTCAGTGTTGGGTTTCTCATCTAAAGTGAGATAAGAACATATAGATTCACAATAATTTTCTAGTAATTTATTCGATTTTACTCTTAGCACAGCATCTTGGTCGGACAACTGTTTTTGGGCTGCATCTAAAAAGGAAGCGTTTTTTGTAAAAAATGATTTGATGAAATTGTCAGGAATAAAAAAGAAAATAGCACAGAACTCATCATCAAAAAACTGATGGGTAAGGTTGGCTCCCTTTTTTATGAATAGAATATCGCCTTTTTCAGCTTCATAATCATGATAGATACTTCGCCACATTTTTTTGCCAGAGGTGACAAAGGCAAAATAGTTGCTATCTGACCAGATTCCGAATTTTGTCTCTTCTTGTATACAGGTGTATTCAACAAATAGTAATTCGTTTACTTCCAGTTTATGAAAGCTGTCATTCTGTTTAATAAAAGAATACAAATTTACCATGTCATATAAATATTGCCGACGATTAAGATATGATTTGTTTTAATAAATTATATTCTACGATACGTGAAGTTCGGAAATTTTAATCTAAGATTCAATGGTATATTGATGGAAGTGGATTGTGGACTAACAAAGTTGTGATGGATAAATGGTGGCTCCATCCTTTGGAAAATGAAGATGGGTTGAAACAAAGTCAAAGTATCAAAACAGAAGGGATTGCACTTATAACCATTGTTGGCAATTTGTTATTTTGTTTTTTCTGTCCATTCGATGAATTTCATAAATTGCTCATTCCAATGTGATTTTTGTCCTTGTTCTGTTTCCTCCTGATAAGAATGGTCGCAACCAATACAAACTTCAAAAGTCAAATTTTCTTTCCTATTCTCAATAAATTTTACAGGAAGTAAATAAGCAGTTTCAATAGGTGTGCTTTCATCTTCTGTTCCAAAAAGGGCATATATTGGAATAGTCAGTTCAGTTAAATAATCTATAGGTGCTTTTTCATAGGAAGACCAGCGTTTGTTCGTAAATCCAAAATGGTCAATTTCTGTTGAATTAGGATTTTTAACTACCGACTTATACCAGTCTAGAATACCCATTATATTTTGATGAGCTGCCTTATCAGTGATGTCACCTTTTAAAGACTCAATTCTATTGAAAAGTGAAAACTCATAAAAATTATTTAGAACGTTTCCTGACCAAAATCCTAAATGAGTAATTTTTTTGTTCATTGTAGCTAGTGTAGCTCCAATTGCAGCACCTTCTGAATGACCATAAATGATAATTTTTTGAGATTTGGAAAGATGGTTGTTGATTATATGATTAATTGATATATCAATTTGATTTATTCTGTGATCAAGGTGGTTTTTGTCATAGTAGCTTTGAGGAATACTTATCTCTCCATCTTTATAAATCCCATCCATTCCTGGCTTCGGTATAATAGCATATGTATATGTCGAATCTAAATTTTTATAATCATCTCCAAACCAACGGTTAAAAATAGTTTTATCGTTTTTAACGGAATAGGAAAATATCGGATTAGCATCTGTGCCTTGTATGAAAACAACTAAATTTTCAGGTTTTACGTTGTAATTTTTTAGATAATAGGTAATAGTATCATTATTATTAACTATTTGTTCTTGAATGAAATCATACTTCAGAAGAGCATCAGTTATAGTTGGGTTGTCATTTATTTGAGCTAGACAAATAGAGGAAATAAGAGTGAAGAAAATAGCGATACATAGTTTCATTGATTTGTGTTTGATATTTGACGATTTATAAGCTTAAATGTTGCAGGTTTTGGGTCCCAATGATTGCCAATGTGCTAGTACAAGGGTAGTAGCGGTTATTTACACTTATTTTCAGAAAACAATATACCTAAATTAACGCAATAGCGGTTTGAATTAACACCCAAACCGCTATTGCGTTCATACAATGTTGTATTTATTCAGTAAGTTTCTCATTACGAGTTTTAAAATAAACGTAGAAACTCAAAATAATTGCTAATGAAGAAACAATTGTCATAACAGTTCCTGGCATAAAATTTACATAACCACCTAAATCCATAAATAGGAAGTATCCTAAATCTGCTAAGCCACCACAAATTGCAGCAAGAAATATGGCATTTTTATTTCCTTTCCAAACATAAAACGCTGATATGAAAGTGACAATTCCAATCCAAAAAAGGTTGAACCCATGTTGACCAATAATTGCTCCTGATGCTTCTGAATAATCCATCTGTAAAAGACTTGGTTCAATTGCGTCTGCAATCCCAGCAACTGAAGCTGAAATATCTCCTGTTAATATTCCTTTCATTGTAATTACTCCTGCTAAAACGTGAACCAAGCCCCAAATAATCCAGAGTACTGCTGATATCTTCAATAAATTTTTCATTTCTGTATGATTATGTTTTTTTGAAATGCAAAATTAAATCTGGTAGAAAACCTGTGCATTATGATTTCATAAGAAATGAATTAACTGCCTTTTTTCAAACGTTTAGCCTTGGCAGCACTCAGAGTTTCAGGATTAACACCAATGTACGATGCAATCATATGTTGCGGAACACGCTGAGCTATATTTGGATAGGTTTGAATGAAATATTCATAACGTTCAATGGCGTTTGTGCTGATAAGCATCAAAATACGTTTTTGCAATGCATTCAATCTTTTTGTAAGCGCTCCTACATTTTGTTTTTCCCTTTCAAGGTCTTTCTTCAATACAATAACGGTCGAATCTTCTAACGCATCTATAAAGAGACTTGACTTTGATTCAGGTTCACATGTGTCTGCTATAACCCATCCTTCAGGGGCGAACATGAAAACATTTTCTTTACCATTATTATCAATTGAGTAACTACGCAAGAGTCCAGTTTTGACATGGTACACTTTCGTGCCAAGTTCTCCACTTCGTTGAATTATTTCACCTTTTTTGATCTTTACTTCTTTCAAGGAAATTTATTTTCTAATGGCATACAATGTTAAGCTAAGGACTGTTTTAATTGTTTTTAGCGATTGATACGTGAAGTTCGGGAATTTTAATATAAGATTCAAAGGCTAATGGACGGATACTGATTTTAGAAAACAACCAAGCATATGCCTTTATACAAGCTGTTAAGCTCAATGTTGCTTTATCCAATTTTCTTCAAGTGCTTTTTTAAGTCGTTCTGGCTCAGGAGACCCGACCATAACCGATTTTCTTTTTCCGTTACTTGTATATTCTATGCTGACTGCCTTTGCCCCTTGAACGTTATATAGCATTCCTTTTGGAGTTAGTCTGATGCCAAGTCCGTAATACCAAGGGATTTTGATTATCTCCGCTTGTTCCAGTTCATCAATCTTTAATTTGATTCTAATCAATCCAATGCCATAAGTCAACTTTAGAGTTGAGCTGCTGAGTTCAACCGTTAGTTTGTAGAACATGAAGCATATAACCACAAAAATTGACACCAGAACCAAGAATGGAGTTGAAGGAAGTGGATTATTCCCCCATTGGTTTGCATACACCAAATAGGGAAGAATGATTATCAGTGCAAAAATCAATAGTACAACCCAGCCGATTTGTGATTTCTTGTATTTCATGAACTTCGTAAAATTGACCTTTACTTAAAGGATATGATTCGTTTCAATAAATTATATCAACAGATACGTGAAGTTAGGGATTTTTTAGCCTAAGATTCAAAGGCCAGCTAAAGCCCTTTAATCTGCACTTTATGAAAAGAATCTGCCTGTAGTTTAAGCAATTCTTCGGCCTTCTCCTTTTTGTAGCGGTACAATTCCTCTTCGTTTTTAATATCCTCGTAGATTTTCTGGTTGAGTTCCCCATCTGTGGAAAACAATAATTTACGTTGCGCTACTTTTTGTGTTACCCAAGTGGCCACCACACTTTCCTGCTCTTCAAACTTATAGTCATATTCTCCCTTTGGAGCCAAAAGTTTGGCAATAATGGGAGCGGTTTCAATGGCAAGAAACAAAAGGAAAATAAAAAAGGAAGGCAACCATGGCAATTTGTTCAAGGCATTGATACGTGCCATTAATCCATCAAAACCATCAATTATAGGCTGTGAATTGGTCACTGCTGTATCGTAGTCAGTTCCTAAACTGGCTATTTGGGCTTCAATAGCCTGTATTTTTTCTGTATTGGTTTGCTTAAGTGTACTCAATTCGGTCAAATAGGCATCATGCTTTTCACGTTTTTCCGCATAAACAGGTCCCTTTCCCAAAAGCCCCGTTCCTGCCGTACCCTCAGCTTCTGAAATATAGGTATCGTACAATGCATTGGTTTCTGCTTCTTTAACAGCAATTTCGTTTTTTAGTCGGGTGATTTCCTGATTAAGTCCCTCAACTTTAGGAGTGTATTGCAAAGCGATCTGTTCTTGGTTTGCCAAGGTCATGGCATTTTTTTCTTCCAGTAATACCTGATTTATTTCTTTCTCAAAAATCTTCATTTCAAGAGGTTTGGAAATCACAACGGCTATAATGATGGCCAAGATGATTCGCGGTGCCGCTTGTACAAGCTCACTTTTAAAATTGTCTCGTTTTTTTATGGTGGATACAATGTAACGGTCTAGATTAAAAATCAATAGACCCCAAATCAATCCAAAGAAAACAGAGGTGTAAATGTTATCAAAAACAGTGTAGAGCGCATACCCACTTGCAATAAAAGCCATTATGGCCGTAAAGAAAACAGTGGCGCCGATTCCAGCGTATTTGTTGCGTTCTCCGTTGGAACAAGTGTCTAAAATTTGGGTGTCCGCCCCGGAGCAGAAAATAAAAAAGCGTTGTAACATGATAGTGTTCGTTTGGTTCTGATTGACTATTAGAACGCAGTTTGTATGATTTTGTTACACAAAAAGCCTTCGAAATGAAGGCTTTAACAGTGATTTGTGATTTGATAAAGTGTATGGACGCCTAATTCTTTTTCCAAAAATATACTTTTGGCTTTCCATTTTTTGAACTCTTGGTATTTACCCTTTCTATTTCAGTGTTTTGGGTTAACCATAATGCTCTTTCGGTTGAGATAGGTTTGTCATTATAGAAAAATGAAGCCTCTTTTTCAATCATTTCCGTTAGGTCGATAAAAGAATTGGGATTCTTGTTTTTATTGGGATTCTTGTTATAGGAAACTTTGCTCAAATCGGTCAATACAACGGCATATTCATCTTCAGTGTAATCTTCAGTCGTCACTTGTATTGATCTATTGTTTTTTAACAACTGATAGGCTTTTACCGATGATATCTTGTTGCCGTTATAATAAAATGTTGGATTCTTTGTTGATTGTCCTTCAAGCTTTTTGCCCTGACGGTCCACTTGTTCCCCTTTAGTATTGAAATAGCTCGTTATATCATTTTTAGTACTGTAAAATAGCTCGTTTCCATTTACGGTTATGTTGCCTGTTTCCAAATTTATTTTTGAACCAGATGATTTTTTAACTCGAATGGGGCTTTTGGAAATTTTGACCTTTGGGTTTTTTGAGTTGTGCCCGGTGGTTTCGATATTCAGTTCTTTGTTTTTCTTTAATAATTCTATAGCACGATCTGAGGATATTTCTTTTCCTTCAAAATAAAACGTAGCTCCGTTCTTGGCCATATCAATAACATGGTCTAATGGTGATTGAGGGGCAGGTGGTACTTGAGGTTGAATAAACTTATCTTCCTTATGGGCTAACTCATAGTAGTTGGTATACAGTTCCATTATTTTGTCAAACTCAACATGTAAACTTTTCAGGCTCCCTTTTTCGTCTTTTCTATAGGCTTGTACATTTTGTTCGTAGGCTAACACACTATTTAAATATTGATTGAGAGCAGAATTTAATTCAGAAGAATAATTGTCTGTATTTACATGTTTGGCAATAGCAGGCGCAGGCGGTGGGAGGGTTGCATAATCATTTCCACGCGAGTTTGGATTTATACCAGATGATACAACCCATTGACTTTGGTTTTTAGTTTCAGGTTTTGGTGCTGAGGCTATTAGTGTATCTAATGACGTTGCATTTGTATAAGCGGCCTCGGCTATGCTGAATCTCAATCCAGGGGATTGGGGAGTATCAGGGGAAACTTCTTTAGGTGGTTCAGGGGCGGACGGCGGTTCAGGAAAATTGGGAAAAGGCTCTGCATTTGCTCTTTGTTTATCGGACATTAATCCGTGGAGATATTTCAATCGTTCTATATCTGCTCCTTCGATATGAAAATCACCTTGTTTGGATAACATCTCATTATACTTTTTGGCTATAGAGTTGTATTCGGCCATTTGTGCTCTAGTAGCGTTAATTTGGAAGTTTTTCTTTGTGGAAACGCCCCCTGCTATATCGCCGTTATCCTCTTCTATAGCTGGCGTGTCTTGGGCTGTAAAATTTGTTCTGCTAAACATTTCTTTGGTATTCTCATCTCCCGATTTTATGATTTCTGATGGTAGAGTTGGATTTTGATTGCTATTTGGTGGTGAACTACTGTCTTTTTCAACATATTTAATCTCGCTAAACCCATAAAGTAATAAGGCACATACGGGAAAGAGTAAAAGAGTTCTTAGTAATACAGCTTTTTTAGATGTTCTTTTTTTCATGATTGTAAATCGTTTTTTGATTGATGAATAATTAATGGAATTTGACATTCCGGTTGACTGATACTTTTTTAAACTTTCATGTGATAAGTATGATAGTAATGTATTCTGATAATTAACTGTGTCCCGCTCCTCTTCAATAACGGCTCTGTCCGCTAAAAACTCATGATTTAGTTTTATGCTTTTTTTGAATAAATAGATAAGTGGGTTGAACCAAAAAACCACCTGTAAGAGTTCAATGAAAAGAACATCTACACTATGGTATTGTCTGGCATGGGTTTCTTCGTGAGTCAGGATTTCTTTAGGAATGGTATTGGACTCAAAATTTCTTTTGTTCAAGAAAATGAAACTAAAAAAGGTATGTGGAGGCATTTTTTCCCTTAGCAATACCTTCGTGATAAAATTTTGTTTGATTTTTGGATTGTTCTTAATCCGCTTTAAAATTTGAAAAAGGTGCCTAAAAAACCGAAAACCAAAACCTACAATGCCTAACCCATAAACTGACCATAAAATTAAAGACCAGTTTAGTGTATTTATATCTTTTGGTTGTTCATTTATAATGGGTGAATACTCCTCATATGAAACGGGGAAAATGGTATTGGAAGTTAGTGCAGGTTCTACATACTCTACAAAAACAAGACTTGGAATAATAAAAGATACTATGATCCCTCCCAAGAGATAGAATCTTTTAAATTTATGGATGCTTTCTTTTTCCAATAGTAGTCTATAGAATACTAGAAATACAGCCAAACAAGCAAAAGTTTTTAATAGATATTCCAGCATGATTATCTTTTTTTGATTTCGTTGTCGATCAATTTTTTCAAAGCCTCTAACTCAGATTTACTGAGATCTGTTTCTTGGGTAAAGAATGATGCAAACTGTGAAGCACTATCATTAAAGAAGTTCTTGATAAGTCCATTTACATGTTTTGAAAAATAATCCTTCTTCTTTACCAAAGGATAATACTCCCTTGAGCGTCCAAAACTCTTATAGGCTATAAATCCTTTGTCTGACATACGTTTTAGTAAGGTGGCCACGGTTGTAGTTGCCGGCTTTGGCTCTGGATAGGTGTCCAATAAATCTTTCATAAACGCTTTTTTGTGTTTCCACAAAATATTCATGAGTTCTTCTTCAGATTTTGATAACTGCATTCTCTACAAGATTAGAATTAACTCTACAAACATAGAGCAAATATTTAAATTCTACAAATGTAGAGTAAAATTTAAAAAATAAACCCCAAATCTTATAGATAAGGGGTTTTGAATTTTTGTGGGTAAATGTTTTTTTTTAACTATTCATTTCTGTGAAGTATTTATAGAAATAAGGTATTGTCTCAATACCTTTTAAATAATTCCAAACCCCAAAGTGTTCATTGGGGGAGTGAATAGCATCACTATCCAATCCAAAGCCCATTAGAATGGTCTTACTTTTCAAGACTTGTTCAAAAAGGGCAACAATGGGGATACTTCCACCAGTTCTTTCCGGTACCGGGGTCTTACCAAAAGTGATTTCATAGGCTTTTGCAGCAGCTTTGTAGCCGATACTGTCCATATTTGTTACGTATGGAAGTCCGCCATGATGAGGTGTAACCTTAACTTTCACACTTTTTGGTGCAATAGCTTCAAAATGTTTGGTAAACAATTCGGTAATTTCATCTGGGTCTTGGTCAGGTACCAAACGCATGGATATTTTTGCATAGGCTTTACTGGCAATAACCGTTTTTGCTCCTTCGCCAGTGTACCCGCCCCATATTCCATTGACATCCAAGGTGGGTCTGATGGAATATCTTTCTGAGGTTGAATACCCTTTTTCACCTTGCACATCATTAATATCAAGGGCTTTCTTGTATTCTTCTAGGTGAAAAGGTGCCTTAGCCATTTCTGCGCGCTCTTCATCTGAAACCTCTTCTACTTTATCATAAAACCCAGGTATTGTAATATGATTGTTATCATCATGCAGGGAGGCAATCATTTTATTTAAGACATTGATGGGATTGGGTACTGCACCACCGTAGATTCCGGAATGAAGATCTCTGTTTGGTCCAGTAACTTCTACTTCAACATAACTCAATCCACGTAATCCTGTTGTTATGGATGGAACATCGTTGGCCATTATCCCAGTATCCGAGATTAGAATGATATCATTAGAGAATTTTTCCTTATTCGCTTCCAAAAACTCACCCAAACTATCACTTCCAACTTCTTCTTCACCCTCAATCATAAACTTTACGTTACAAGGCAGTTGGTCAGTTTTGACCATGAATTCCAAGGCCTTCACATGCATGTACATTTGCCCTTTGTCATCACATGCGCCTCTTGCAAATATGGCACCTTCAGGATGTAAATCCGTTTTTTTGATAACGGGCTCAAATGGAGGGGAAGTCCATAATTCCATTGGGTCGGGCGGTTGCACATCGTAGTGCCCATATACCAAAACTGTTGGAAGCTTCGGGTCGATTATTTTTTCCCCATAAACAACAGGATATCCTTTGGTTTCGCAAATTTCAGTGTTATCACAACCAGCATCCTTCAAAGATTCCTGAACTATTTTAGCCGTTTCAATCACGTCTTTAGAAAAGGCAGTATCTGCACTAATGGAAGGAATCTTTAAAAGTTGGATGAGCTCATTGATAAATCGGGTCTTATGAGTGGCAATGTAATTGTTGATTTTTTGCATAAAATTTTAAAAAGCCTTAAAAGTACAAAAAACAAGTTTTTAATCTTAGTAAAGTAGCTTGTGTAAGGAAGTCCTTACTAGTAAAACATTATCGGGGCTTACCAATAGTCGTTACATTTTTTTTTGTACATTTAAAACCATTGCCTAAGGTCAAGATCCATAGGTATTGATATACCAACCAAACATGCATAAACCTCTCGTTCGATCTATAAGAAGTATAGAGCTATATTTCTTATCCTCACTTTTTTCTTTTTTTTCTTTTTCAGTTGTTGCCCAAAAACAGGTGGGTCAACCGAAAATAACCAATTACTATTATCAAGATTATGGTGCACAACCCGTTAACTGGTGGGTTTTGGAGGGTGATGACGGCATCATGTATTTTGCCAATACTTCGGGGGTCCTGGAGTTTGATGGTGTTAATTGGAGAACCATACCGCTTAAAAATTATGTAAGTGCCCGAAGTCTGGCCAAAGACGATAACGGCACTATTTTCGTAGCGGGAGAAGGGGAACTTGGCTATCTAGGGGTTAATGATTTAGGAGAATTAAACTATGTTTCTTTAAAAGATAAAATACCTGAAGAGCATAGGGCACTTGGTACTGTTTGGGAGGTTGATTATTTCAAAGGAAGAATGGTTTACCGAACCAACGATAAATTATACATATGGGATGGCAATACTTTTGAAGTTGTTGTGCCAGAAGGCGGTCTGCATGTGGGCCAAGTCGTTCATGACAAATTATACATTAGGATATGGGGGAAGGGACTTTGTATTTACGAAAATGGAAAACTAAATGTTGTTCCTGGTGGAGAAAAATTTGCAAGTGAACGCATCTACACCATGTTGCCCTATGATGACAAAACCATGCTTGTTGGTACAAGAACACAAGGATTTTACTTGTATGATGGTAAAACATTTACACCGTTTAAAACAGAATTGGATGAGCTTGTAAAAGGCAGTTTGTATTTACCTGGAGTCGCATTGGATGATGGTAGATTTGTATTCAATACGTTTAGTAATGGCGCCTATTTAATGAGTCATGATGGTGAATTGTTACAAAGTTATACAGTGGATACCGGATTGCAAGATGGTACCGTTGATTATTCTTATGTAGACTCTAGGGGTGTACTATGGTTAGCTATATTCAAAGGCATCTCTAAAGTTGACCTGAATTCTCCTTTCACATATGTAACTACGGCCTCAGGTCTAGGAACCAGTAGTGTTTTAGATGCCCATAGATTAGATGATTTTGTATACTTTACTACGGGTAACGGAATTTACTATTTAAGGGATGGGGATAGTGAAGTAAAATTCATGGAGGGTACCATTGGTCAAGGCGGTAACTTTACCGAAACTCGAGGTCGACTTTATACCGGACTCGGTGCAATGGGTATGTTCGAAATCAAAGGGAAAACCTTTGAGTATGTTAGAAAAAGTATAGATTATAATTTTAGATCCCGCTATTCTATCATATCTACTTACGATGAAAATAGAATGTTCGCTTTTCACGAGGGCGGTATAACCAGTTTGTATTTTGATGAATCAGAAAACCAGTTTGTTTTTGAATCGGAAATTGCAAAAAACCCAAACGGCGGATTTTTTGAAGATTCAGATGGGAATATTTGGTTGGGTAGCCGAAACGACAGTGAAATACTATTACTTGACACACAATTCAATGGTTCAAAACTAAATCTTGATGCTTCCAAGGTTAAAGTTTATGATATTGAAGATGGTCTCCCTAAAGACGTAAGTATGTCTATTACAAGTGTTTTTGGGGAACCCCATTTTTTTTCCTCAGAAGGTAAAACGTATGCCTTTGATAAAGAAAACCAGAAATTTTTTGAAAAGAAATTTTTCTACAGTGAATTGATAAGCCTTGAAAATCCTGGGTTTTTGTTTCCAGAATTAGACTCGGAAAATAGGTTTTGGTTCAATGTTGGTTCAGGTATTACCATAGCAAAAAAGAACGAAGATGGTACTGTAGATTTGGATACGGAAACCTTACGAGAACTAAAGAATAACGACTTAATCAATGTACATGTTGAAAAACCGAAATCAGATGGCTCGCAAATAGCTTGGTTTTCAGGCCCTGATGGTATTATCCGTTACAGCGGTAAAATGAATAAAAGGACTTTGTCCAAATTTGATTTAAAAATTAGATCAATGAAAGTAGCTGGTGACTCATTGATCTATGCTGGCTCAAAGGAGTTGCCAAAAGACTTGAAATTAGATTTTCAAAACAACACATTGAGTTTTGATTATGCTGCGCCTCTTTTCATCGCACAAAATAATATGCAATATGCCACCAAGTTAGATGGGCTTAACGATAAATGGTCAGATTGGAGTAAGCAGACCACTAGGGAATATATTAATCTACCAGCAGGGTCATATACCTTTAATGCCAAAGCAAAGAGTCTTTTTGGTGATGAAACCGAAGTCACATCCTTCTCGTTTACTATAGCACCACCATGGTATAAAACGTGGTGGGCCTATTCACTTTATGCTTTGGGTATTTTAGGATTTATTTACTTTTCAGTAAAAGCACGAACCAAGATTCTTTTAAACCAACAGAAAGAACTTGAAGAAAAAGTACAGGAACGTACCAAAGAGTCCAATCAGAGGCTAAGTGAACTTGCAACGGTAAATCAAGTAAGTAAAGCACTTAATGATAAATTGGAATTGGACGCATTGATACAATTGGTAGGTAACCAAATGAAGGAGGTATTTAAATCTGATATTACCTATTTGGCCATTCTTAACCCAGATACCGGAATCATAGATTTTCCGTATCAAGACGGAGATGATATGCCACCAATGAAGTATGGGGAAGGACTTACTTCCAAAATTATTCAAACCGGTGAGCCATTACTTATTAATAAGGATACGGATATAAAGGCAGAGTACACAAAAAGCGGTATACAACAAACAGGGAAGCAGGCCATTTCGTATTTAGGGGTTCCCATACCTGTGGAAGATGTTGTTATTGGTGTACTCAGTGTTCAAAGTGTGCAGCATGAAAGTAGATTTAATGATGAGGATAAAAGACTTTTAAATACCATAGCCATAAATGTGGGTATTGCCTTGCACAATGCAGAATTGTATGAAGATGCCAAACAGGCAAAAGCAAAAGCGGAAGATGCTAATGAAGCTAAAAGCGCGTTTCTGTCAACAGTCAGTCATGAACTTAGAACACCGCTTACATCTGTTTTAGGTTTTGCCAAAATCATCCGTAAACGCTTAGAGGATAAAATTTTTCCTGCGGTTACCGTTGACGATCAAAAGATAAAACGGACCATGAAACAAGTAAGTGAAAATTTAGACGTAGTGGTGTCTGAAGGTGAAAGACTTACCAATCTTATTAATGATGTGCTGGATCTTGCCAAAATAGAGTCAGGTAAGATGGAGTGGAACATAAGGCCAGTTTTTCTACAAGATGTGATTCATAGGGGTATAGCTGCTACTTCTTCCTTGTTTGAGCAAAAAAGCCTGGTTTTAAAGAAAAATATACCGGAAGACTTGCCAATAATAAAAGCTGATGAGGACAAATTAATTCAAGTGATAATCAATCTCTTGTCCAATGCAGTTAAGTTCACTGAAAAAGGAACTGTAAGTGTTGAAGCATATCAAGACAAAGGACAGCTTATTTTTGAAGTTCAGGATACAGGCATTGGAGTAGCAGAAAAGGATAAGCACAAAATTTTTGAACGTTTTAGGCAAGCTGGTGATACGCTAACAGATAAACCACAGGGAACAGGTTTAGGCCTTCCTATTTGTCGTGAGATTATTGAACACCACGGTGGCATTATCTGGATGAAGAGTGAATTCAATGTAGGTAGCACGTTCTTCTTTTCCATACCTCTTTTAGGAGAAGCAGCCGTACAGGAGCCAATACAATTAGACCGAATTCTCAGGAGTCTTAAAAAACAGATAAGCCATAGCTCGAAGAAAAACGAAGACGGTAAGCCCACCATTTTAGTGGTTGATGATGATACACCCATAAGATCACTGTTAAGACAAGAGTTGTCAGATACAGGATATAGAGTTCGTGAAGCCGCAAATGGCAAAGCAGCTTTGGATATGGTACGGTTGGAGAAGCCCGATCTCATTATCCTAGATGTGATGATGCCAGAAATAAATGGTTTTGACGTTGCCGCTGTATTAAAGAACGATCCCGCTACTATGGATATTCCCATTATTATTTTATCCATAGTGCAGGACAAAGAACGTGGATTTAGAATAGGTGTAGATCGTTATTTGACCAAACCTATTGATACTGAAAAATTGTTTCATGAAGTAGATGAATTATTGGAGCAAGGTGTATCAAAAAAGAAAGTTCTGGTGGTTGATGAAGATGCATCAGCAGTAAAAACACTTACCGAAGTTTTGAGTGCAAGGGGCTATAAGGTCGTGAAGGCTAGCACTGATAATTTGTTGCAAACGGCATCAGAAGCAATGCCTGATATTATTATGCTCAATTCGGTCTACAATGGGGATAAAAACTTTATCAAGGACCTAAAAGTTCAAAAAGGTATGGAGAACGTAATGTTCTTTGTCTATGAATGAAAAAATAAAACTAAACTAGCTTAATTCAGAAATAACGAATGGATAAAAAAATATTGATTGTAGATGATGAATCCCATATTAGAATGCTCATTGAACAGACTTTGGAAGATTTGGAAGATGAGGGCGTAGAACTGCTTTTTGCAGAAAATGGAGAAGAAGCCTTGAACGTCATCAATGAATCAAGACCAAACCTTGTATTCTTAGATGTAATGATGCCAAAGATGAACGGAATGGAGGTGTGTCAAAAAGTAAAAAAAGAACCCAATTCATCAGATATATATATTATTCTTTTAACTGCAAAAGGACAAGAAATAGATAGACAAAAAGGATTGGAGATGGGAGCGGATAAATACATGACCAAGCCTTTTGATCCAGATGAGATGTTGGCAGTTGCTGAAGAAATTCTCAAGAGCTGATTCTAAAAATGACCGAAAAAACCACTTCTTTACTAGTAAAATCACTAAAACATGTACTTCAGAAAGACATTGCATCAATGTCCCTGATAAAGAACGTTGCCTTAAGTGAGGGAGTAGATTTTTTTGTTGCTGATAGTAAGGAAAATGTGCTTTGGGGAGAAGAGAGTGGATTTCAGTTTCAACAGGAACTCACACATGAATCCATTGTTTTTGGAATTTTTAAATCAAAAAGTGATAAGGGGAAATATATTTCTGATCTAATTAAACTTTTGGTTCAAAAAGAATTTGAGAAAAAGAAAATAGGAAAAGAAGTCTTGAACCTTTATCGTGAGATAAACATGATTTATGGTTTGAGCGAGATGATTTCTGAAAAAATAGATACTAAATCGATAGCAGAGATTGCACTACAGGAGTCTTCCCAAATTATTGGATCTACCCATGGTTTATTTTTAATGTATGAGCCTGATGAAGATAAAGTATTTGAACTCGCTTCTTTTGGGGATAATCCAGACAGCGAAAAAAATATAGTGGAGCAAAACGAGGTTCTAAAAAACCTTATTTTAAAGGGTAGCTCTGCCATTGTTCCACAAGAGCGAATTAAGGATAACGTATCCCTACAACATCTTAAAGCAGTTATGTACGCCCCACTTAAGGTAAAGCACAGGACTTTGGGAATGGTGATTTTGGGCAATAAAGAAAAAAAAGAATTTACAGCTGCAGAATTAAAATTACTGACAACAATCACATTACAGTCCGCAGCTGCTATTGAAAGTGCCCATCTCTATCAAAAAGGATTAAAAGAGGCAAGGGATAGGGAAGAGGCAATTAGACGGATACATGAAGTAAGCCAGAAATTTGTACCATCAGAATTTATTAAATCTTTGGGCAAACAAAATATTACGGAAGTAGTATTGGGAGATTTGGTTGAGAAAGAAGTAACAGTGGTTTTTGCCGATATCAGGGAGTTCACTACAATTTCCGAAGGAATGAACCCTGAAGAAAATTTTTTATTTGTCAATGCATTCAACAATAGAATGGGCCCTATAATCCGAAAAAACAACGGATTCATCTTGCAGTATTTGGGGGATGGTTTTATGGCACTTTTTCCAAAAGGATCTCAATACGCTATAAGGGCATCGGTAGAAATGCACAAAGCGCTACAAGATTACAATAAGGACCGTGTTGCAAAGAAGAGGCTGCCTATTAAGGTTGGTATGGGTATGCAGAATGGGAAGCTTATTATGGGCATTACGGGAGATATAGAAAGATTGGATGCAGCAATAATTTCAGATACGGTAAACACCGCTGCTCGAATAGAAGGCTTATCAAAACATTATGGCACTTCAATATTATTGACTCAGGAATGTAAGGACAAATTGACCGATCCTGAAGAATTTGATTTTAGGTATTTAGGTCCAGTACAGGTTAAAGGAAAGCAAAAACCCATTGAACTGTATGAATGTATTAATGGAGACGAATTGTCGTTGTTAAACCATAAACTTATGACCCTTCCTACTTTTGACCATGCAATGAATTTATACTTTAAAAAGGAATTTGCAATGGCAGCAGTCACCTTTCAGCAAATTTTTAAAATGAACATAAACGACAAAACAGCGAAGCTTTTTTTAAACAAATCTGCCCACCTTATCACCCAAGAAATAAATGATAGCTGGAAAGGAGTTGAAACAATGACTACTAAATAATTTTTTTTGAAAAAGTAAACCTATGGAAGAAAAAGAAGTAGTTGATACATCTGTTCAAGAGAATTATGTTAAGAACAAGCATACAGATGATTTAGTAGACCATTATTGGGGTACAATCAATTATATATTAAGCCTGATCAAAGCATCTGAAGTTAAAGCCGGACTAATACTTTCCTTCTACGGTTTGGTATTCAATCTTATATATCTGAGTCAAGAAACTATCTCAGATAAAATTGGCTATGACCCAGTATTCTATATACTTTTTAGTATTTGGGCTCTTTGTATATGCATATCCATTTACTATAGTATAAGATGTTTTATCCCAATTTTTAAAAAAGAATATGATAGTAATATATTCTTTTTTGGCGATGTGATATCTGCATTTGGTGATATCAAAAATTTCTCTAAGACATTTTATGATATTAGTGTGGACGAAGACCGTGTCTTTGATCAATTAGGACAGCAAATTTATATAAATTCCAAAATTGCAACTGAAAAATTCCGCAGTGTAAACTTCTCTATTAAGTTTTTGGCCGTTGGTTTGATTATAGGTTTTGTAATGACATTGTACTTTTTTGTTAGCAGTATGTTTTTTACGTAATGGTAAAATCAGATAAAAATTTTCGAAAAGGAACATTTTTCAATTGAAAAATTGAATTATATTTGCACTCCTTTTGCGGGCGTGGTGGAATTGGTAGACACGCTAGACTTAGGATCTAGTGCCGCGAGGTGTGAGAGTTCGAGTCTCTCCGCCCGCACTTAAAGCTCTCGAATTTTTGAGAGCTTTTTTTGTTTAAATATTTTTTGCAGGTGTTCTGATGATTAAGTTATTTATCCTATTGTATTTTTGATTGCTTCTCTTTTGGTAACCAAAAAAATGGCAGGTCTATGGAAACAGGGATTTTACAGCAGTTAGAACTGCTTTTGGGCAGTATAGGTGTTATTTTGGGATTTTTTTTTTCTGCGGTATTGTTTGGAGGCAGAAAACAACAACCAGTATACAATATATTTCTGGGAGTTTATCTTGCGGCATTCAGCTTGAGAATAGGTAAATCTATTTTCCATTATTTCTATGATTTAGATTCCGCTATTCGTAATTTTTTTCTTTCTATACTTTTCTGTGTTGGACCATCACTTTGGTTGTATACAAGCTATCTGATACGTAAAAAAGAAAGTTTCTCAAGAAAGCACCTTGTGCATTATAGTGTTTTTCTTTTTCTACTTCCCATATGCTGGGCTATTCCCAACAATGGTCCTGAACAGTATTCCATATGGTTCGTTATTTTTTATAATGCAATAATTGTACATATGGCGGGCTATTGCCTGTTCAGTTTTTTCTGGTTTCTAAGTAACAGGGAAAAATACCCTAAGAAAGAGGTTCAAATAGTAAACAAATGGCTTTCCTATTTTTTAGGGCTCAATGTAGTATTTGTTATTGCCTATGTCCTAGTCTCCAAAATAGCATTCCCATTTTATATCGGATTGTCGTTTCTGTTTTCTTCCATGATTGTTATTCTTGCTATTTGGGCTCTAAAAAATCCTGTCGTTTTCAATAAATCCATTCGGAAGTACCGACTTTCAAATATCGATGAACAGGCTGCTGGGGAAACAATGGATTTGATAAAGGACTATTTCGAAAGAGAAAAACCTTATTTAAATCCAAACCTTACCTTAACCCTTCTTAGCAAGCAATTGAAAGTTTCGGCAAAGGAACTTTCGCAGAGTATTAACCAACAAGAGCATTTGAACTATTCCCAATTTATACTTATGTACCGAATTGAAGAGGCAAAGCGCTTATTGCTTTCAGATACCCACAAAAATTTTAATATTGCTTCCATTGCTTATGATTCGGGTTTCAATAGTATCTCGTCTTTTAACACGGCTTTTAAAAAACTAACGGGTACCACCCCATTGGCTTTTCAAAAAACATCCAGGGAAACATAACGAGTTTTTGGTTTTAGTTTATCAGATTCATGAATATGATAGAATCTGTAGTTGACTGTCTTCATATTTGCGTCAAACAATAAAACAAAATAATATGAAAACGAATTTCTTTTTGTCAGTAATTGGCTTCTCCTTGTTTTTGCATTGCACTTATGCGCAAAACAACCAAAACATGCATAGGGACCCCACGCATAATTTTACCATGCAACGGTTACTTATCGTAAACGAGAATAATGAAATACTAATGTGCAAAGAAGACTATGTTTGGGCGCCCCCCTCCGGTATGTATAGTCAGCGACAGTATATAAGGGAAAGCCTGGACAGCATTGCACATGCTTATGGTGTCAGTATAAAAGCACCCCAATTACATGGGTATTTTAGTTATAAATATGATTACCATCCATTTTCAACGTTGCGGAGTTACTATGTTGCAGAATATGTCAGTGGAGTGCCAAAGCTCCCAGAAGGAATGGATGAGGTAAAGTGGATGCCCATATCCGAGGCCATAAACCAAACAACGGTTACCTCTATAAAACAAAGTATGAATCAAATTCTGAATTTTCCGAATACCGTTTGGGGAGGTTCTTTTATGGTGTCTAGGGAAAAAAAGGGACATCCAACTAAAAAGACCGAAGAGTTCTACCCTCTTTTTGATTCAAAAAAATAAATACTTGTTTTTGAAACCTTACTGGGTATATTAACGAAGATTTTTGCTAGCGTGTTATAACTGTTAGACGTCAGACATAGAATCTAGTGCCGTGAGGTGAGAGAATTCGAGTCTCTCCGCCCACACCTTGAAAAAGCTTCTCGTTCTTGAGAAGCTTTTTTTATTCTCAAATTCTTCCAACAAAGTAGAAGTTATAAACGCGAAGTATTGCACAAGTATCTTTTGTATCTTGATGCGATTACCTATTTTTAATAATGGGTCCAAGTATGAAAAAGAGGCTAGACTTATTTCTTCTATTGTTTTCATTTTCTTTTTTGATCAATGGTCAGAATTTGCTACCACCAGTTTATAATTATAAGACAATTGAATATGGTGCGGCAAGTAAGAACTGGGGAATTTCAAGCAATGAGGACGGAGAGTTGTTTGTGGCAAATAATAGCGGGTTATTGCACTTTAATGGCGAAGAGTGGACACTCTACAAACTTCCCAATAACACCATAATACGATCGGTATTTTGCCATAAGGAAAGAATTTTTACGGGATCTTATGAAGAATTTGGGTACTGGGTAAAAAATGAACTCGGGAGTCTTGAATATACATCCTTAACCCATTTGATCAAAGATCATACGTTTACAAGCGAAGAATTTTGGGAAATCATCTCGTTTGATGGAAAAATAATGTTCAGATCTTTTTCTTCGATTTACAGCTACGAAAATGATAGCATTAAAGTAATAGACCCCGTTCAAATAATCTCGCATTTCATTGAGTTCAACGATAAAATAATTGTGGCCAGTAGCGGTAAAGAACTATTTGAGTTGCAGGGTGATGATTTAGTACCTCTTAGTGACCAAGATCGGTTGAACAACAAAACAATAACCGATATGGCCCTAATTGGGGATAGGTTGCTAATAGGAACCAAACTTAACGGCTGTTTTTTGTATGATAAAGACGGTAGGTTGACACCTTGGAAATCAGAATTGAACGATCAATTGAAAAAACAGCAGTTAAACAAGATTGCTGGTGTCGGTAATGATAAGATTGCATTTGGCACCATAAAGAATGGTATTTACATCTATGATTTAAAGAATGAAATCTACGAAAACATAAATAGACAGTTGGGATTGCAAAATAATACCGTACTCTCAATGCTGTATTATGACAATCAATTATGGCTGGGTCTTGACAATGGAATAGATTATATAAAATTAAATAACCCCATACACTATTACACCGATTTCACGGGTGTATTGGGTACGGTTTACGACATTGAAACACATAACGGAAAATTATATATGGGTAGTAATACCGGAGTATACTTTTTCGAGGATGGTAAACTTGAATTCGTTGATGGCACCCAGGGCCATGTTTGGGATTTGGAGGTTATTGATGGCGACCTATTATGCGGACACAATTCAACCACATATAAAATTAATGGAGGTAGTTTGGCTAGAATTTCCGACGTAGCTGGAGGCTACAAAATAGTCAAAGTACCCGAGAAGACATTAACGTATATACAAGGCAATTACAATGGCCTGGCAAAGTTTGATAAGAAGGATTTAGGGAATTGGAAAGTTGATAGAGTTGAGGGGTTTGAGTTCCCTACAAAACAATTGTGTTTTGAGAACCCCAGTACAATTTGGGCCGCACATCCATATAAAGGATTGTATAGGATTAAAATGAACAAGGAAAGTAGTGAAGCAATAAAAGTTAAGCAGTTTAAGGATGAGGGGATTACGGACGATTACAATGTGAGATTGTACAATATCAAGAACCAAATTGTTTTCAACAACAGGGGATTATGGTATAAATATGACCCTATTCTAGATAAAATTATCACTTTCAAGGAATTTGAAACTTTTACCAATAGAGAACTTCTATATTTTGATGACGATTATTTCTGGTTTGCAGATACGGAAGGGAACAAGGAGATAACCTACACAAATTTAAGGTCAGATAGTTTGGTGATAAGCTATCCGCAGCTTCAAGAGCGTTTGGTGCCGGAAGCCCAGAAAATTATAAAGCGCAACGATTCCATTTTTCTGTTTACACTCTCTGATGGTTTTGGAGAAATCAATCTGTCAAAATTAAAAAGACAATTGGACGGCTTTAGTTCACCTAAGCCAAAATTGAGTTCGTTTAAAGATGAAACCGATTTTTACCCGATAAGCTCGGATAGAAAGGATATCCCCTTTAAGAATTCCCAAAACATTATTGTTAAAATAGCTTCACCTAAATTAAGTCAGGCCCGTTACTATTACAATTTAAAGGGTACTCTGAACAAATCTGGTTACCAGGATAGTGGAGAGTTAAATTTTCAGAATTTGCCTTATGGGGATTATGAGCTTAGCATATCTTCCGTTAGTATTGATAACAAAATTTCGGAGCCCAATACGGTTTTATTTAAGATTGCTCCTCCTTGGTATTTATCCCATTTAAGCCTAATTCTCTACTTTTTATTGGCTTTGTCAATTATGTATTTGATACTGACATACAATAAAAGAAAGTTGAGGCGCAAACAGCTTCAATTGCAAAAACAGATGCAGCGTGAGCAGCATGAAAGGCTGATGGAAATAGAAAAAGAGAAATTGGCAAAAGAAATCAAGATTAAACAGAATGAACTTACCAGCACAACATTAAATATTGCCAAGAAAAATGAAATGATCTTGGAATTGAAAAATATGTTGGAAATGAACAAGGAGAAATTCCCCAATTCACAAAGGTATAGGTCGTTTTTGAAAAAATTGGATAATTCAATTCATGATACCGAGGATTGGAAACGTTTTGAATTCAATTTTAAAGAATTGCATGAGGATTTCTTTGAAAGACTCTTGAAAGAATATCCAAATCTTACTCCAAAGGATTTAAAGTTATGTGCCTATTTAAAAATGAACTTGTCTACGAAAGAGATTGCACCCTTGATGGCAATTACGGTAAGGGGAGTTGAAATACATCGGTATAGACTACGCAAAAAACTGGAGATTGATAGTTCAAAAAACCTTTCCAACTTTCTTATAACCTTTTAGAATTCTTATATAATTGGTTTACTGATGTTCTAAAAGCATTTTTAGACTACATCATTGGTACATCACAATGTTAAAATTTATTTTGAAAAGCAAAGATAGACTACTGCATAAGCCTTAAAAATACGGTCTCAGAAGGAATTTTGGGATGATGTAATTTTTATGTAATCCTAATGTTATTGGGTACTGGCCTCTATTATTAATTTAGCAATAAACAAACTAAACTTTTGAACAATTATGAAAATGAGTAGATACTTTTTATCAATATCATTTTTTCTTTTCCAAGTCCTTATTTACGCCCAAGATAATATTACGGTCTCGGGGGTAGTTAATGATGACCAAGGAAGCCCGTTGCCAGGTGCTAGTGTCATTGTTAAGGGTACAACAAATGGTATTCAAACAGATTTTGATGGCAACTATAATTTGGGAGATGTTCCCAGCAACGGAATTCTTGTATTTAGCTATATCGGTTTTACGGCACAAGAGATTCCTGTAAATAGTCAGAACTCCATAAACGTAGTTTTGCAGGAAGATACCCAATCACTTGATGAAGTAGTTGTTATAGGTTATGGTACCCAGAAGAAAGCAGATTTAACAGGCTCAATAGCTACTATAAAATCTGAAGATATCGTCCGAACTCCATCGGGAGCTGCCATGCAGTCACTTCAAGGAAAAGTAGCTGGTCTGCAGGTAGTTAGCAGTGGAGCTCCAGGTACAGGTCCCACAATTAGGGTTAGGGGCTTGGGTTCTTTTGTTGATGGTGCCTCAGATCCACTTTATGTAGTTGACGGGGTATTTTTTGACGATATTGATTTTTTAAACCCCGAAGATGTTGAGAGTATTTCGGTTTTAAAAGATGCGTCCGCAACTGCAATTTATGGGGTAAGAGCAGCGAATGGTGTTGTTTTGATTCAGACAAAATCGGGTAGAAAAAACCAGAAACCACAAATTACGTATAATGGGTATCAGTCAGTTCAAATAGCCCAGAATTTGGTGACACTTTCAAACACAGAACAGTTTGCCACTTTAGCTAGAGAGTCTGGATCAGATGCAGAAGCACAGTTTATTGAAAACGCCATCCAACGTTATGGTAGAAGTCGGATAAATCCGGATGTGCCGGATGTAAACACGGATTGGTATGATTTAATTCTGCGTGATGCGCTTCAGCAAAATCACAGTTTTGGGGTTACCGGAGGTGCGGAAAGCATAACGTATTCAGTAGGGTTAAATTATTTTGAACAAGAAGGAATTCTTAAGATGAAGAATGATTATGAACGATTTAATATTAGGGGTAAACTAAACTTTGATGCAAGTGATCGTTTAAATATTGGACTATCGACACTTTTCAGCAATTCCACAAGATATCGCCCTGAAGATACAGCATTTGCACTGGCTTACTATGCCGTCCCTGTAATGCCCGTCCTCGATCCATCAAAAACAGATGCATTTCCCAGGCCTTATGCAAATGCACAAGACTTAGGTTATAGAGGTACGCAAAACCCTTTCCCGGTAATGGAAAATACCGAGAATAGAAATAAAGGTAGAAACGCATTGATGACGATTGATTTGAGTTATCAATTGGTCCCAGACAAACTGACTTTTAAAACGGCATATTATCATAATTTTGAGACACTTGAAGTTAGGGAGGTTCGGCTTCCATACTTTTTCGGTAATGGAAATGCCTTTAGGGAAAATGCCACTTTGATAAAAAGAAATGAAACATTATCCGAGCAGACTTGGGACAATACCTTGACTTATAATGATAGTTTTGGTAAACATAACCTGACCCTTTTAGCGGGTACTGCTTTTAGGGACCGCTCATGGGAACAGTTGGAAATAACTGGCTTGAATTTCCCCAATGGTCCCGGAATTGGAGATGAATCCTATTTTTTAGACTTGTCCGATACCATAGATTTGACAGAAGGAAATGATGGTGATAGGGCAACCGGAGATGATGGGTCTAGGCAATACTTCTTCTCCTATTTTGGAAGGGTTGCATATAATTTTGACGATAGATATTTACTTTATGGAACATTTAGAGCTGATGGTACCAACAAGTACCAAGAAAAATGGGGTTATTTTCCCGCTATTGGTGCTGGTTGGGTAGTTTCGGAAGAATCTTTTTTTCCTAAAAGTAAAACGCTAAATTATTTAAAGTTACGGGCAACTTGGGGCGAATCGGGAAATGCCAATGTAGCTTCAAGTTCAGGTGGAATTACCTCGGAGGAGGTTACGGCAGCATTTGGAGACACACCATTTTCTGGATTGGTAACAAGTAGTGATTTTGAGGCCTTAAAATGGGAGGTTACAGAGACCACAAACTTTGGTATTACAGCTAGATTGTTCGATAATCAATTGTCCTTGGAAGCAGATTACTTCAACAGAGTTACCCGAGATGCCGTAATTCCAGTTTCCAGGCTTTTAGTACCGGGAACAACAAGGCAAAATGTTGGTGAAATAAAGAATACTGGTTTTGAAATTGTCATGAACTGGAACAAAAGGGTTTCTGATAATTTCAGTTACAGTATAGGCGCAAATTTTGCAACGCTGAACAATGAAGTGTTGGATTTGGCAGGCCAAGAAAATTTAACCAGTGGGGGAGATCTTGCTCAAAGGACTGTTATCGGTGGAACCATTGATCCTTTCTTCGGACTAGAGGTTGCAGGGGTATATCAAACACCTGAAGAAATACAAAATGACCCAGCTGCACAAACTGCAATAACAAATGGATTGACAGTTGAACCTGGAGATTTCAGGTTTGTGGACCACAATGGGGATATGATGATTGATGCCCAGGACAGGGTAGATTTGGGATCATACATACCTACTTATACATTCGGTTTCAATCTTGGACTTAATTACAAAGCATGGGATTTTTCCATGAATGTAATTGGGCAAGGGGGTAATGTCATTGCCAACCAAAAAAGATTTAATATCCGACAGACTCCTGACCCAAATATTGATAGAGACTTTGCTGTCAATAGATGGAATGGTGCAGGAACTTCGAATACCTATCCTTCAGCAAGAGGTATAAGAAATCCTTGGAGCAATCAGTTTCTCAACAGTTTTTTTGTTGAGAAAGGAGATTTTGTAAGATTACAGAATGTTACGTTAGGGTACACTCTACCTCAGTTTGGTGGGGATTTTAATCCTAAAATAAGATTTTACCTTACCGCTGAGCGTCCTTTAACGTTATTCGACTACAACGGTTTTACCCCTGAAGTTCCAGATGGTAGAGATAATCAAACTTATCCAATACCTGGTGTTTACACCTTTGGCGTAAATATTACAATCTAAAAACAATAGCTATGACATATTTAAGAATAAACAAACTTTATACACTCCTTGTTTTTATGGGGATTATTATTACAAGTTGTTCAAGCGAATTAGATCAACCGGAGCTCAATAATAATTTTGCTGGAGGCACGGATTTTTCAAAGACTGATGATATGGTTTTTTCACTCATCGGGGTTTACCAAACAGTTACGTCCAGAGGATGGGAACAGCCATTGGTCGTTTCTACAAGGGGAGATGATGTAAACGCGGCAGGAGACCAACAGGGCCTTATCAACCAAGACAGGTATGTTTATGACAATTCATTTTTTGGATCACGAACCTTATGGGAAACGTACTATGGTGATATTATTGCTGCCCACACTGGGATGGAGCAAATTGAAAGATATCAAGAATTTGCAGATGATGAGGGCGTTGCCTTGGGCAACCAATATATTGCAGAGGCCAAGGTTTTAAGGGCAATTCTGCTTTTTCAACTGTCACAAGTGTATGGTGCAGTATTTATTCCTGAATCCTCCGATCTTAATGCATTTGCAGATGTTACTTCTGTACCCACGAAAGATGAGGTAATGCAACATATTTCGGATCAGATGGATGAGGCCTTACCGTTCTTATTGGATATGCGCCCCAATGAGCGCACAGATTTGCCAGGTGGTGTTACAAGATATACGGCTTTGATGATCAAAGCAGTGGCAAATCAAGAGTTGGAGAATTATCAAGCCGTTGCAGATGCAACTGGTGAAATTATCAACTCTGCAAAGTTTAACCTTTTCAATGATTTTTACGAACTTTTTAAAACACCGGGGAAGTTGAGTGATGAAAGCCTATTCGAATTTCAATATTCTGATTTTGGCGTAGGTGAAGGCGATAGGGTAAGCCACCTTTATAATCCTTATGGCCCCACTAGTTGGGATCCCACAATTGCAGGTGCAAGCAATGGTTGGGGATTTTTTGAACCTACTCTAAAATATGTAGAGTTCATGTTGGATAGAGAAGAAGATGTACGTTTGGAAACCTCAGTATTCTTTTCCCAAAGAGGAATAGATAGTCTTATAGCTTCAACACCATATACTGAAGCTACTTTACCTAGTTTTGTTTCTCCCACTACAAGAGATGGTGATACCAACACTTCAACGGTAAGGTCAATATTTTCAAGTGGGAAACATTATTTGCCTACAAATCAATTGATACCTGGGAGAACGGCCTATGGGAGTAATAAGCACTACATTGTTTTCCGTTATGCCGAAACACTTCTAATATATGCAGAAGCACTTTTACAAGGAGCTTCACAAACTGCCATATCGGCTGATGACGCAATAAACTTAGTTAGGTCCAGAGCAGGTCTGGCCCCATTAAATGGTGTTACTCTAGATCAAGCTATAGATGAGAAATATGCTGAGCTTGCTATGGAATGGGGCAAGCGGTTTTTTGATATGGTTAGATTGGAAAGATATGATGAATTGAGTTTTGGAGGCAGGACATTTACTCCTGATAGGACCTTTGTAACCTATCATCAAGACCAAATAGACGAATTCCCAATATTGGGTGATATCGTAAACAATTAAAAAATTGCAATTATGAGAACTATAAAAACTTTAGCACAAAGTATATTGGCTGTGGTATTGTTCTACAGCTGTGACCAAGGCATAGATGGTCTTACCCAAGTAGACCCAGGAGCTGATGCCTCAGCTCCACAAGTGACCATTAATTATCCACTTGAAGGTACAACGATCAAAGTATTGGAATTGGTAACTTCAATCACTGTAGATTTCGAGGTAACCGATGATATAGAAGTGGCCACAATTGAAGCATCAATAGACGGCAACAAAATTGCTACAATGAACAACTTTTTGGATTATCGCCGTGTTGTGGTAGATGATTTAAACTATGATGGTTTGGATGATGGGGACCATATTTTTACAGTAAATGCCACCGATCTTGATGGTAAGACCACATCCGTTACCGTTAACTTTGTTAAAGAACCGGCCTATGTGCCCTTATATACTGGTGAAACATTATATATGCCCTTTGATGGAGATTATTTTGATTTGGTAGGCTTAAGACCTGCCGATGAAGCAGGCTCTCCAGGCTTTTTCGGAGAAGGTTTTGTGGGTCTAAACGCCTACGAAGGAGCATTAGAATCGTATTTGACCTTGCCAACGGAAGGATTGCAGGAATCTGAATTCAGTGCTGTTTTTTGGATAAATGTTAACGACGCTGCCAATATAGTAGGGTCAAAGAGGGCAGGAGTGCTCATAATGAGTCCCCCTATGATTGATGGTACATCAAACGATTTAACGAAAGGGTTCCGGCTTTTTAGGGAAGAAGTTGGGGGAAATCAACGCTTTAAGTTGAACATTGGCTCTGGTAGCTCTGGCCACTGGTTCGATGGCGGTGAAGCGGCAGATGTCTCACCCGATGCTGGTTGGACCCATATGGCGATTACCATGTCGCAAACCACAGCAACCGTCTACATCAATGGAGAGGTTGTAAGCACTGGCGATTTTCCTGGTTTGGACTGGACAGATTGTGATATTCTTTCCATTATGTCAGGGGCTCCAAACTTCACAGGTTGGAACCACTGGTCGGACCAAAGTAGTATCGATGAACTCCGAATGTTCAATAGAGCACTTTCCCAGGGAGAAATACAAAACATCATGACCACTGAGGCGGGAGGTTTTGTGGGTACTTTCGATGGTGAAATGTTCTACATGCCTTTTGAAGGTGATACCATGGAAATGTTTACTGCCAGTGAAGCAGCTGTTGTGGGGTCTCCAGGATTTGCAGGCGAGGGTGCCTTCGGGGACAATGCATATGCAGGAGGAATCGACTCCTATCTTACTTTTCCAACTGGGGGTATAACTACATCCGAGTTCAGTGCTACAATGTGGTATAAAGTAAATGCTGACCCGAATAGGGCAGGTATTTTGGTGATGGGTCCTCCAATGATTGATGGTACATCAAACGATTTAAACAAAGGTTTCCGATTTTTTAGGGAAGATGCTGGGGGAATGCAGCGCTTCAAATTGAATGTTGGTTTTGGAGATGGGGGAAGCTGGTTCGATGGCGGAGCGGCCGCTGATGTTGACCCAGCTACAGACACAGGTTGGATACATCTGGCCTTTACCATTTCAGGTACTGAAGCAGTCGTATATATAGATGGTGAAGTTGTATCGCAAGGTGCCTTTGCCGGTGTTGACTGGACAGATTGTAATGTCCTTTCAATTATGTCCGGTGCACCAAATTTTACAGGTTGGAACCATTGGTATGACCTAAGCTATTTGGATGAGCTTCGTCTCTTTGATAAAGCATTGTCACAAGAAGAAGTACAGTCTGTTATGAATTTAGATCTATAACCTTTAGATAACATAAGTTTTGAGTTAGTTAGTTTTATGAAGTTAGTTGTAATTTCAGTTGTTTTGGCTGTTGCATCCATAGTAGCGGGGTGCAATGGCCGAAAAACTTATAAAAAGGAGCTTGTAGCTCAAAATACGTCCAAGTCCAATCAATATTCTGATAATGACCTGATGGACCTGGTACAACGACAGACCTTTAATTATTTTTGGGATGGAGCTGAACCCATATCAGGTCTTGCAAGAGAACGTATCCATCTTGATAATATATACCCTACCCACAGCAAGGACATTATTACAATTGGAGGTTCTGGTTTTGGATTAATGGCAATTTTGGTTGGCGTGGAACGAGGTTTTATTACTCGGGAACAAGCTGTGTTGCGATTTGAAAAAGCCATTGATTTTCTGGAAAAAGCGGAAAGGTTTCATGGAGCTTGGCCACATTGGCTCATGCCCAACGGTAAAACCGCTCCTTTTAGCCAAAAGGATGATGGCGGAGATTTGGTAGAAACCGCTTTTTTGGTTCAGGGTTTGTTGACGATAAAAGAATTTCTTGATCAAAACAATAAACGAGAAAAAACCCTTGCTGATAAAATACAACAGCTCTGGGAGGAAGTTGAATGGGATTGGTATACCAAAGGTGAAGATGTATTGTACTGGCATTGGTCTTCCAATTTTGGTTGGGAAATGGATTTTCCGGTTGGAGGTTACAATGAGGCGCTTATAATGTATGTTTTGGCAGCAGGATCACCCACTCATTCAGTAGATAAAAGCGTGTACGAAAAAGGCTGGGCGGTAAACGGTACAATTTCCAATGATACCATATACTATGATTTACAGACTGAACTGAATCACTATGAACATGATAAATCTCCCGTAGGACCACTTTTTTGGTCACATTATTCCTATTTGGGATTAGATCCCAATGGTTTAAACGATCAATTTGGGGATTACAAAAAGTTAAATACAAATCATGCACTCATCCACTACAGGCACTGTGTGGAAAACCCCAAAAATTATAAAGGTTACGGAGAAAATAATTGGGGTCTTACATCAAGTTACTCCATGAAAGGTTATGCAGGACACAGACCTGATCATGATTTGGGGGTAATTTCCCCAACGGCTGCACTTTCGTCCATGCCCTACACGCCCAAGGAAAGCATTACGTTTTTAAGATTTTTGTATACGGAACAAGATAGCCTTATAGGTAAATATGGCCCTTATGATGCTTTCAGTTTAGAAAAAGATTGGTATGTACCACGGTATTTGGCCATTGACCAAGGTCCAATTCCAGTAATGGTGGAAAATTATAGAAGTGGAATGTTATGGAAGCTATTTATGGCCAATGCGGATGTACAAAAAGGACTCAAAAAGTTGGACTTCAAGAGTCCTTATTTAAACTAATGATGGGTAAGTATACTATTTTTCCTCTTTTGTTTTTTTTGATAGTTCTTTTTTCATGTGGAGGTAAAGACGATTTTACGTATACTCCAATAGAACCCTCAGATGATGATCAGGGTAGCGAGCCACCTATTAGCGATACGGAATTATTGGATCTTACACAGCAGGAAACCTTCAAATATTTCTGGGATTTTGCAGAGGAAAACTCTGGGGCCTCAAGGGAAAGATACCATCCTGATAACCCATCAAGAGATGCAAATGTTGTAGCGACTGGGGGAACAGGTTTTGGATTGATGGCCATTTTGGTGGGTATCGAAAGAGGATATATTTCGAGGGAAGAAGGATATGATCGTTTACAAACCCTTTTAGATTTTTTAGAAGGTGCGGATAGGTTTCATGGAGCATGGTCGCATTGGATAAACGGCACCAATGGTGTTGTAATTCCGTTTAGCGCAAAAGACAATGGGGGAGATTTGGTGGAAACTGCATTTTTGACCCAGGGCCTTATCTGTGTTAAAGAATATTTTAAGACTGGGACAGAAACAGAGCAGGCTCTAGCCCAACAGGCAGATGACCTTTGGAAAGGAGTTGAATGGAATTGGTATACGCAGAACAAAAACGTTTTGTATTGGCATTGGAGTCCAAGTTTCAATTTTGATATCAATTTAGAACTTAAAGGATACAACGAAGTCTTGATCACATATGTTTTGGCCGCTGCATCACCCGATTATAGTATTTCAAAAGAGGTATATGCCAATGGTTGGGCTTCAAATGGGGGGATTACCTATCCTAACAATCAATACGGATATCCTCTTTTGGTACGGCATGGGAATTCTCTTCCCTACGGCGGTCCATTGTTTTTTTCGCATTATTCATATCTCGGTTTAAACCCAAAAACCCTTTCAGATGACTACGTCAATTATTGGGATGTCAATGTAAATCACTCTAAAATAAATTATTCCTATTGCGTGGACAACCCTAAAAATTATATGGATTATGGGGAAGACTGTTGGGGGCTTACAGCCAGTTATGGCAGAAATGAAGATGGAACTATTGGTTACAATGCGCACCATCCTACGAACGATACAGGGGTTGTTTCACCAACTGCTGCCATTAGTTCAATTGTCTATACCCCGGATGAATCGCTTAAGGCGCTTCACTATTTTTATGAACACAGGGATGAACTGTTGGGACCAGCCGGTTTTTATGACGCTTTTAGTCCTGAATACAATTTTTGGGTTGCAGAAGCATATCTAGCCATTGACCAAGGACCCCAAATCATAATGATTGAAAACCATAGAACAGGTCTTTTGTGGAATTTGTTTATGCAAAACGAAGATATACAAGCAGGTCTGGATAAATTGGGTTTCAACTATTGAAGTAAGATAAAATGATAGGATGGTAACACCTACTTTAAGATTCAACTATGAAGAATATTTGTAATATATATTGTTTCTTTTTTCTGTGCTTGTCCTTCACAATTATGGGGCAAAATGGGCAGCAAACGTATTGTAATCCAATAAACTTGGATTATACCTACATGATCTATAATGCCCATAAAAATTTATCCTATCGTTCAGGGGCAGATCCCGCGGTGGTCAAATTCAAGGATGATTATTATATGTTCGTTACCCGTTCCATGGGATATTGGCACTCAAAAGACTTGACCAATTGGACATTCATTACTCCCCAACAATGGTATTTTCAAGGGTCAAATGCTCCAGCTGCTTTCAACTATAAAGATTCTGTATTATATGTAGCTGGCGACCCATCCGGCGCAATGAGTGTACTATACTCTGATAGTCCTGAAAAGGGATTATGGAAAGCTACCCCAGCCATTCTAACAAGATTGCAAGACCCCGCACTTTTTATAGATGATGACGATCAGGCATATATGTATTGGGGTTCTTCCAATAAATTTCCAATCCGCGCCAAAAAATTGGACAAAGAAAAGCGTTTTAAACCTTCGGAAAAGGTATATGAACTTTTCAACCTTCAACCTGAGAAGCATGGTTGGGAACGTTTCGGTGAAAACCATACTGACACAATTTTGGGCGGTTATATTGAAGGACCATGGATGACAAAACACAAGAATAAATATTATTTGCAATATGCGGCACCGGGTACAGAGTTCAATGTGTATGGCGATGGAGCCTATGTAGGAGATTCACCATTGGGGCCGTTCACCTATGCGCCGAACAATCCCTTTTCATATAAACCAGGTGGCTTTATTAATGGAGCAGGTCATGGAAGCACGGTAGTAGGTCCTGGAAGTGTCTATTGGCACTTTTCCTCAATGGCCGTAAATGTAAATATAGGTTGGGAGCGTCGAATTGGTGCATTTCCAACGTTTTTTGATGATGACGGAATTATGTACTGCGATACCTATTTTGGGGATTATCCACATTATGCGCCATCGGTTTCCGATAAAGAAGGAAGTTTTAGGGGCTGGATGTTGCTTTCTTATAAAAAACCCGTAAAAGCGTCGTCAGAAAGAGAAAATTACGGCGTTAAAAATCTGGTTGATGAGAGTATCAAAACTTTTTGGTTGGCAGAGAGCAACACGGATGATGAATGGATAGAAATAGATTTGGCCAAACCTTCATTGATTCATGCAGTTCAAGTAAACTATAATGATTATGAATCTGATATGTATGGTAAAATTCCAGGATTGTACCATCAATATACTATTGAAGGTTCTTTGGATGGAAGAAAATGGTCAATGCTTATCGACCGAAGTGCCAATAAAAAAGATACTCCCAACGACTATAATGAAATTAAAATCCCTAAAAAAGCCCGTTTTGTTCGCTTTAAAAACATACATGTTCCCACTCCTTATCTTTCTATTTCCGGTATCCGGGTTTTTGGCAAAGGCAATGGGAAAATACCTAAAGTACCCAAAAACCTTACAGTGACAAGAAAAAAGGACAAAAGAGATGTGAAAATAATTTGGGATAACGTAAAAGGAAGCCAAGGATATAATGTACTATGGGGCATTGCTCCTGATAAGTTATACAGTTCTTGGTTGGTTTATGGGGAAAACAGTTTGGAATTGAAATCCTTGAATACAGACCAGAATTATTATGTAACCATTGAAGCTTTCAATGAGAATGGCATTTCAGAAAGGTTGGATCCCGTTAGCATGGAACAAGACATAAAATAAGATATGAAAATGATGAAATATGGCATGATGAAATCTACGATGATTCTCCTTTTTTTGGTCGTCTCTATTATGCGTGGACAAAATTTGATTCCAGAAGTGGAGGCTCTATTGGAAAAAATGACCTTGGAAGAAAAGATAGGCCAATTGAATCTGCTAACCCCTGGGGGTGGTATTGCAACGGGCTCCGTGGTCAGCAAAAATGTGGAAACTAAAATAAAAACCGGTAAGGTAGGTGGGATTTTTGGAGTTTCGGGACCGGACAGGGTACGGATTGCGCAAGAATTTGCAGTAAACAATACACGCTTAAAAATTCCATTGTTAATAGGTGCCGACGTGATTCACGGGTATAAGACTACCTATCCAATTCCTTTGGGACTTTCCTGTAGTTGGGATATGGATTTAATAGAACAAGCAGCCCAAATGGCGGCAAAAGAAGCCACTGCAGATGGAATCAATTGGAACTTTTCCCCCATGGTCGATATTGCACGTGACCCGCGTTGGGGCAGAATTGCCGAAGGGGCGGGAGAAGATCCGTATTTAGGTGCTAAAGTAGCAGAGGCAATGGTAAAAGGCTATCAACAGAACGACCTTTCAGCATCTAATACCATGCTCGCCTGTGTAAAACACCTGGCACTTTATGGAGCCCCAGAAGCTGGACGTGATTATCATACGGTGGATATGGGCAAGGTGAAAATGTTCAATCAATATCTTCCTCCATACAAAGCTGCTATTGATGCTGGTGTTGCTAGTGTTATGACTTCTTTTAATGACATTGATGGAGTGCCCGCTTCAGGCAATAAATGGCTGTTGACCGAATTGCTTCGGAACCGATGGGGTTTTAATGGTTTAGTGATTTCCGACTATACCTCAGTCAATGAGATGATAGCTCACGGTCTTGGAGATTTGCAAGCTGTATCCGCACTTTCCTTAAAAGCTGGATTACACATGGACATGGTAGGGGAAGGTTTTTTGACCACCTTGAGAAAATCGGTTAAGGAGGACAAAGTAACGGAGGCAGAGATAACCCATGCCTGTCGAAAGGTATTGGAAGCAAAATATAAATCTGGACTTTTTGAGGACCCTTTTAGATATTTGGATACGGATCGACCTAAAAAAGATATCCTTACAGCCGAAAATAGAGCGTTGGCCAGAAAGTTAGCAGCACATTCTTTTGTTTTGCTCAAAAATCATGATAACATCCTTCCCATAAAAAAGGATGCAAAACTAGCTTTGGTTGGTCCCTTGGCGGATAGTAGAAACAATATGCTTGGTACCTGGGCCCCTACTGGAGATCCAAATCTGGCCGTTACAATACTGGAAGGTTTTAAAAATGTGGCTTCAGGGGCAAGAATTACTTATGCAAAAGGAGCCAACATATCCGATGATCCTGAATTTGCCAAGAAAATCAATGTTTTCGGACCGCGAATCTCAATTGATAAGCGTTCATCTGAAGAGTTATTGCAAGAGGCACTAGCTGTGGCAAAAACATCTAATGTAGTTGTTGCGGTAGTTGGTGAAGCTACTGAAATGAGCGGAGAGGCGGCAAGCCGAACAGATATTTCAATCCCAGATAGTCAAAAGAAACTGATTCGTGAACTAGTGGCAACTGGTAAGCCTGTAGTTTTGGTGCTTATGAGTGGGCGACCATTGACCATTCCGGAAGAATTTGACTTACCAGTGGCCATATTACAAGTTTGGCACCCTGGAGTTGAAGCTGGTAATGCTATTGCTGATGTGGTTTTTGGCGATTACAATCCATCAGGCAAGTTAACCACCACTTGGCCAAGAAATATGGGGCAAATCCCTATTTATCACAGTGTAAAAAATACAGGGAGACCAGCTCCCAAAGACAAATTCGAAAAATTCAAATCAAACTATTTAGATGTGGACAATACACCTTTGATATCCTTTGGTTATGGATTGAGTTATACCACTTTTGAGTATTCGAACCTTACTTTGAATAAGAAGAATATAATGCAGGGAGAATCTGTGGATATCACGGTTACTGTTGAAAATACTGGAAATTATGATGGTGAAGAAATAGTTCAGCTTTATCTGCGAGACTTAGTGCGTACCATTACACCTCCCATACGGCAGTTAAAAGGTTTTAAAAAAGTGTTTTTGAAAAAAGGAGAGCGTAGAACAGTAAATTTAGAATTGACTCCTGATGATTTGAAGTTCTATAATGGCAGTTTGGAGTTTGTTTCGGAACCAGGTGAATTTGAGGTTTTTGTAGGAACCGATTCCAACGCATCACTTAAAAAATCCTTTGTTCTAAAATAGTCATCAATATCATATACAGTTTAAAACCCAAGTCCAAAATATAAGTATGAGCTGTAAGCCAATTATTTTATGCTTTTTATTGTTCTTTTTCGCATGTAAACAAAAAAGTATCGAGCAAGAAGGATTGCCTCCTAACATCATTTTTATCATGTCGGATGATCATGCGTTACAGGCAATCAGTGCCTATGGGCATGAAATTGGCAAATTGGCACCAACACCAAACATTGATAGGTTGGCAACAAATGGGGCAATTTTTCAGAATAGCTTCTGTACAAACTCTATCTGTGGGCCTAGTAGGGCAGTTATTTTAACGGGCAAACACAGCCATGTAAATGGTTTTAGAATGAACGGTGAGCCATTTAATGGCAATCAGGCTACTTTACCAAAACATTTGCGAAAGGTAGGATACGAAACTGCAATTATTGGCAAATGGCACTTGCATGGCAAACCCACTGGATTTAATCATTGGGATATTTTGAATGATCAGGGCAATTATTATAACCCTGAATTCATAAAGGAAAACGATACCAGTATTATCAAAGGATACGCCACCGATATCATCACCAAAAAAAGTTTGGATTGGTTAAAGCAACGTAACAATATTGACTCCCCTTTCTTTTTAATGGTACACCATAAAGCACCGCACCGGAATTGGATGCCAGCTTTGAGGCATCTGAACAAATATGATTCCGTTACATTTCCATTGCCTGATACCTATTTCCCTGATTTTAAAAATCAACAAGCTGCAAAAGAACAACAGCAGACCATTTATGAGGATATGTACGAAGGTCATGATCTAAAAATGTCTAAAGCATTTGGTAGTACGGAACTGGCGCACAATCCGTGGACCACAGATTTTGAGCGAATGACCGAAGAGCAACGCAAAGCATGGGATAAAGCTTATTTGCCAAAGAATAATGCTATGCATAAGGCTGACCTATCGGTGGAGGAGCTGGCTATTTGGAAAGGCCAAAGATATCTTCAAGATTATATGGCCACTGTTGCTGCGGTTGATGAAGGCGTAGGTCAGTTACTTGATTATTTGGAAGAGAGCGGATTAGATGATAATACTTTGGTTGTTTACACATCAGATCAGGGATTTTATCTTGGTGAACATGGTTGGTTCGATAAAAGGTTCATGTACGAAGAATCTTTGAAAATGCCTTTATTGATGCAACTGCCTGGTGTAATAAAACCTGGTAGTACTATTGAGGCAATGGTACAGAACCTTGATTTTGCCCCTACTTTTCTGGATTTGGCCGGCGGTTCCAAGTATAGTTTTGATATGCAGGGCGAATCATTCAGAAATCTATTGGATGGCTCACAAGAAGAATTTAAGGATGCGATTTATTACCATTATTATGATTTTCCTGCTTTTCATATGGTGAAGCGACAATATGGAGTGCGTACCAAACGCTATAAACTTATTCACTTTTACGATGATATTGATACGTGGGAATTTTATGATTTGGAGAATGACCCCAACGAAGTGCATAATGCAATAAATGACAAAAAATATGCTAAGGAAATTGCAATTATGCATCAAAAATTAGATAGCTTGCAACAACACTATGGAGTAACCGAAAAAGAGTTTGAAACCACACCAAAAGTCGAAATCGACAAAGCAAATGATGCATTTAGGCGATTGCGTGGAACACCAATAAGATGAAAAACCCCATTGTTTTATGCCTTCTTATTTGCTATGTTCAAACTAGTTTTGCACAGTCTTTTGACCTGCTCACGTATAACATAAAATACGATAATCCCAGAGATAGTCTCAACAATTGGGACAATAGAAAAGACTTTCTTATTTCACAATTGAACTTTTATGCTCCTGATATCTTTGGTACCCAAGAAGGTTTGAAACATCAATTGCATGATATAAAAAATGGACTTAAAGACTACGCTTTTTTTGGAGTTGGAAGAGATAATGGAGACGAAGAAGGAGAGTTCACGGCTATCTTTTACAATATGGAAAAGTTCACATTACTTTTTGAAGATACCTTTTGGCTTTCCAAGACTCCTGAAAAGCCCTCAAAGGCTTGGGATGCCGCATTGCCCAGAATTTGCACCTATGGTCTGTTCAAAACAAAGAAAGATAACAGACAATTTTATGTTTTCAACACCCATTTTGATCATGTAGGTGTTGAGGCTAGGGAAGAAAGCGCTAAACTCATCTTAAACAAAATTGAGGAACTTAATAGTAACGATTTGCCCGTTATTCTTATGGGAGATTTTAATCTTGAAAGTACTAGCGAAGCCATCCAGAATATTCTAAAGAGTTTTACGGATACTCACATCAAAACGGATATTAAGGAACAGGGAGTTTATGGAACATTTAATAGGTTTGATACTACTGTTGCAGCCAAAAGAAGAATCGACTACATCTTTATAACCCAGAATAGTTTGGACGTACTTAAAAATTCTATTTTGATTGAATCCATGGACGGGAGATATCCCTCAGATCATTTTCCAGTTTATTCTGAGTTAAAATTTAAGGATTAAATAGTTTAAAAACTGCATACGGAACTAATCCGAAATCATCTGTTCCTGTTCCTCTAAATTTCTGGAATTCCCAATAAAGGAATATTTGCGTGTGAAAGACTGTTCATTTCAAAATAGGCTCCTACGTCATTTTTTCCATATAACTGTGGCAGTAATTTTTCAAGGCGTTATAATTTCAAAATACATCTTTAGAGACATCCGATTTTTTGCTTCAACCTCAGAAGGATTGAACCACATTTCCTTTTAAATCTTCCTTTGCATAAAAAGAGGTGTTGTTTAGGCTAGACAGCTGTTTTTGGTCCAAAACCAATGGATGTTACATAAGTGAAAGCTTATGTTACATATGGAATAAGGACTCAAAACACCTCAAATTACTTTTACCATGTTTTATAATTATTCTGTCTTAAAAATGGAGTAATGTATAACACAAGACTCCCCCATTAACCTATAATTTATAACTAATAAAACAAGGATTATGAAAAAAATCAATGGAATTTCAAAGCTGTTGCTCCTCACTGTATTTATCGGCTTGGGTGGATGCTCTGCTGAAGATGGAACTGACGGATTACAGGGGGAGCAAGGTATTCAAGGCGAACAAGGCGAACAGGGGGAACAAGGTATTCAAGGTGAACAAGGAGAACAGGGTATTCAAGGTGAGGACGGAGAAGATGGAGAGGACGGTAATGCCAATGTCATTTATTCAGATTGGTTAGATGCTGATTGGAATAGTCAGGACACCCCTAGCTCGAAGATAATGAGAATACCCATCACTGAAATCTCACAAATTGAACTTCGGAACGAAACACTAATATATATGTATTTGAGGCAATGGGGCACTTCAAGCATATATACTATGCCAAGCAGTGGTAGATGGTCAGATGTGTTCTACTCTTTTACTTTTGGAACAAATTCTGTAGGGTTTGAAGGAATACTAGTGAGATTGGTTACGACTGATGGCGGTGATTTGGATGAGCTTCAATATGCTGCATTTAGGGGAAATCGATTTCGATATGTTATAGTGCCCCAGAGTGGTCAAACAAGCAAGCTGGATTATTCAAATTACGAAGCGGTAAAAGCATTTTATAACCTCCCAGATTAATAACCATCAAAACTAAAAACCAGTAGCATGAAAAAGCAGAACAGTATTATAAAATATTTATACATTATTCTAATTATAGCATTAACTGGGTGTTCCAGTGAGGATGGCGCTGTTGGGCCACAAGGGCCTCAAGGCGTTCCAGGGGAAGATGGTTCTCAGGGAATTCAAGGTGAGCAAGGTTTGCAAGGTCCAGGCGGTACTGATGGAATGGATGGCAATGCAAATGTAATCTATTCCGATTGGTTCTTTCCAGATTGGAATGAATTTGACGCTCCAAGGGCTAAGCGAATGATAGTTACCGACCCTGAATTTGGGCAGAATTATGATGATGGTGTAATTCTCTTTTATTGGATTACCAATAACGGATCTACATTTCTTGTTCCTTGGAATTCATATAGTACAATTACTGGGGCTTTAAATATTTCAAGATCAATGAATGTTAGAGGTATATCCGGCGATGTATGGATAACCATTAGACGGTATGACCAAGATTTTGAAGTACGTGACACGTTTGGTCAATTTGAAGGGATTATCTACAATCGACTTCGATATGTCATAATTCCAGGTAATATAAATGTAAGCGGAAAATCAACATTGGATTATAATGATTATGAAGCGGTAAAGGCATTTTACAACCTTCCAGATTAATAACCAAAACCAAAATATTATGAAAACAATAAAAACAATTAGTATTCTAGGCCTTTTATTTTTGTCGTTTGCCTGCAGCGATAATAATGATGATGACGATTTATCGGAAATGCAGAAAACAGAAAATTTACTGACTTCAGGCAAATGGTATCTAGAATCAAAAACACCTGATGACTTTTCAGCCTGTGAAAAAAATGGCTCTCTTCAATTTAATGATGATGGTTCAATTGTACAGGAAAATTTTGAAGAAAATTCGGGGACTTGTGAGTTAGAAGAAACTATCACAGCTACTTACACCTTAAGTGGTTTGTCTTTGGAAATTACGTTTGGTTCTGAGATTGTTTCAGCAACTATTAATAGTATTACTGCAAGTGAGTTATCACTAACAGACTCAAGTGGAGATATCATTATACTTGATAAAACACAGGGTTGATATATTGGCAACGTTAAAATTTGCAGTATACCTGTTTAGAGGGATATAAAAACAAATTGGATTTTTAAGATGTTTCTATTTACGTGATGAAAAATCAAATTTTGTATCTTTTTGGAGTAACCTCACTAAGCAGTATGAAAACCAACCTTTGCTTTTTAATTACCTTCTTGTTGTATTACTTGAGTTGGAGCCAGGAAACTCCGCAAATAGATTCGTTAAAGAGACTTCTAAAACAAAAGATAGAGCCGGCAGAAACCGTTAAGATTTCAAATGAACTCTTTGAGTCGTATTTATATACTTCTTTGGATTCTGCCGACTTTTATCGAAAGCATATTGGTGAGATTTCAAAAAAAAACTCATACCAACAGGGGAACTATTTTTATAATTCCCAAAGCGGAAGGTTCTATTTTGCAAAGTCAAATTTAGACAGCGCTCTTTTTCATATCAAAGCAGCTGCAATTTTAGCTGAAAAACTGGGCAACAAAGCCTATATGGCTGATAATTATAAAAAGATTTCTATTATTTATGATGTTTGGAGAAACGATTCTCTCTCCGTAAAGTTTATCAATAAAGCTTTGGCAAGTGCAAAGGAGACGCAAGACTGGCGTTTACTATCCTCGATATACGTGGCGCTGGGGAATAGGAGTTTTCAATTCACCCAATATCCAAAAGCATTATCCTATTACCTAAAATTGGATTCTATCTACACTGCCCAAAATAGCTTAGATAAATCTTTGGCTGCGGCATACTCTAATATTGGTCTCATTTATTCAGAATTTAAAGACTCACGTGCAGTAAGGTACATGAAAAAGAGTATTGATGTGTATCAAAAACTGGGGCATCAAGAAGGGGTGCACTATGGCGAAGCGGCTCTGGGAATTCACTATGAACTTCAGGGTAATTGTAAAACATCAATACAACATTTGTTAAGGGCAAAAGACTTTTATGAGGGATATGAGGATGCCAACATGCTTGCAGAAATATACATGAGACTGGGTAGCTGTTATTTGGAGGAAGATATAGAGAAAGCTGAAGAATATCTTTTAAAAAGTAATGTGCTTTCAGAAGATGAGCAACGGATTACATTTTTGGCTACCAATAATACGGCATTGGGTGACCTTTATAGTGCCAGAAAAGAATATCGTAAAGCAATATCGCACTATAATAAAACAATTGAAATAGGAAGCGGTCTAGAGAATAGCAAAACAGAGGGACTTAATATTTTGGCGGCCTATAGAGGTTTGATAGCTGCCTATACGAAGATGAAGGATTTTAAGGGGGCTGTGACAAGTTATGAGAAAAAAGCTGTTTTGGAAGATAGTATCAGAAGATTTCAAAACCATTTGGTGGTTGAGGAATTAGAGAAGAAATATCAGACAGAAAAGAAAGAGCAGGAAATAAAATTTCTTACCTCACAAGCAGAGCTGGAAAAACAAAAAACAAAAAATGAGAAGGGCCTTTTTACTGCGGGGATTTTAATTTTGACGCTTGCAGTAATCACACTTTATATCCTTTTTAGGAACAAACAAAGAATCAATGATAAATTAAGGCAGTTAGAGGCTGCCAAATCTAGATTTTTTGCAAATATTTCCCATGAATTTCGCACACCACTTACCCTTATCTCCGGACCCGTTGCACATCAATTGTCAAAAGATCAATTATCATCAGATGATAAAACGGACTTGGGTTTGATCCAACGAAATGCAAATAGATTGTTGGATTTGGTTGATCAACTCTTGGATTTATCCAAGATTGAAGCAGGACGTAGAAAACTAAAATTATCAAAAGGAAGTCTGGATTTATTTCTTAAACATCTTGTTGAACCTTTCAGTTACCAATCTGCTCGTAAAAACCTAACCTTTAATACTAACATTAATCTTCCTGATCAGGCTTGGTTTGACCGGGACTTAGTAGAAAAAATCGTGGGAAACCTCTTGTCAAATGCCCTTAAATACAGTGATAAAAACGGAAACATTGATTTTAAAGCAGAGGTTGTTAACGATGAGGTTCGAATCAGTGTTATCAACGAAAATGAAAACTTGACTGAAAAAGAACTTCCTAAGTTGTTTGATCGTTTCTACCAGAACAATTCTGTGAATCAAGGATTTGGGATAGGATTATCCTTAGTTAAAGAACTATCTCATTTGTCTTATGGGGAAGTTAAAGCGGATAAACCTAATGCTGGAACGATAAGGTTTAGTGTGACTTTGCCAATATCAAAAAATGCCTTTACAGATGAAGAGTTGGCGTCTGCAAATAATCTTTTGGAAAAATCCACATCTGAATCAAATACAGAAATAATACTTCAAGAGGAAGAAGTACAAATCAATAATGAATCTTTACCATTGCTACTGATTGTTGATGATAATGAAGAGATCAGACTTTTTATAAAATCATTATTGAAAAACGACTATCGTGTACTACAGGCGGAAAATGGAAAAGAAGGGGTAGAGGTAGCCTTTGAAACGATACCAGATTTAATAGTTTCTGATATTATGATGCCCGTTGAGGACGGAATTTATTTGAGCAACAAACTTAAATCAGATGAGCGTACTTCCCATATTCCCATTGTGCTACTAACGGCAAAATCTGCAGAAGAAGATGAATTGGTAGGACTTAAAACAGGAGCGGATGCGTACATGATAAAACCTTTTAAAGAAGAAAAATTAAGAGTTGTCATTGAAAAATTGATTGCTTCAAGAACTGCCATTCAGGAAAAATTTAGCCAACAGGTATTTCTTAAGCCCCATGAAATTGAGTTGACCTCAATAGATGCTCAACTGCTAAAAAGAATACAACAGATACTTGATGATCAACTGACTGATCCAAATTTTAGTGCAAAGGTGTTTTCCGATCAGATTGGGTTAAGTAGGATGCATTTGCACCGTAAATTAAAAGCCCTTACTGGGTTTTCCACAACAGAATTTATAAGAGCTCAGAGACTTAAGCTGGCATCGCAGCTTTTAAAAGATGGGGGCGTGAACATTTCAGAAATTGGATATACGGTTGGGTTTAATCAGCCAGCCTATTTTTCCACGTGTTTTAAACAGTATTTTGGATGTTCTCCTTCAGAGTATGTTTAGCAGATGTGAAGTTAAAGTTAGGGCAATGCCCGGATAGAAAAATGGATATAAAAAAGAAACTAATCCGAAATCATCTGTTCCTGTTCCTCTAAATTTTTGGAAATACCCTCCATTCCCAATTCTGGAATTACCAATAAAGGAATTTGGGTATGAAATGCTGTTCGTTTAACAATGGGCTCCCTGGTCATTTTCTCCATATAGCTATGCTGATAATTCAATAGGGCCAGTAAGTGAATGTCCAGTTCTTTTGAAAAGATTTCCAATGTTTTTGAAACCGAATTAAGTTCAGATACAGTGTGCACATAATGCTCAGTTTCTCCAAGATAACGTCTAAGCATATTTAAGTTGAACTGTTGTAGTTCGGATAGTGCCTTTATTCCATATTGTACATGGACAATACGAATTGTAGCTTGGAACATTTCGGCTAGTTCCAGCAGCGGGTTCAATTCCGAAGTTGTATAGAATCGATTAAAATCCGTTGCAAAGGCAATTTCACTAGGTGTAATAAAATCAAAATGCTGCGGAATGGCCAGTACTGGACATCTTTTGGTGCTTTTTATAATCCGAACCGTATTGCTTCCCATAAAAACTTCATCTATCCCAGAAGCACCTTTGGTTCCAGTAATCACAAGATTAATATCAAATGCATCTACAATATCCTTTACTTCTTCAACCAATAAGTTAAAAGATGAAACGATTTCAAAACTATGGTTGGGATTGCCATACTTGGTCTTTATGCGGTCAATGGTTTTTTGCAAACCTTGCTCGGAAGAGTTTCTTACTGCATCCACAATACTTACTCCATCAATCATTTTGGCCATAAAACGGCTGCTGGGAATTACTGGGGTATACGTATTTAGTAAATAAAAAGTACATTTTTTATTTCGAAACAATTGCATGCCATAATCAATGGCATTCCAGGCATTTTCTGAAAAATCCGTGGGAATTAAAATCTTCTGCATAGTGCTAATTAATAAAGATGGAATAAAATTAACACTATGGAAAAAGGGATACTATGACAATTATCAGGTTTTGATTTGGGCGCAGTTTTAGAAGCCTTCGACCAATTCAGCTAGCTTACGCTCATTTGTTATACCTACTTTTTTTCCGGAGGTATGAATCAATCCTTTTTTCTTGAATTCTGAAATAATTCGAATGGCAGACTCCGTAGCGGTACCCACTACATTTGATATGTCTTCTCGAGAAAGTGTTAAGGCCAAAAAGCCATCTTCATCTTCCCCAAAATTATTTTTCAGGTACAAAAAAGCTTCTGCAATACGTTGTTTTACAGTTTTTTGAGACATGTTTACGATAACATCATCGGCTTCTTTAAGATCATGTGCCATATGTCGCAGAACCTCGAGGGTGAAATTCGGATTGCTTTGTAAAGTATTGTTAATGCTTTCTTTGGGAATAAAACATACTTCCATATCATTGACAGCTATCGCGGAAAGATTGGTGCATTCTTCAGCTATCACGGACCGTTGTCCAAGCACTTCTCCTTTGGTTGCCAATTTTACAATTTGATCTTTTCCATTGGCACTGAGTTTGGAGAGTTTAGAAACCCCATCGCGAACACAAAAAACACCATTCAATTTCTCACCTTCCTCAAAAAGAGGCTCTCCTTTTTTGACTTTTTTTGTGGTTTTAGAGTCGGATACTTTCTTCAATTCTTCTTTGCTCATTGCCCTTAGCGAATTGAATTGTCTAATGATACAATTTTCACACCTGCTCTCCATAACGTTTTGATTTACCTGATAGCACAAAATTAAATCTAAAGTATTGAACAAGAACTGATAAATGTCATGTTTTAACAATAAAATGTGTGACAATTTTGCCTTGGGTAAAGCAAATGTAAATGGCAAACATGAGATGTTATCATTGTGGGGATGATTGCAATCGCACACCGGTTCTTTTCGATGAAAAGGAGTTTTGTTGCAATGGTTGTAAAACGGTCTATGAGATTTTTACTTCCAATGGGTTGTCCAATTTCTATGATATTGAGGCTAGGGCGGGTACCACACCAAATGAAATTCAGTACAAGTACGATTTTCTGGATAATCAGGATATTGTTGAAAAGCTTGTTGAATTTAATGAGGAGGGAGTTCAAGTTGTCAATTTGAGCATTCCGTCTATCCATTGCAGTTCGTGTATTTGGGTATTGGAAAATCTGAATCGCCTACATTCGGCTATATCAAATTCACAGGTAGACTTCCCCAAAAAGACCATTCGGGTAACCTATAAGTCACAGGATTTTTCTTTGAAGGCACTTGTACTATTGTTAAGTGCCATAGGCTATGAACCTTACATTTCCTTGGAAGAGTATACCAGGAAAAATACCAAGGTAGACCGCTCGCTAATCTATAAACTTGGTGTTGCAGGTTTTGCTTTTGGCAATGTAATGCTATTCTCTTTCCCTGAGTATTTTGAGGTTGAAGAGTTTTGGTTGGACCAGTACAAACCTGTATTTCGTTGGTTAATGTTTGCCTTTTCGCTACCCGTAGTATTTTATGCAGGGCAAGATTATTTTATTTCAGCCTATAAAGGTCTACGTTCCAAAGTATTGAATATCGATGTTCCCATTGCATTGGGAATCTTAACCCTGTTTTTAAGGAGTACAGTTGATATTATTTTTGATTTGGGATCTGGCTTTTTTGATAGTCTGACGGGTTTGGTATTTTTTCTTTTATTGGGAAAGTTTTTCCAGCAAAAAACCTACTCATTTCTCTCTTTTGAAAGAGACTACAAATCGTACTTTCCTATAGCTGTGACACGGTTGAATGCTAACGGGGAGGAAGAAAACATTCAAATCTATAAAATAAAGACTGGAGATAGGCTCTTGATCAGGAGTATGGAAATTATTCCTGTAGACAGTATTTTGATTAAAGGTAATGCCGAAATAGACTACAGTTTTGTAACCGGAGAATCCAATGTGGTTTTTAAGGCTTCTGGAGAAAAACTCTTTGCAGGGGGAAAACAGCTTTCAGGGGTTTTGGAAATTGAGGTTGTACGTTCAGTTTCACAAAGTTATCTCACCCAACTATGGGGCAATTCGATATTTTCAAAAGATAAGATAACCACCTTTCAAACATTAACGGACAGCATTGGAAAGCGATTTACTATTGGAGTTTTGAGTGTTGCCATTTTAGCAACCGTTTTTTGGTTGTTTTATATGCCTAGTATGGCTCTCAACGTGTTTACAGCTGTCCTTATCATTGCATGTCCCTGCGCAATCGCTCTTGCCGCTCCATTTACGCTGGGGAATATGCTTCGCATATATGGCAAGCACAAATTCTACCTAAAAAACACCAATGTCATAGAGCGATTGTCAAAAATTGACACCGCCATATTTGATAAAACAGGAACCATAACAACAACCGCAAAAGATGCCATTCTATATGAAGGGATTGAATTGACCGAGGAAGAAATCACATTGTTAAAAACCACCTTGCGCGCATCCAACCATCCATTGAGTAGGTCTTTATATGAGATATTAAAATCCAATGCCATAACTACTCTGGATGAGTTTCAAGAGCATACTGGCAAGGGAGTGGAAGGGAAATTGAATAAGCATACCATTAAGGCAGGTTCCGCCAGCTATGTTGGAGAATCTATGCCAAAACTTGTATCAGATACAGCTGTTTATATTAGTTCTGATGAAGATTTCAAAGGTAGGTTTGTGTTTAAGAATAAATATAGGGATGGGGTGGAAGATCTTTTTGCCACCTTGGGCAAAACTATGAATATAGGAATATTGTCTGGTGATAATGATGGTGAAAGAAAACAGCTGCAAGGCATACTTCCTGCTAAAACCAATTTACTGTTCAACCAAAAACCTAAGGACAAATTAGATTATATCAAACATCTACAAAAAGACCATAGTGTACTTATGGTTGGTGACGGACTTAACGATGCTGGTGCTTTGGCCCAAAGTAATGTGGGTGTATCCATTTCTGAAGATATCAACGTTTTTTCACCGGCATGTGATGCCATTTTAGATGCTTCAAACCTGACCAAACTTCCTGCTTTTCTGAAGCTGTCAAGAAAATCAATTCAAATTATAAAGCTCAGTTTCCTCCTCTCATTGTGCTATAATGTTATTGGATTGTATTTCGCGGTTACGGGCCAGTTAGAACCTGTAGTTGCGGCAATACTTATGCCTTTGAGTTCAATCAGCATTGTGATTTTTACAACCTTGTGTACAAACTTTTTAGGAAGAAAATTAAAATAATAAAAGCTGATATATGTCATTTTTTAGGCAAACATGTCAATGTAGTTTTACGCTAGAATTCAGGTAGGTATGAGTGTTATATATGTGTTGTTGGCCATAAGTATTTCAGTTGCGCTGGTCTTTTTTGTTGCTTTTGTCTTTTCGGTCAAAAGTGGACAATATGATGATGCATATACACCTTCCGTCCGTATGCTTTTTGAGGATGAATTAGTAGGTGATTTAGAAGAAAACGAAGCAGAAATTATAGAAATCAAACAAAGTAAAGAACAAACCAATATATATGGAAATACAACAATTTAGCTACGATAACAAAATCGTACAAAAGTTTTTATACGCTACCATGCTATGGGGCGTTGTTGGAATGCTGGTAGGACTGCTACTGGCGTTTATGTTTTTGTTTCCCAATATCACAGATGGTATTTCGTGGTTGAGCTTTGGACGTTTGCGCCCATTGCATACCAATGCCGTGATTTTTGCATTTGTCGGGAACGCCATCTTTGCCGGGGTTTATTATTCCACCCAAAGATTGCTGAAAGCGAGAATGTTTAGTGATTTTCTGAGCAATTTTAATTTTTGGGGCTGGCAACTAATTATTGTGGCTGCCGCCATTACATTGCCTTTGGGGTATACCACATCTAAAGAATATGCAGAATTGGAATGGCCCATAGATATTGCCATCGCCGTGGTTTGGGTTGTTTTTGGTTGGAACCTGATTGGAACCATCTTAAAAAGAAGACAACGCCATCTCTATGTTGCAATTTGGTTTTACCTGGCAACATTTGTTACCGTTGCGGTACTTCATATTTTTAATAGTTTGGAGTTGCCCGTAGCTGCTTTAAAAAGTTATTCGGTGTATGCAGGTGTACAAGATGCTTTGGTGCAATGGTGGTACGGACATAATGCCGTAGCCTTCTTTTTAACCACACCATTTTTGGGATTGATGTATTATTTTGTTCCCAAAGCAGCAAATAGGCCTATATATTCTTATCGCCTTTCCATTGTCCATTTCTGGTCATTGATATTCATTTATATCTGGGCAGGACCTCACCATTTATTGTATTCGTCTTTACCAGATTGGGCTCAAAACTTAGGGGTTGTTTTCTCTATTATGTTGATTGCTCCATCTTGGGGGGGTATGATCAATGGACTTTTAACCTTGAGAGGCGTTTGGGATAAAGTGCGTAGTGACGCCACTTTAAAATTTATGGTAGTTGCTATTACAGGATATGGTATGGCCACATTTGAAGGGCCTATGCTATCCCTTAAAAATGTAAATGCCATTGCGCATTTTAGCGATTGGATTATTGCTCACGTACATGTGGGGGCACTGGCTTGGAATGGATTTTTGACCTTCGGTATGATTTATTGGCTGGTACCAAAAATGTTCAAGACAACACTGTATTCAAAAGGATTGGCAAACTTGCATTTCTGGATTGGTACCTTAGGTATTATCCTATATGCATTGCCCATGTATGTTGCTGGGTTTACCCAAGCCCTAATGTGGAAAGAATTTAACCCAGATGGATCATTGGTCTATGGAAATTTCTTGGAAACCGTTACCCAAATCATTCCAATGTATTGGATGCGTGCTATAGGAGGTACCATGTTCCTTGTTGGTATGTTGATCATGGTCTACAATGTGATTGTCACAATTAGAAAAGGAAGCTCAGTAGAAGATGAATTAGCTGAAGCACCTGCTCTGACAAGAGTCTCTAAAAGAAGAACTGCAGGAGAGACTTTCCACAACTGGTTGGAAAGAAGACCAGTGCAATTGACCATTTTGGCCACAGTTGCCATTTTAATAGGAGGGATTATCCAGATTGTGCCTACTATTCTGGTAAAATCCAATATTCCTACCATCACAAGTGTAAAACCATATACACCTTTAGAATTGGAAGGAAGGGATCTATACATTCGTGAAGGTTGTGTGGGTTGTCATTCCCAAATGATCAGACCTTTTAGAAGTGAAGTGGAGCGCTATGGCGAATATGCCAAAGCGGGAGAGTTTGTGTATGACCATCCTTTCCTATGGGGTAGTAAGCGAACTGGTCCAGATTTATTGCGAATTGGAGGGAAGTACTCAGATAATTGGCACTTGAACCATATGTATGATCCCCAAAGTACGTCTTCAGGGTCTATTATGCCTGCCTATCAGTGGTTGGTTGTAAATGAACATGATAGAAGCGCCGTACAAAGTAAAATGGAAGCTATGGTTAGTCTTGGTGTGCCTTATACGGATGAAGATATAGCCAATGCGCCGCAATCTATGGCTGAACAAGCCATCCAGATAGAGAAGAATCTATATACAGATCCAGAATTTGAAAGAACCTATGAGGCCGATAAAAAATATGCGCAAGAAAATGGAGAGGATTTTATTGAAATGCGTGATAGGGAGATTGTTGCATTGATTGCTTACTTGCAACGATTGGGAACTGATATTAAAGTAAAAGAAACAAAGTAATTACAATCTCAAAACAAATAAGCCATGTTGAAATTTGTGAAAAACCATATGGAAAGTATAGAAGGTATTGCAAGTTATCCTATGATATCCTTGTTAATATTCTTCGTGTTTTTTGTCCTCTTGTTTTGGTGGGTATTTACTGCTAGCAAAGCACATATAAAAGAGATGGGAGAACTGCCTTTAGATAACGATCAACAAAATAAACTATAGCATTATGAGCACAAGAACACCTTGGTGGATACGTATTCCACTGCTATTCTTCATCATCTTTGGATTAATGGAATACTTCATAGATTCTGGTGAAAAACCAGCTATCATCGAATATCCAATTACGCAGTTTTTTCTGTTGATGGTATTGTTGATATTGATTGCCATAGAACTTATTTTAAGTTCCATTGAAAATGTAATGTTCCAAACACTTTCAGAAGAGGCGAAAGAACGTTACTTGGCATCCAAGGCCAAGAAAAGGGAATGGACATGGGTTAAAAGCATCTATAAGCGCCTTACCAAGACCAAGGAGATTGAAAAAGAAGGTGAAATAATCTTGGACCACAATTATGATGGAATTAGGGAGTTGGACAATGTTTTGCCGCCTTGGTGGGTATACCTCTTTTATGCCACTATCATTTTTGCAGTAGTTTATCTCATACGCTTTCATGTTGCTGGCGACTATGACCAGAAATTGGAATACGAACAGGAAGTGGCAGCAGCTAAAATCGCCATTGAAGAATATAAGAAAACCGCTAAGGATTTGGTCGATGTCAATACCGTGGAATTTTTATCCGAAGCTGCAGATTTGAGTGCTGGAGAAAAAATATTTACAACAAACTGTGTTGCATGTCATATGGCTGATGGTGGAGGTGGAATCGGCCCCAACCTAACTGATGAATATTGGATTTTGGGCGGAGGCATCAAAAATGTATTCAATACTATTTCTGAAGGTGGACGCGATGGTAAGGGTATGATTGCCTGGAAACAAAGTCTAAAACCTGTAGAAATGGCACAAGTGGCCAGTTATATATTAACATTGGGAGGTACAACCCCAGCAGATCCAAAAGCACCAGAAGGTGAAATTTGGGTTGATCCAGATGCACCTGAATCAGAAGAAACTATTGAAGAAACTCCAACGGAACAGGTTTCTGATTCTACAGATGTAGCAATGAATTAAAAGAACCGGCACCTTATACCTCAAGAAGAGGTGCAGATTTAGAAATACTGTTGAGGTTAAAATACAATTGCAATGGAAGAGAATTTTAGGGATTCCATAGGGACAATATCTGAAGAGGGCAAAAGGGCATGGATTTATCCTAAGAAACCTAAAGGACGATTTTTTGAGTATCGCAAATATGTTAGCTATGGACTCTTACTTTTTTTGATTGCATCGCCTTTTATTAACGTAAACGGTAATCAGTTTCTACTGTTCAATGTATTGGAAAGAAGGTTCAATATTTTTGGATTTCCTTTCTGGCCACAGGATTTTCACCTAGTTGTAGTTTCTATGATTGCAGGTGTAATTTTCGTATCGTTATTTACTGTAGCGTATGGACGTATTTTTTGCGGATGGATGTGTCCCCAGACTATTTTCATGGAAATGGTCTTTCGAAGAATTGAATACTGGATAGATGGAGATCGTGGGGCGCAAATGAGACTGGACAGATCACCCTGGAATGGTAAAAAGATTCGGAAAAGAGTATTAAAGTGGACAGTCTTTTTTATTATTTCATTTTTGATAGCCAATGTTTTCTTGGCCTATCTGATTGGAAGTGATAAACTGATCAGGTATGTTGTTGATGGGCCATTGGCCCATATGGGAACCATAATTCCATTGCTCATTTTTACAGGTGTGTTCTATTTTGTGTTTGCCTGGTTTCGCGAGCAAGTGTGTATCATAGCATGTCCTTACGGAAGATTGCAAGGTGTGCTTTTGGATGATAAATCCATTGTGGTGGCCTACGACCACAAACGGGGAGAGGGAGATAATGGGCGTAAAAAGTTTCGTAAAAACGAAGACAGGGATGCCTTGGGCCATGGAGATTGTATAGATTGTTTTCAATGCGTCAATGTTTGTCCAACCGGAATAGATATTCGAAATGGAACCCAATTGGAATGTGTCAACTGCACGGCATGTATTGATGAATGCGATCATATTATGGACAGTATTCAAAAACCAAGAGGGTTGATTCGTTACGCGAGCGAAGATGAGATAAACAAAAAAGCAAAATTCAAATTTACCGCTAGAATGAAAGGCTATACTGCGGTGCTTGTTATACTAACAGGTATTTTGATTGGCATGCTTTTTCTTAGAAATGAATTGGAAGCAAACATCTTAAGATTACCTGGTCAGCTGTACGAAAGAAAGGCCAATAACAATATCAGCAATGTATACACCTACAAATTGGTGAACAAAACATCCAAAGATATAGATAGTGTAGGCTTTAGATTATTGTCCCATAAAGGAGAGATTAAAATGGTATCTCAGGATAAGTTTAAAGTTCCTGCAGAGGAAATTGCGGAAGGAACATTATTTATAGAAATCAACAGCTCTGTACTGACAGGAGATAAGGATAAGTTAAAAATTGGAGTTTATAATGGCGAAAAGCTTATTGAAACAACGACAACACAGTTTTTGGCACCAAGAAGTTATCATTAAAAAATAGCACTATGAAAATAAATTGGGGAACAAGTATAGTACTGGCTTTTACAGCATTCATCAGTTTCATATTATACTTTGTGATTAGAATGAGTACGGATAACAGTGCCAATCACGATTTGGTTACCGAAGAGTATTATAAACAAGAATTGGCCTACCAGAATGAAATTGATGCAGTAGAATCTGCTTTGAAGATGAATGCGAGTCTAAAATTGGTGAAATCTGAAAAAGGAATCACAGTTTTATTTCCAGAACAATTCAATCCAGAACATATTAATGGCACAGTGTCCCTTTATAGACCGTCTAACAAGCACTTGGATTTTAACTTTCCTATAAGTTTGTCCAATGCACATTTGCTCATACCTGACAATAGCTTGCTGGACGGTCGCTGGGACATTACCATCAAATGGAATTATAAGGATAAAATCTTTTTACACAAAGAAAAACTGTTGTACTAATGGTATTTCTATCGGCAATTATATTAGGATTTTTGGGAAGCTTGCACTGTTTGGGAATGTGTGGTCCTATTGCTTTTATGCTGCCTTTAGATCAAAATAGCACAACCAGGAAGGCAACACAACTGTTTATCTATCATTTTGGAAGACTCCTGGCATATGGAATCATTGGATTGCTCTTTGGTTTCTTGGGAAAAGGGTTATCGTTATTTGGTATTCAGCAGAAACTATCTATTGTAATTGGAGTGCTTATGATCGCTCTGGTATTGATTCCCAGCAAATATCTTTTGAGCGGTAGGCTTTCCAGACCAGTTTATACCATACTGGGAAAATTAAAGTCAAAACTTGGCGCAGAACTCAAAAAAAAGACCCCAGATGTTTTCCTGACCATTGGGTTTTTAAACGGCTTTTTACCCTGCGGATTGGTCTATATGGCACTTTTGGGGGCTATAGGTCTGGCACACGGTCTTCAAGCAGGTGCCTATATGATTTTATTTGGCCTCGGAACCATACCATTAATGACCTTTGTTGTTTTCTCTAGAGGATTAGTGAAAGGTGCCTTACGGCAAAACCTAAAAAAAATCGTTCCCGTATTTGTTATACTGATTGGGGTTTTGTTTATTATTAGGGGTTTGGGACTAGGAATTCCTTATGTGTCCCCAAAACCGGTTCAAACGGATTTGGCCACAGTAACCATAGAATGTCATCAACCATAAAAACATAAAAATGCTTATTACATCACCAGAAAAGGCAGTAGAAGTAATTAAAACAGGAAATCGTGTTTTTTTTCAAGGAGCGGCCATGACTCCCAATGAACTTATAGATGCGATTTGCGACCGACACAAAGAGATTAAGGATATTGAAATTGTATCCATTCACACTGAGGGGGAAGCCAGATACACACAGGCACCTTGCAATGAAAGTTTTACGCTGAACAGTCTTTTTGTGGGAGGGAACGTGAGGAAGTTTGTGAATGGTTACAAAGGGGATTATGTGCCTATTTTCTTGAGTGAGATATGTTTGCTGTTCCGTAGAAATATTTTGCCGTTGAATGTCGCATTTATACAAGTATCGCCTCCAGATAAACATGGGTATTGTTCTTTAGGGGTTTCGGTTGATGTAACGCTGCCTGCTATTGAAATGGCTAAAAAAGTGGTGGCACAGATCAACCCCCAAGTACCCCGTACCCATGGAGATGGTATCATCCATATTAACCAGATTGATTTTGCCATTGAGGTAGACAGACCAATTCACGAGCATGAACCTCTGGAAATTTCTAGGATAGATCATCAAATAGGAAACCATGTTGCTTCTTTGATTGATGATGGCGCTACCTTACAAATGGGGATTGGGAATATTCCTAATGCCGTATTATCCAATTTGGGCAATCATAAAAGATTGGGAATTCATACTGAAATGTTTTCGGATGGTGTTTTGCCTCTCATTGAAAAAGGAGTTATTACTGGAGAAGAAAAAGCTGTAAAACAAGGAAAGATTGTGAGTTGTTTTGCTGTAGGCTCAAGAAAATTGTATGATTTTATTGATGATAACCCGGTTTGCGACTTTAGGGAAGCAGCCTATACCAATGATACTGCACGCATCCGAAGAAATCCAAAAGTTACCGCAATTAACAGCGCCATAGAAATTGATTTAACCGGGCAAGTTTGTGCGGATACGATTGGGAGTCGCCAGTTTTCTGGAGTCGGAGGGCAAATGGATTTTATAAGAGGGGCTTCACTTTCTAAGGGAGGTAAACCTATTTTTGCCATGTCTTCGGAAACTAATAAAGGCGTTTCTAAAATAGTGCCATTTTTAAAAGAAGGAGCTGGTGTAACCACGACCAGGGCCCACGTGCATTACATTGCTACTGAATATGGAGTTGTAAATCTTTATGGGAAGAACCTAAAACAGCGCGCTCATGCATTGATATCCATTGCACATCCAAATCATAGGGAATATTTGGAGAAAGAGGCAAATAAAAGATTTAATCTGTAATATTTTGGCGATACATAACATAAAAAAGGGAAACTTGTAAAGCTTCCCTTTTTCAATTTAAATAAAACAAAACCCCATCAAAAAAACAATCATTAAATTTTAAAGGTTATGACCGGAATGTTGGAATGATTGGCTATATCCTCTCCAATGCTTCCCATGAAAAAATGTGATAAGCCCTTTCTACCATGGGTAGGTATTCCAATAAGGTCGGCGGCTACAGTTTCGCTATAGTTTAGAACTCCTTTTTCTACACTGTAGTCGTTGTAAATTTCAACTTCAAGTCCAATCTTGGCAATGTTCAGAAATTTTGAGATTCTACTGTAAGCATCTTCCGTACTTAAGAATTCATCTCCAGGTGTATTGATATAGACCAAATGCATTTTGGATTTGAACAACTCAGAAATTGCCAAAGCCCTCTTCAGTGCAGGAATACTTTCCTCTCTATAGTCACTGGCAAAAACAAAACGTTCCACTTTAAATTTTTTAACATCGCCTTTAATAACCAAAACAGGAATCTCAGAACTGCGTACTACCCGTTCAGTATTGGAACCTATGAAAATTTCTTGTAACCCATCTGTGCCATGAGATCCCATAACAATTAAATCGGCATCGTGTTGTTTGGCAACCTCATGGACTTCTTGAAATACTTTATAATGTTTTATAATTGGAATGATATTTACGCCTTTTAAATAGGGCTTGTCCAAAAACTCGTTAAAACGCTTTTCTCCAGTTTTTATAAGGTGTACCACATGTTCTGGAGCTATAAAACCAGACTCACTCATAATCGCTGGTGAGAGCTCTAGCATGTGTAAAATCAATAATTGGGCATCATTTTTCTTTGCTAGGGATGCAGCTACCTTTAGAGCATTTTCTGATTGCTCTGAAAAATCAACTGGTACAATAATACTTTTCATTAGATTTGGTTTTATAATTAAACTGTCATTGAAAATAACCTGGTATCAGGCTTTTTTCGGTGTAATTTTAAGTCAAAGGCCATACTTACATTACGTACAAAAGGTCTTCCTTTCTGTGTAATTTTTATGCAGTCGGTCTCAATCGCAACCAAGCCATCAAACTCTAATTCGGATAACTTGTCAAAGATTTTTTGAAAATCAGTTATACGTGCTTCCCCAAGCCCCCAACCTGTTTCAAACTGGCACATAAGATTAAGAATATGCTTTCTTAGAATTTGATCTTCTTCGGTAAGGATATGTCCTCTAAAAATTGGAAGAACTCCATTGGACACCAAATTTTCATACTCTTCCACGCCTTTAACATTTTGGGCGAACCCATACCAACTATCACTTATGCTCGATGCCCCCAAACCTATCATGAGTTTGGTTTTGGATGGGGTATACCCCATAAAATTCCTGTGTAGATTACCATTTATCATTGCTTCATAAAGGTCATCGGATGGTAGGGAAAAATGATCCATTCCAATATCAACATATCCAGAATCCGTCAATATCTTTTTTCCAATTTCATATTGAACCCTTTTCTCAGTTCCCGACGGAATATCCTCATCCCTATAACCGCGCTGCCCGCTACCTTTTAACCATGGGACATGGGCATAACTGTAAAAAGCTATTCGTTCAGGTTTAAGTTCAATGGTCTTTAAAATGGTTTCTTCTACATTTTCCAATGTTTGAAAGGGTAAACCATAGATAATATCATGACCAATGGAAGTATACCCTATTTGCCTAGCCCATTCCGTCACATTTTTAACATTTTCAAAGGGCTGAATTCTGTTTATCGCTTTTTGAACAGTTTCATTATAATCCTGCACACCAAAGCAAACCCTTCTAAACCCTAGATCAAAAAGAGTTTGTAAATGAGCTTTTGTTGTATTGTTCGGATGCCCTTCAAAGCTAAATTGATATGTCTCCGCTTTCTTTCCATGTTGAAGAATACCTTCCATTAGTATTCTCAGGTGCTTAGGAGAGAAAAAAGTAGGCGTGCCTCCACCAAGGTGTATTTCTTTAATTGTGGGTTTGGTATCGAGAAGGGCACAATACAATTGCCATTCTTTAATAATGGTCTTTATGTAGGGCAACTCTAGTTCATGTCTTTTGGTTATTCGCTTATGACAGCCACAAAAAGTGCACATACTCTCGCAAAATGGAAGGTGAATATAAAGACTGATTCCTGTTTTAGGATCTTCTTGAAATGCTTTTACCACACTTGCTTTCCAGAGCTTACCAGAAAAGTTGTCCAAGTCCCAGTAAGGAACAGTGGGGTAGCTGGTATAGCGAGGTCCGGGAACATTATATTTTTGAATTAGGTCACACATAATCGAATAATGGTATTTGTCAAAATTAACCTGCCATGTTTTTAAAAAACATGATAAATGTCAGGACAGTCTAGAATCTCAAGCATGACAAGAATCATATTTTATGGTCTGAACACTTTGTAGTTTTATTCGAACCGTAAAGAAGTAGTAAGTTCTTGGATATGGGCGAAAACATTTGTAAAAGCAAATTTGATCAAAATGAGCGCAAGGCTTTTGTGGAACACTTGATTGATGATATCAAAGCTTTGGAACTTCTTTTGGAACAAAACCTAATTGAAGATGATGTTATAAGAATAGGCGCCGAACAGGAAATCTGTCTTGTTGACGATAATTACAGACCTTCTGGGAAATCTCTTGAACTTTTAGGTACTATCGATGATTCCCATTTTACCACAGAATTGGCAAGTTTTAACCTGGAAATAAACCTAGATCCGTTTGAACTTGAGAAAAATTGTTTTTCAAAGGTTGAAAAACAGCTTACAGAAATGCTGAATAAGGCAAAGACCGAGGCAAAGAAGCTGGGTATAAATATCGTGTTGACGGGAATTCTTCCCACTTTGAGCAAGAATGAATTAGGAATAGATTTTATGACTCCTGTTCCTCGCTATTATAAACTAAATGAAATTTTAAGCTCATGGCGAGGAGAACATTTCACTCTTAAGATAAAAGGGGTGGATGAATTAACCATTCGTCATGATTCTGTGCTTTTTGAGGCATGCAATACCAGCTTTCAACTCCATTTACAAGTTACACCAAAGGATTTTGTAAAGAGTTATAACTGGGCACAGGCAATTGCGGGCCCTGTCTTGGGAATTTCGTGTAATTCTCCATTGCTAATGGGGCGCGAGCTTTGGAAAGAAACTCGAATCGCATTATTTCAACAAAGCTTGGATACTAGAAAATGGACCTATGCCCTAAAAGAGCAATTTGCAAGGGTGGGTTTTGGAAATCAGTGGCAAAAAAAATCGGTGGTAGAGATTTTCAAGGAAGACATCTCTACCCATCGTATTGTTTTAACAAAGCCTATTGGGCAAAGCTCATTACAGCTTATGGATAATGGGAAAATTCCAAAACTGGAAGCGCTGAATCTATATAATGGAACTGTCTATCGCTGGAACCGTCCTTGTTATGGAGTTGGCAACGGAAAACCTCATCTGCGCATTGAAAACAGATACATTCCATCCGGACCCACAATAATTGATGAGATTGCCAATTTTGCTTTTTGGGTAGGTTTAATGGTGGGCAGGCCCAAAAAATATGATGATATGCCATCTATAATGCACTTTAAAGAGGCCAAACTTAATTTTATAAAGTCAGCCAGAACGGGTAGGCAAACAGTGATTTCATGGTTGGGAAAACCAATAACCCTTAAAAAACTTGTTCTCAAAGAACTTCTTCCAATAGCATATGAAGGATTAAAAAAGTTTGATATTGATAAAGTTGATATTGATAGGTTATTAGGGGTCATTGAAGCAAGAACGAATAATGGTACTGGGGCAGAGTGGCAGATTAGAAATTGTAGGGAGTTAAGAAAGCATATGAAGTTGGATAGTACTTTATTGGAATTGACAAAAGCTATCTCAATCAACCAAGAAAAAAATATACCTGTACATGAATGGCCATCTATAAAAAAAACAAACAAAGCAACAACCTCCTTTCATTGGGTGGCTCAGATAATGTCCACAAAGCTTATGAAATTATATGAAGATGACTATGTGAGTTTGGCCTTAGCCATAATGAAATGGAACAACATCCATCATATTCCAGTGGAAAATAATAAAGGGGAACTGGTAGGTCTTTTAACATGGAGTCATATAGAGAGCCTAGAAAAAAACAAAGGAAAAGAAGAGTCCAAAGTTTCAGAGATAATGATTAAAAAAGTGATAACAGTCCGACCAAGGACAAAAATAGAAACTGCAAAAAGGCTAATGAAAGAGTACCAAATAGGTTGTTTACCAGTATGTGTAGGGTCAAATATGGTGGGTATTCTCAGTAAGGTTGATTTTTAGATTATGTCAAAAGTGTACAGTGTTGCCCTCAATGAAACCATAGAAATTGAAAGAATCATAGGTCATATCAAGGGTGAAAAAGAAGGGCCAACCGTGATTTTTTTTGGAGGAATCCATGGTAATGAACCAGCTGGGGTGTTTGCACTAAAACATGCACTTCGAGAATTAAAGCTTCAACAACGTTTCATTTATGGAGAAATATATGCCATTGCAGGAAATCTGACAGCACTTAAAAAGAACGTAAGATTTCAATCGAACGACCTGAATCGGATATGGTCACCAAAAAAAATTGAAGTAATTAAAAAAAATAAAGAGAAATGTACTGATGATGAAAACGAGCTTTTGTCATTATATGGTCTATTCCTTGAAATTCTTGAAAAAGGGCAGCCTCCATTTTACTTCATTGACCTGCATACCACCTCAAGTGAAACATCGCCATTTATTGTTCTTAATGATAGTTTATTAAACAGGAAATTTGCCTCCAACTATCCGCTCCCAATTGTTTTAGGGATTGAGGAATACTTGGCAGATGCAATGTTGAGCTTTATCAATGAACTGGGATACGTATCCTTGGGTTACGAAAGTGGTAAACATGAAGATATAAATGCAATACGCAACTGTATTGGTTTTATCAAGTTTACATTGGGAATTACAAATTCCGTGCTTTTTACCAAAGATGAATTAAAAAGGCTTAAAGATGAACTTTTGGAATCTGGAAGGGTTTCCAATAAGTTTTATGAAATATATTATCAATACAATATAGAAAGTGGAAGTGACTTTAAAATGCTGCCCGGGTTTGTGAATTTTCAACAAATTGCAAAAGGTGAACAGATTGCCATAAACAATGAAGATGTACTTTTTACCGATGGAAAGAGACAAATTTTTATGCCCTTATACCAAAGTAAAGGAAAGGAAGGGTTCTATTATGTAAGGCCAATTCCAAAAGTACTTCTTTGGATTTCTAAATATCTGAGAAAACTTAAAGTAGACCACCTCTTGGTACATTTGCCCGGAGTAAAATGGGAGTCTCTGAAGAAAGATGCGTTGTTGGTAGATCAAAAGGTGGCCAAGCTGCTGGCTAAATCAATTTTTCATTTACTGGGATATAGAACCCGACAATTGGATAAGACACATTTAGTGGTCAAAAGCAGGGATACTGCTTCTAAAAATGATGAGTATTTGAGCGCTAATTGGTTTTAAATAAAAAAGGCTCAAGATTTTATTCAAGAGCCTCTGTTTTTTTAGAACTTACAATGATTATTGCATTACAAAATTTATGGGTATTCCGTACTTAACCTTTACTGATTTGCCCCTTTGTACACCTGGCTTTATTTTGGGTAAGGCTGCAATGATACGTTCCGCTTCCTGTTCCAATAATCTGTCCGGCCCTCTTTTTTGAATGTTTCTTACCTTTCCATTGGAATCTATTACAAATTGTACATAGACCCTTCCAGTAATATTCATTTCAAGTGCAGCTTGGGGGTATTTGAAATTATTTTTAACATGTTCCTGCATCTTTTGATTAAAGCAAATTTTACGCTCTTCTTCGGTGGTATAGGTTTCACAACCGGGAAAAACGGGAACATTTTCAATCAATGCAAAAGGAACGGTGATATCTTCTTCAACTTCGCCCACTTCAAGATCATCTACAGCAACAATGGCATCTTCAATATAAGTATCCTGACTACTTTCTGTACTTTCTATAACAGTTTCCTCAATATCTTCAACATCCTCAACAATTTCAATTACATCCGGTGCTGAAGGCGGCGGAGGCGGAGGGGTTGTCAACACGGTTTCTGTTATTGGAACATCTTCATCAAGTTCATCAACAACTTGAACCAGATCATGAGCTCTAAGCTCCTTTTCATAGGTTTTAACCTCGAATGATTGCCAAATTATAAACAAGACAAAATTGAGACCTATCATAAAATAAAGACTGCTGTTGCGTCCTATATCTGCTTTTGGGTTCTTTTTTGGTTTCATGATTTTTCCTATTTAATTAAGATAAAGTTAGATAGGACAATCGTCAAAAAGTATGATAATAATCAGGTCTTGGCAATACCTCTTTTACCTATTATTGTTTGGAATGGGTTGCCGTAAGTTGGGCAATATCTTTTTTCGTGAAGTCTGTTTTAAAGGTCACACCCATTCGGATAACATCATGATCTGAGGTCTTGAAATGATTTTTTAAGTAGCCAATGTCTAACTTAATAGAGGGAGTTAATATATGCCCCAATCCGATATACGCCCTATTTTGATTAAAAAGTGGGCGTTCAAGATTTAGAAAGATTTCGTTGAAGGATTTGATATAAGTATTTTTGGAAAGTGGCTTAATATATAAAAGTCGATACCTGACCCTGTTATTAATATGTAGGCTTTCTGTATTTTTTTTCCATCTTGTTTCCAATCTCCACCTATGGGAAAAAGCATTCATTTTTAAAGTGTACTCTTCATAAACCCAAAATTGCGTTGCATTTTTGAATTCTTCGGACCCTGTGTAATTTTTTGAACTGAGATATGCTACGCCAGTCGTAAAAGTTGATGATGGATTGAGTTGATAGGATACTCCGGTCCTGAAAAAGGCAAACTCATATTGTTCCAGAATATCATGATGCCTTAGAATTCCAACAGTTGGTATACTCCAACGTTCATGTATCTTATTGTTTCCGGAAATAACAAGCCAAGACCCGGCCCTATTTTCATCTAAAGTTTGTGTGTAGGAAATAAAGTTGGTAAAAACAAAGAGTAGAACGAAGAGGAAACAAAATAAGAATGGTTTGGTGTACCCCATAATATTGGTCTTTATTTCTGGAGTACAAAGTTTTGCGTTTATTGTTGCAAAAAAGTATGATACTTGTCAGTTCCGGTATTAAATCCTATCCATTTTGGGCTTAGATTGGGTTTCCTGGATTTCCCATATTAAGGCAGCCGCTCCACAAATTGCCGCTGTTTTTCCGTGCATGCCCGATTCCAACAATTTTACCTTGCCTTTGTAGACATCTAAGAGAAATTCATTAAAATAAGATTCAAGCGGTTCTTTTATCCATTTGCCGCTATTTGTCAAACCTCCCATTAGAATAAAGGCTTCAGGTTGTGTAAAGGCCGTGAAATTAGCTAGCGCCTGAGCCATAATTTTTGCTGTATAATCAAAAGCCTTTAAGGCAATTATATCTCCTTCTTCGGCTGCTTTCGTAATATCTTCGCCATGTAAATCGTTGTATGCAATATTCCTAAACCTACTATCAACCAAATACTTGCTTAACATGTACATTATAGTCCGTTTTAGGCCGGTGGCAGATACATAGGCTTCCAATCCACCTCGAATCCCCAGTCCCGTTAGCCTGCCATCACCTATGGTCATATCTACATGACCCAATTCCCCGGCAAAACCATCATATCCGTCAATTAATCTTCCATTTGCAACAATCCCTGCGCCAAAACCTGTACCAAGTGTAATTACTATAAAATCAGTTAGGTTTTGAGCTCCCCCAAAAAGCATTTCGCCCAATGCGGCAGCACTTGCATCATTCATAATTCTCATGGGCATATCCATCCTCTCCCTTAATTTTTCAAGAATTGGAACACTGCCCTTCCATACCAAATTACTTGCATTTTCTATTGTGCCATTTTTACTGGAGGCATTTGGAGCACCGATGCCACAACCTAAAATGGTTGTTTTTTCATCAATACTTTGGATGAGTTCATTTGAAACACCCTTGACTTTATCTAGATAATCTTCCAAGTTGGGGAATTCCCTTGTTCTAAAAACAGCCTTTATATGGCACTTCCCACTTTTATCAACCAATCCAATCTTTGTTTTGGTTCCTCCAATGTCTATTCCTAAAACTAATTCCATGACCCCGTGCTTTTTATTGAGATACTTAAAGATAAATAATATGGAGTTCATAAAAGGATTTAAAACAATATGATAGCGTGTTTTAATGCTAAAATTTTAAAACCTGATTTCTGTCATATTTTAGGTCAAGGTGCGGTTCTATTTTTGAAGTGAAGATTTTTAATAATTTAATTTTTTTGGTATGAGTAGCATTAATAAAATTTTGGTCCCATTCGATTTTTCTGAAGCATCCATCAATGCTTTGGCTTATGTAATGAACTTTGCCGGGCCTAATAGAGTTGTTGATATAGAGACCTTATATGTTTCAGTTATGCCGATTACGGAGTCTGAGGAGAAAAGGTTGAGATTGGACTTTGAAAATGTTATTGACTCATTTTCAGCCAAAACAAAAAAAGCTCCAAAACTAGCCGTTGTTACAGGTGAAGTCATTGAAAGTATTCTTGCCATGCAGGAAGAAAATGAGGCTGATTTGATTATGATGGGAACTATGGGCGATAAAGTTACGGATGAAGCTATAACCAATACATCAAAATTAGTGTTGAACGCTAATTGCCCTGTTGTTTCCATTCCTTATGGATGCAGTATTAAAGAACCCAAAGAAATCGCCTTGGTAATGGGCAACGAGGAAATTGAGGACAAGGAAGTTTTAAAGACCCTTTTAGATCTTGCCCGCACCTTTAATTCCAAGGTACATGTGCTTACCATTTATAAGGAATCTGTTTATGCAGAGGAGTCCATTGTTGATAGTACAGAAAATTTATTGGAATATTATTTAGAGCATTTTTATGTGGAACATACATTCAATAAAAATCAAGATGTTGAAGAAGGTATTCTAAATTATATCAACAAGAAAAACATTGATCTTCTTGCCATTTTGCCAAGAAACCATGCCAGATTGAGTTCTCCTTCTGAGGGACGATTGACAAAGCTGTTGACCCTGCATTCGGAGATACCGGTTTTAAGCTTGGACTGATGATTATTCCAACAGAAAAGATATGTTCACATTATTGGTAATACTGGGTATTACAATCCTATTATTTATTTGGGGCAAGTTTCCACCGGATGTTGTGGCGCTCATGTCCATGTTGTCACTCTATCTAACAGGCATTTTGGATGTTAAAGAAACCTTGTCGGGCTTTAGCAATTCAACAGTTATAATGATTGCTGCTTTGTTCATCATTGGAGAAGGACTTTCCAGAACAGGATGGACTGCATTGGCAGGGCAGCGTTTTGTGGGTTGGGCAGGAAAGAGTATCCCAAAACTATTGGTCATTGTCACTTTGGGAGCTAGTGTTCTTTCGGGCTTTGTAAGCAATACAGGAACGGTAGCGGCCTTGTTGCCCGTCACAGTGTCCGCCGCGTGGAGTGCCGGCACTTTGCCATCAAAATTACTTATGCCCGTGGCTTTTGGCTCAAATACTGGAGGACTTTTAACCCTTACAGGGACACCTCCCAATATCATTGCTAGCAACGCCTTGGTTGAAAATAATTTTGAGGGGTTCTCATTCTTTGAATTCAGTTTGATAGGATTGCCGTTGTTGATTATTGCAATTGTGTATTTCAGGTACGTTGGCTACCGCTTATTGCCCAAACGAAAAACTAATGAAAGACCAGCCAATATTGATGCTGAAATGCACAAATGGATTGAAAATTATAGTATCGGGGATAACCTATATCGTCTAAGGATACGCTCAATGTCCCCTTTTATAAATACTAGGATAGGGCATTGGAATTTTGAAGATGAACACAATATATCAGTAATGCGTTTAAAACGCAGACATCCCAGTCCATTACAACACAAGGTCCCTCAGTTTGTTGAATTGCCTGACCCTGATACCGAAATGCGATATCATGATATTATAACTGTGGAAGGTGAACCAGAGGCAGTCGATAAATTGGTTTTACGATATAATTTGGGCATTGTTCCAACCAAGGCAGAAAGAGATACCCTTAAAAATGAGCTGATTAATCAAGAAGTAGGAATGGCTGAAATGCTGATTACCCCAAACTCTGTATTCGTAGGTAAAACCATCAATTTGGGAAATTATCTAAAACAAGCCGGGGTTCAATTATTGGCAGCTTCAAGAAACAATAGAGCCCTTAAGGGCAGAATAAAAATTGCAGCTGGTGATGCCTTTGTAATTCGCGGATCCTGGACAAACATAGAAACACTAAAGTCTTTGTATGAAAACGTATTGATTTCGGGGAGTCCAGAATCAATGTCAAAAAATGTGGCTATACTAAATGCACGTAGTTATGTTGCTATTGGAACACTTATACTTATGATTTTGTTATTGGTATTTAAGATACTTCCAGGAGCCATAGCCGCTTTAATTTGTGCAGGAATCATGTTGTTAACACGATGTGTTCCTATTTCAAAAGCATACAAAGGAATTAGTTGGACAAGTGTAATAATGATAGCGGCAATGATTCCTATGGGGATTGCACTGCAAAAGACGGGTGTGGCTCAATTGGCTGCCAATAGCTTGGTAAACTCACTTGGGAGCATTCATCCTATAGCACTTTTGGGAGGAATATTTTTATTGACCACCACACTCAGTCAAACGATAAACAATTCTGCAACCGCAGTTTTAATGGCGCCTATTGCCATTGTGGCCTCAACTACATTGGGAGTGTCCCCCAAGCCATTTATGATTGGAGTGGCAATTAGTGCCTCTACCGCTTTTTTAACTCCGGTTGGAACGACTACCAATGCCATGGTAATGTCATCTGGGGGATACAAATTTATAGACTACATAAAAGTGGGAGGGCCATTACTGCTCCTATTTTTTGTTGCAACATTAATATTGGTTCCATGGATATGGAACTTTTAACCTTAAAAACAAAAATTATGAATGAAGTCATGGAAAAAGCTAAAGATTTAAGCAAGTACGGAATACAGAATACTACTGCACTTTGGAATTTAGATGCTGAGACCTTGCAACGCATTACCGTTGAAAAAGGTATGGGTGCCGAAACTGAAAATGGAACACTATCTATAAATACAGGAAAGTTTACAGGACGCTCACCTAAAGATCGTTTTTTGGTAAAAGATGAATATACAAAAGATAGGGTGTGGTGGGGTAGAATTAACAAACCAATCTCCCCTGCGAACTTTGATAAATTGTATGATGAGATTGCCAAGTATCTATCAAACAAAGAAGTATATGTAAGGGATGCTGCAGTTTGTGCTCACCCAGACTATACCATGAACGTTCGCACGATTACGGAATATCCTTGGTCCAATTACTTTATCAAGAATATGTTCTTGAGACTTTCAGAAGAGGAATTACAAGACTTTGATGAAGAATGGTTGGTACTATGTGCGCCTGGTTATGAAGCACCTAATCCAAAGGATTTTGGAATCATCGCAGGTAATTTTTCTATTCTTAATTTTACTCGCAAGATTGCTTTAGTTGGAGGATCAGAATATCCAGGGGAGATGAAGAAAGGTATCTTTTCCGCATTGAATTTAATACTTCCAATAGATAAGAATGTGTTGCCTATGCATTGTTCTGCCAATGTGGGCGAGAAAGGCGATACCGCTATCTTCTTTGGTTTGTCCGGCACGGGAAAAACAACCTTGTCTGCAGACCCCAATAGAAAATTAATAGGTGATGATGAGCATGGTTGGACAGCTGAAAACACCATCTTTAATTTTGAAGGAGGATGTTATGCCAAGGTTATAGACTTAACCGAAGAAAAAGAGCCAGATATCTACCGAGCTATTAGACCTGGAGCGCTGTTGGAAAATGTTGTTTTCAAAGAAGGAACCAAAGAGGTGGATTACTTTGATAGCTCCATTACCCAAAATACGAGGGTAAGCTATCCTATTGATCATATTGACAATATCCAGATACCATCTTATGCAAAAAACCCAAAAAACATCTTTTTCTTAACTTGTGACGCCTTTGGTGTATTGCCTCCGGTTTCTAAGCTGACCCCCGGGCAGGCGGCTTACCATTTCATTTCTGGATATACTGCAAAAGTTGCTGGTACAGAAGCAGGGATCAATGAACCGGTACCTTCATTCTCCGCATGTTTTGGAGAACCATTTATGCCTTTGCACCCTGCGGTTTATGCAGAAATGTTGAGTAAGAAAATGACCGAAGCAGGTGTTAATGTATGGCTGGTGAATACTGGATGGAGTGGTGGTCCCTACGGTGTTGGTTCAAGAATTAAATTGAAATATACCAGAGCAATGATTTCGGCCATTTTGGAAGGTGACTTGGATAAAGTAGACTTTGATGCCCATCCTATTTTTGGATTACACATGCCCAAATATTGTCCGGGAGTGCCGACTGAGATTTTGGACCCTATGAATACTTGGTTGCAAAAAGGAGCTTATGTAAGCAAAGCAATTCAATTGGCACATTCATTCCATATTAATTTTGATAAATTTGCTAGTGAAGCGTCAGAAGAGATTCTAAATGGTGGGCCACTGATTGATTCACACCATAGCTTGGATGGGCATTTTTAATTGTAAGACAAAGTGAGTAATAAAATCGAATTCCAAATAGAAAATTTAGGAGTTCCTAAATTAAAATCTCCCCTTCAGTTAAGTACTGTAAGGGGAGATGATATTTTTACATTTATCAGCGAAACCGACAAAATGGTTTTCGATACTTCTTTGGAAGGCTATGCCAAATGTTTGGCCAATAATGAAGAACCATTATGTTTTGAAAAAGCTGGTCCAAGGCAGAATATTCATTTTGATCCAGAAAATTCCACTGCCGCTATTGTTACCTGTGGAGGGCTTTGCCCAGGAATCAACAATGTGATCCGCGGAATAGTGATGGCACTTCATTATTTTTATGGAGTCAAAAAGATTTTGGGGGTTCCCTATGGATTTGAAGGGTTAAATCCTGAAATGGGACATGGTTTTATAGAGCTCACTCCTGATAAAGTAAAGGACATTCATCAGTTTGGTGGCACTATTTTAGGCTCCTCAAGAGGAGCACAAGATGTTTCGGTAATGGTTGACACCTTGTTGAAAAATGATGTTCAAATGCTCTTTACAATAGGAGGTGATGGTACCCTAAAAGGATGCAATGCCATTGGTGAAGAAATTATGAAAAGAGGTCTGGATATCAGTGTTGTCGGAATTCCCAAGACCATAGATAATGATGTTGATATTATTGATAAATCTTTTGGTTTTGAAACGGCATTTGATATTGCAAGTCCAATTTTAAAAGATGCACATAATGAAGCTGCTGGAGCTTATAATGGCATTGCAATAATTAAGTTAATGGGTAGGGATAGCGGTTTTATTGCTGCATCCGCTTCGCTTGCTATGCCAGTAGTGAACTTTGTCCTTGTTCCAGAGTTAGATTTTGAGCTTTATGGTAAAAATGGCTTTTTGGAGGTTTTAAAAAGTAGATTGGAAACCAAGCATCATGCGGTCATTGTTGTTGCAGAAGGCGCCGGACAACATCTTTTTGAGAAAAATGATGTAATGACCGATGCCTCTGGAAATGTTCAACATGATGATATAGGGATATTTCTAAAACAAAAAATAAAGGACTACTTCTCAGATGTTTTTCCGGTGACAATCAAATATATCGATCCAAGTTATATTATCAGAAGTGCTGCAGCAAATTCTAGTGACAGTGTTTTTTGTAGTAGCTTGGCATACCAAGCCGTGCATGGTGCAATGAGCGGAAAAACAAAATTTGTTGTGGGTAAGGTCAATGATAAATTTGTGTATCTGCCAATTTCTGCAGTTGTTTCCAAAAGAAAGAAGATTGACTTAGAAGGCGGTTTTTGGTTTTCAGTACTTCAAAGTACGGGGCAACCATTTTTCCTTGGATAGCTCCTAAAGCTCCAAAACTGACAATTGTCATTTATTTTCTTTCTTTTCTACAATAGTTTTGAATTAACCAAAAACAATTCGGAAATGGTAGTAAATATTCAGTATCAAAAAATGAACACAAGTGAATCTATGAGTAGTCTTCTAACTAAGAAATTGGATAGACTGAGTAAAAAATATAACTGGATCATAAAGGCGAATGTGATTTTTAAAATTGAAAATGACAAGGCCAAAATGGACAAGGTGTGTGAAATAGAACTAAGTGCACCGGGTCCACGACTTTTTGCTAAATCAAGGAACAATGATTTTGAAAAGGCGATGACCGAAACCGTTGATGAGTTAAAAAGACAATTGGAAAAGCGGCAAGAATTATTTGTAAGACATTAACCGTTGTGATTTAGACAAATACAATAACTTTTTTAAACGTAATGATGAAAGTAAAAATTGTTTCTATCTGTATATTGCTTTTGGTAGGGTGTTCCACCACAAAATTGGTGAGTACCTGGAAAAATCCAGATATCGTTTTGTTCGATGCATATAAAGTACTGGTGGTGGGAATGACACAGGATGAAAATGTACAACAGATATTTGAAACAAGATTACAAGAAGCCCTTTCGGCCAAAGGTGTGGAGGCAATGCGCAGCATTGATGTTTTTGATGTTGAATTTACTTCTTCGGAAAAGTCTGAGGAAGAACTCTCAGCTGTTGAGCAGCAACTTTTGGACAAGGGTTTTGATGCCATTCTTTTTACCAAAATAATCGGCACTGAAAATAGAAGGACATTTAAGGAAAAGATGAACAATATCAGTGAGATGTATACTCGTTTTAGTGCCGATTATCTTGAACATCAGGATATATACTACAACCCAGAATATTATGAAACCTTCAATATTTATCGTGCAGAAACTTCATTGTATTGTATTTGTGTAGACAAGGAAAGAGAGCTTATCTGGAGGGGTAACATAGATGTTACGGAACCGGTGAATATGGAAAAAACCATTGACTCTTACATTAAGCTTATAAAAAGCAAAATGGGCGAGGAAGAAGTGATTTTTTAGAGAGTCCTCTAGACTTATGTATTAAAACCGTCTGTGGTTGAATTATGGGATAGTTATCCCAAAATCCCAATAAAATCCAATAAAATACAAACTGGAATAGCGATTAAAATAAGGACAAGTACAAAAACCATCAGTCGTAAGAAACCAACTAGCATTCTATTGCCAAAAGAAATTTCAGTGCTCATAATAGTGTAATTTCATTCAATTTACGGAATAATTCATGTATAGAATATAAATTATAGCCCGTTATTCGATTAAATGATGCCTTTTTAGTGTGTTCTGTTCAAGCAGAGGTTGAAATTAAAAAAAAACGACTAGCGTCGATAATAGGGAATATTAAAAAAATCAAAGTACAGATTTAATGTAATCCAATATCTTTTGGGTAGCTCCAACATTCTCTTGAATGTATTCCAAATTTATTTTACCCATTTTTTCTTTAAAAGAGTCATCCTCAAGAAAAAGCGACATTACATCATTAAATTCTCGGGCATTTGAAATGGGATGTATCCCTTTTTTGTTAACAAGGTCTTCAGCTTCTTTGAAGCCTGTATAGTTTGGGCCAATCACAACAGGGATTCCAAATACTGCAGGTTCAAGGGTGTTGTGAAGTCCTGTGGCAAAAGCTCCGCCAACGTAAGCTATATCAGCATAACTATAAATTTTGGTCAACAGCCCTATAGTGTCTATAATGATGACTTCACAGTTTGAAAGGTCATTTCCCTTGTTAGAAAAACGAATTGTTTTTTTTGTAATTCCGGCTTCAATTTTTTCAATATGGGCAGGTTTTATGGTATGGGGCGCAATCACATATTTAATGGGTTCTTGGGAAGTATTAATGAAATCAATTAGAATTTCTTCGTCTTTCTGCCATGTGCTGCCTGCTACCATACAGAGGCTATTACCTTTAAAACTATCCATAAAATCCAAGGAATTTTCCTTCCCTAAGATTTCGGTAACACGATCAAAACGGGTATCCCCACTAATAGTGACATTTTTGATTCCTATTGAGTTCAGAAGTTTTTGGGAATTTTGGTCTTGAACAAAGAAATGGTTGAAAGACTTGAGACTGTTCCGCATAAACCCGCCGAATGGTTTAAAAAAGATTTGTCTTTTAGAAAAAATCGCAGAAACCAAAATGGTTTTAACGTTGCGAAGTTTTAATTCTCTCAGGAAGTTGGGCCAAATTTCATATTTTATGAATATGGCTATTTCGGGGTTAATCGTTTCGATAAATTGTTTTGCATTTTTTTGAGTATCCAATGGTAAATAAACCACACAATCGGCTGGAGTTTTGTCTTTTTTTACTTCGTAGCCTGAAGGTGAAAAAAATGTAAGCACAATTTTATATTTTGGATATTCACGTTTTAATCTTTCTAGAATTGGCAACCCTTGTTCGTACTCGCCAAGTGAAGCCGCATGGAGCCAGATGGTGGAATCACCGGTAAGAATTTTCGAATTTAAAATGGAAAAAGTGTTTTTTCTTCCTGAAACGAACAATTTTATCTTGGAACTAAAAATCGCAATGATTTTTAAAACATTCCACGAAACAGAGACCAAAAAACTGTATAGAAAATGCACAGACGTGATATTTCCGCTAAAATACATTCTTTCGGCAATAGGTGGTTATGGTACCTTAATTTCTTAATTTTGTGAGATAATTCATTTGAATGAAAAAAATACAGATGGTTGACCTTAAGGGTCAATACGAGGGCATAAAAAATCAGGTGAATACCTCCATTTCAGAAGTCCTTGATTCTACAGCATTTATAAATGGGCCTCAAGTACATGCTTTTCAAAAAGAGCTCGAAGAATATCTTGGGGTGAAACATGTAATCCCATGTGCGAATGGCACGGACGCCCTTCAAATTTGTATGATGGGGCTTAGATTGGAACCTGGTGATGAAGTAATAACTGCAGACTTTACTTTCGCGGCTACGGTGGAGGTGATTGCATTGTTAAATCTTACGCCAGTTTTAGTAGATGTTGAAATTGACACCTTTAATATTGACATAAGTGCAATTGAAAAGGCAATTACACCAAAAACAAAAGCGATAGTTCCAGTGCATCTTTTTGGGCAATGTGCCAATATGGATGCCATTATGGAATTGGCTGAAAAGCATAATCTCTACGTAATTGAGGATAATGCCCAGGCCATTGGAGCTACACATACATTCCAAAATGGAAAAAAACAAAAAGCAGGAGCCATGGGCCATGTGGCATCCACTTCTTTTTTTCCATCTAAAAATTTGGGGTGTTACGGGGATGGAGGTGCTATTTTCACTAATGATGATGATTTAGCCCACACAATTCGGGGAATAGTGAATCATGGAATGTACAAAAGATACCATCATGATGTGGTTGGGGTTAATTCTCGATTAGATTCTATGCAGGCAGCTATTTTACGGGCAAAACTTCCGAATCTAGATGTTTATAACGAGAAACGAAGAGAGGCTGCAAAGAAGTATTCCAAGTTCTTTGAAGGTGAACCGAATATTGTGACTCCAAAAATGGTCAGTGGCTGTGAAGGTATTTGTGATTCTTGTGACTGTCATGTATTTCATCAATATACTCTTCGAGTTTTGAACGAAAAAAGAGACAAATTAGCACAACATTTAAATGAAAATGGCGTTCCATGTGGGGTGTATTATCCAATTCCTTTGCATAAACAAAAGGCTTATGTGGATGAGCGCTACAAGGAAGAAGATTTTCCAGTGACCAACAAATTGGTCGAAGAGGTAATCTCGCTTCCCATGCACACAGAACTAGATGATGAACAAATTGAATTTATAACCAAGTTGGTCATTGAGTTCATAAACAAATAACCATGAAAATACTTGTTACCGGAGGATTGGGATTTATAGGTTCCCATACAGTAGTTGAGCTGCAAAACGAAGGTTTTGAAGTTGTTATTATCGATAATCTTTCCAATTCCTCAGAAGAAGTCTTGGTCGGTATTGAGGCAATTACTGGTAAAAAACCCATTTTTGAAAAATTGGATTTACGGGAAAAACCAAAAGTTCAAGAGTTTTTCAAAAAGTACCAAGATATAGAAGGAGTAATTCATTTTGCTGCAAGCAAAGCAGTTGGTGAGAGTGTTGAAAAACCTTTACTTTATTACGAAAACAACCTGGGAGTTTTGGTTTATATACTTCAAGAGCTTTCAAAAAAGAATAAAGCTAGTTTTATTTTTAGTTCTTCATGCACTGTTTACGGTCAAGCGGATAAAATGCCCATTACGGAGGATGCTCCTGTAAAACCTGCTGAATCACCGTATGGGAACACAAAACAGGTTGGTGAAGAAATCATAAGGGATACTTGTAAAGTTAATCAGCAACTTTCGGCAATTGCCCTTAGATATTTTAACCCAATTGGAAGCCATCCCTCTGTAGAAATAGGTGAACTTCCCATAGGAGTGCCGCAAAATTTGGTCCCATTTATTACGCAAACCGGGGTTGGATTAAGAGAACAGCTTTCAGTTTTTGGAGATGATTATCCTACTGAAGATGGCACCTGTGTTAGAGATTATATTCATGTTGTTGATGTAGCAAAAGCCCATGTTGTTGCCCTACAACGGTTATTGAACAAGAAAAATGAAACCAATTATGAGGTTTTCAATCTAGGAACAGGTAAGGGAAGTTCTGTATTGGAAGTGATTCAAAGCTTTGAGCGAGTATCCGGAAAAAAATTGAACTATAAAATTGTTGATAAAAGGCCTGGAGATGTAATAGAAGCCTATGCGGATACTAGAAAAGCGAATAAGGCATTAGGATGGAAAGCTGAATCCGCATTAGATGATTCCATGAGGTCCGCATGGAACTGGGAACAAAAAATAAGAAGTTGAAAAACTATACTTAAAAGACTAAAGAAAGCCTGTCCATTTGACGGGCTTTTTTATTGGCCCGATTCAATTCAGTGTTGTTTTATTGTAAAACAGGAATGTATGCTTATTTTTAAGAACATATTCAACTAACTCAAACATGAAAAACAGTATTCTATTTTTAATTCTATTATCCAGTTCAATTCTTTTTGCACAAGAAACCTATCTCCATTGCGGCAATATTGTTGATGTAAAATCTGGGAAAGTTCTTTCAGAAAAAACAATAGTAGTTTCCGGGAAAAGCATAAAATCCATTCTGAACGGTTATCAAGCTGGTAATGCTGAAGCTATTATTGTCGATTTAAAAGACAAAACAATACTTCCTGGATTTATAGATATGCATGTGCACATAGAAAGTGAATCCAATCCAAAATCCTATGTTGAAAGATATACGCTAAATGATGCTGATGTGGCATTTCAATCAACGGTATATGCAAAAAGAACATTAATGTCAGGGTTTACAACAGTGCGTGACCTAGGTGGGACGGGTGTCAATATTGCACTCCGAAATGCAATCAACAAAGGAACTGTAGTAGGGCCAAGAATTTTTACGGCAGGAAAATCCATAGCTACCACAGGTGGTCATGCAGACCCGACCAACGGCATGAAAAACGTTTTGATAGGAGACCCTGGTCCAAAAGAAGGTGTTGTCAATTCGCCGGAAGATGGAAAGAAAGCTGTGAGACAACGGTATAAAAATGGAGCGGATGTCATAAAAATAACTGCAACTGGAGGTGTGCTGAGTGTTGCCAAAAGTGGTCAGAATCCGCAGTTTACAATTGAAGAAATTAAAGCGATAACAGAGACTGCAAAAGATTACAATATGCTTACTGCGGCACATGCGCATGGCGATGAGGGAATGCAACGAGCAGTAAAAGGAGGTATCAAAACCATTGAGCACGGAACTTTGATGAGCGAGGAAACTATGGATTTAATGGTGCAGTACGATTCATATTTAGTACCCACAATCACAGCAGGCAAACAAGTAGCAGAAAAAGCCAAAATTCCTGGATACTTTCCAGAGGTGGTTGCAAAAAAAGCAAGTGAAATAGGTCCACTTATCCAAAGCACATTTGCAAAGGCCTATAAAAAGGGAGTGCCTATTGCTTTTGGCACGGATGCAGGTGTATTTCCACACGGGCTCAATGCAAAGGAGTTTGGTTATATGGTGGAAGTAGGAATGCCCATTATGAAAGCCTTGGAATCTGCAACGATTACCAATGCCACGCTTTTAGGCATGGGAGACAGTCTTGGACAATTAGAAGAAGGTTTTTTGGCAGACATTATTGCTGTTGATGAAAACCCTGTATATAATGTAGATACCCTTGAAAATGTTGTCTTTGTTATGAAAGAGGGACAAATATTTAAATCGGAATAAGTTTTCAAGAAGTTGTTCGTTCATACCTTATGTTGACCAATTTTAATACTAGTATGGAAGTTTTGGAGTTGGCCCAAGAGGAAATGCTATACAAAAACCTGTTATCTCAATTGAAAAAAGACTTTGAGCTTGCCAATGTCAAGTTATCTTTTTCAATGGAAGTTGGGCCAGCTGAACTGAAGGATGTCTTAAAAGAGAAAATTTACTTTCTGCTGTTGGAAAATATTCCTGAATATCAGAACTTATTGTATATCGTAGATATTCCCGAACATAAAATAACCGAGCTAAAGTCATTGGATGTTGTTGATGTTTCTGAAGAAGTATGCTTCTTGTTGTTAAAAAGAGAGTGGCAAAAAGTATGGTTCAAGAATAAATTTACATCTTAAAGACATATTGTGAAATATGCCTGTGTTTGTTTATCTGCCTATAGTATTTATTGTATTTTTGTCTAAATTTTTAGATAAGTTTTAGCTAAAAACTATCAATGGATAAATATTCTTTTTTGAATGCTGCGCATACTTCATTTTTTGCGGAGTTATATGATAAGTACCTTAAGAGTCCCGATAGTCTAGAGCCTAGTTGGAAGGCTTTTTTTCAAGGATTTGATTTTGGTCTGGAAAGTTCCTTGGATGAGTTGGATTTATCCAGCGAAAATGGTGCATTGACACTTGTCAATGGACAGCAAATTGAAATCCCCCAGTCGTTACAGAAAGAATTTCAGGTAATCCGCCTAATTGACGGGTATCGTTCCCGGGGGCATCTCTTTACCCAAACAAATCCAGTAAGGGAACGAAGAAAGTATATTCCTAGCCTGGAAATTTCCAATTTTGGATTGTCCCAAGAGGATATGGAAACGGTTTTTGATGCCGGTAAGATTATTGGCATTGGGTCAACTTCCCTCAAAAAAATAATAGCACATCTTGAGCGCATATATTGTGATGCCATTGGGGTTGAGTATATGTACATTCGTACTCCCGAGCGCATACAATGGATTCAGGAGTGGTTAAATGTAAATGACAATCATCCAAATTTTTCCCCAGAGGAAAAGAAAAATATTCTTAGAAAACTTAACGAAGCTGTTTCGTTTGAAAGCTTTTTGCATACTAAATATGTTGGCCAGAAACGATTTTCGCTTGAAGGAGGAGAGTCTCTTATCCCAGCTTTGGATGTAATTATAGAAAAGGCGGCAGATGCTGGAGTAAAACAGTTTGTCATGGGGATGGCACACCGTGGGCGGTTGAGTGTCCTTACCAATATTTTTGGAAAATCACCTAAAGATATTTTTAGCGAGTTTGATGGTAAGGATTATGAGGAGGCCATCTTTGATGGAGATGTAAAATACCATTTGGGGTGGACTTCAATGCGGGAAACCGATTCAGGAAAAATGGTCAATATGAACATTGCACCAAACCCATCCCATTTAGAAACCGTTAATTCCATTGTTGAAGGTATTACCAGGGCAAAACAAGATAGAGATCATCAAGAAAATATTTCTGAGGTACTTCCCATTTTGGTGCATGGGGATGCAGCTTTTGCAGGACAGGGGATTGCTTATGAAATAATACAAATGGCCCGCTTGGATGGATACCACACAGGAGGAACCATACATATAGTAGTCAATAATCAAATAGGATTTACAACTAATTATCTGGATGCACGCTCATCTACCTATTGTACAGATGTTGGCAAGGTCACCCTTTCGCCTGTTTTACATGTTAATGCAGATGATGCCGAAGCCGTTGTGCACGCAGCAACGTTTGCATTGGAATATCGCATGCGTTACAAAAGGGATGTCTTTTTAGATTTATTGGGATATCGGAAATATGGACATAATGAAGGTGATGAACCCAAATTCACTCAACCTCTATTGTATAAATCTATTTCCAAACACCCAAATCCAAGGGATATCTATGCCGAAAAGCTTATTGCTCAGGGGATAATAGATAAGGATTTTCTAAAAAATCTGGAACTTGAGTACAAGAAAAATCTAGAAGAAAACTTATTGGATTCTCGAAAGGTTGAGAAAACTAGAATTACACCCTTCATGCAAGATGAATGGGAAGGTTTTGGTCAAGTTGCAGAAGACGCCATGCTAAGTGTTATTGATACTTCGTATCAGCTTAAAAAACTGGATGAGGTAGCAAAAAGTATTACAGGTCTTCCAGAAGGAAAGAAATTCCTTAGAAAACTGGAACGATTGGTTGGAGCACGAAATAAAATGTATTTTGAGGACAATCAATTGGATTGGGCAATGGGTGAACTTTTGGCATATGGTTCCTTAATTGAAGAAGGTTATGATGTTAGGATGACAGGTCAGGATGTGGAACGTGGAACGTTTTCACACCGTCATGCCGTAATTAAAACCGAAATGCACGAGGAAGAGGTCATTCTATTGAATGAGATGGGGGAAAATCAAAACGGGAAGTTCCACATTTATAATTCCTTACTTTCAGAGTATGCAGTTATGGGGTTTGATTATGGATATGCCATGGCAAGCCCAAAGACCTTAACTATTTGGGAAGCACAATTTGGGGACTTTAGCAATGGGGCACAAATAATCATTGATCAATACCTTTCTTCAGCGGAGGACAAATGGAAGCTTCAAAATGGTTTGGTGTTATTGCTGCCCCATGGGTATGAAGGTCAGGGTGCTGAGCATTCATCAGCACGAATGGAAAGATATCTTCAATTGTGTGCAAAGGACAATATGTATGTGGCCGATGTTACCACTCCGGCAAACATGTTCCATTTATTACGAAGACAAATGAAAGCTGGTTTTAGAAAACCTTTGATTGTCTTTACGCCAAAGAGTCTTTTAAGGCATCCAAAAGTCTTATCGACCAAAGAAGAAATGGCGAACGGAAGTTTTCAGACCTTAATTGATGATGAAAAGGCACTTGCGTCCAAAGTTAAAACCTTGGTGTTCTGCACCGGTAAGTTTTATTATGACCTGTTGGATAAAAAAGAAGAATTGAAAAGAGATGATGTTGCCTTGGTGCGGCTGGAACAATTGTTCCCATTGCCAACAAAGGAAATACAGATCACTATCAAAAAATATAAAAATGCAGAAGATGTGGTCTGGGCCCAAGAAGAACCACGTAATATGGGGGCATGGGGTCACCTACTAATGCATTTTGAGGAAGCAAAACAATTTAGGGTGGCCTCTAGAAGATTTTATGGGGCGCCAGCAGCTGGGAGTGCGGTACGTTCGCAACGCAGACATGCACAGGTAATAGAATATGTCTTTGATAAGACTAAAGACAACATGCAAAGAAGTTAATTTAGAAAAGAATAAAACTAAAATAAGATGGTTTTAGAAATGAAAGTTCCCTCACCGGGGGAGTCCATAACCGAAGTTGAAATTGCAGAATGGTTGGTGCAGGATGGAGACTATGTGGAAAAAGACCAAGCAATTGCAGAGGTTGATTCGGACAAGGCAACTTTGGAACTTCCTGCTGAGGAAAGTGGGGTCATAACCTTAAAAGCTGAGGAGGGTGATGCCGTTGCTGTTGGTGAGGTTGTCTGCCTTATAGACACCAGTGCCGCAAAGCCTGAAGGTGATGCTTCCCCTGTGGCGGAAAAGGAAGTCGTAAAAGAAGAACCTGTTAAGGCAGAAACACCAAAAGCCGAAGTTAAAAAAGAAACCTATGCATCTGGAAGCCCATCCCCAGCCGCAAAAAAGATTTTAGATGAAAAAGGAGTAGCTCCTTCTGCTGTTTCTGGTACCGGAAGAGATGGACGTATCACTAAAGAAGATGCGGTAAAAGCTGTTCCCTCTATGGGTACACCAACTGGCGGAAGTAGAGGGGAATCCCGTTCCAAACTATCCATGCTGCGCAGAAAAGTTGCCGAGCGTCTTGTGTCCGCCAAGAACGAAACCGCAATGTTGACCACTTTCAATGAAGTGGATATGTCACCAATCTTTGAATTACGGAAACAATACAAGGAAACTTTTAAGGAGAAACATGGAGTAAGTTTAGGTTTTATGTCCTTCTTCACCAAAGCTGTTGTTCGGGCTTTGGAACTATACCCTGCTGTAAATTCTATGATTGATGGGAAGGAAATGTTGTCCTATGATTTTTGCGACATCAGTATAGCGGTTTCTGGTCCAAAAGGATTAATGGTCCCCGTTATTAGAAATGCTGAAAATTTAACCTTCAGAGGTGTTGAAGCTGAGGTGAAAAGATTGGCAATTAGAGCGCGCGAAGGTGAAATTACGGTTGATGAAATGACCGGAGGGACTTTTACCATTACCAATGGTGGTGTTTTTGGTTCCATGCTATCAACACCTATTATCAACCCTCCACAAAGTGCCATTTTAGGAATGCACAACATTGTAGAGCGTCCTATTGCCAAAAATGGTCAAGTGGTCATTGCCCCAATTATGTATGTAGCGCTTTCTTACGACCATAGGATTATTGATGGTAAAGAATCTGTTGGGTTTTTGGTTGCTGTAAAAGAAGCTCTTGAGAGCCCAGAAGAATTATTGATGGATGGCAATGTGAAAAAAGCGTTGGAGCTGTAAAGCTAAACTTTTTAAATACTAATGGCCTTACTTTTTTAAGTAAAGGCTTTTTTTGTCATAATCAATTATGGCCTTACCTTTTTTAAGAACGTCGGCCCCTATAATGCCATCTACAGGTAGGGAATTATGAGAGGTTAGTGCTTCATTGACATGGACTAAATCAAACAATACTATTTTTTGCTTGCTTTTTTTCCATTCCCCGATTTGGATTTTATTTTTGGAAGAGACCAAGGTTTCCATTTCGGTTGCACCAGCTCCTGCCGCTTTTATATCTGAAACCTCGGAAATCATTTTAAAAAAATCAATTTTGTCCATCCCAACACAGGTGTTGGAAGCTCCTGTATCCAAAATAAATCGTCCAGAAACCCCATTTATTTTGGCGGCAATTTCAAAATGGTTGGTTTCCGTAAGAACCAAAGGGATTGTGAGGTAGTTTTTTGATTTCAGAAACTTTTTGAGGGATTTCATCAACAATTTTTCTTAAAGATAAACCTATTTTTGCTTTATGGTAATAACGGATACGCATACCCATTTATATAGTGAAGCTTTTGATGATGACCGCGATGAGGTCATCAATAATGCCATGGAATTAGGTGTTGAGCGATTCTTTATTCCCGCAATTGATTCCACCTATACACAAAGTATGTTGAATTTGGAGGCCAAATACCCTGACAATGTTTTTTTGATGATGGGATTGCATCCAACCCATGTGAAGGAAAACTATAAGGAAGAGCTGTTCCATGTGGAAAAATTGCTATCGGAAAGAAAGTTTTGGGCGGTAGGTGAAATAGGAATTGACCTATATTGGGACAAAACCTTTTTGAAGCAGCAACAAGATGCATTTGTATATCAAATTCGTTTGGCCAAGAAATATAAACTACCCATAGTAATTCATTGTAGGGAATCTTTTGATGAGATTTTTGAGATTTTGGAACATGAGAAAGACGAAGGCCTCTACGGAATTTTTCATTGCTTTACAGGAACCTTGGAACAGGCGCACCAAGCTATGTCCTATAATATGAAGCTAGGTATTGGTGGGGTTGCTACATTTAAAAATGGAAAAATTGACCAATTTTTGAATCAGATTGATTTGAAACATATTGTTTTGGAAACGGATTCGCCTTATTTGTCTCCAGTTCCATACCGTGGAAAACGAAATGAAAGTGCTTATATAATTAAGGTATTAGAAAAATTGGCTTTGATATATGATATGACGCTCGAAGATATAGCTTCAATAACGACTGATAATTCCAAAAAGGTTTTTGGTATTTAGAATTAGTATGCAAGACAAAACCAACATTCTGCTTATCTATACCGGAGGTACTATCGGTATGATAAAGGATTACAAAACAGGAGCGCTCAAGGCTTTTAATTTTAAGGAGTTGATTCGAAACCTTCCAGAATTGAACCAATTGGATTGTAAGTTAAAAGGAGTGTCCTTTGATGAGCCAATAGATTCTTCAAACATGAATCCGGATTATTGGGTTGCCATTGCTTCACTAATTGAAGAGAATTATGTGGAATTTGATGGATTTGTAGTGCTCCACGGAAGCGATACTATGAGTTATTCGGCTTCAGCCTTAAGCTTTATGTTGGAAAATCTGGCCAAGCCAGTAATATTCACAGGATCTCAACTTCCTATTGGGGATTTGCGTACAGATGCAAAAGAAAATCTCATTACGTCAATTCAAATAGCAGCCTTAAAAGAAAAAGGAAAACCCGTTGTACAAGAGGTGGGTCTGTATTTTGAATATAAGTTGTACCGGGCCAATAGAACTACAAAAATCAACGCGGAACATTTTGAGGCGTTCGCATCTTTAAACCATCCTCCGCTAATTGAATCTGGGGTACATTTAAAAGTTCATCATTCAAATCTTTGTAAAAGGCCACCGCGATCAAAATCTTTACAGGTACATAGGAATATGGATAATAATATTGTGGTTTTAAAACTGTTCCCTGGTCTTAGTAGGTCAGTTTTAAAATCAATTTTGAACATATCTGGGTTAAAGGTGGTTGTTTTGGAAACCTATGGTGCCGGAAATGCACCAACGGATGATTGGTTTTTAAAAGAATTAAAAGAAGCCATTGATAAAGGATTACATATTATTAATGTAACGCAGTGTTCAGGAGGAGCGGTTTCAATGGGGCATTATGAGACCAGTGAAAAGCTAAAAGAGATGCAAATGATTAACGGAAAGGACATTACGACTGAAGCGGCCATAACAAAAGCCATGTACCTATTGGGAAGTAATATTTCCAGAAAGCTCTTTAAGACAATTTTTGAAACCCCGCTTCGTGGTGAAATGCACTAAAATTAACGCCTCAAATTTCTTTTACTAATTATTTTTTTGTTTATTGGGCAGCCTAACTATTAGAAATAGAGAGGTGGCCGAGTGGTCGAAGGCGCACGCCTGGAAAGTGTGTATACACCAAAAGTGTATCGAGGGTTCGAATCCCTTCCTCTCTGCTAGGTATTTTAATTTTTCAATTATAAAATTTTTATATCTTTAACATTATTAATAACTAACTAAATTTAAGTTTAAGAGAAATGAAAAGAATATCCTATACTCTGGCTGTAGCTGGAATGTTTATTTTGGGAACAACAACTGCATCTGCAGCAATGTTGCAAGAAGAAACTGCTGCTGCCAGCAAAGGTTTTACTCAAGTATTGAAAGAACAGTTTATCCAGGGAGGTCCTGCTTTCATGGGAATTGTACTTTTATGTTTGATTTTAGGATTGGCAGTTGCCATTGAAAGAATTATTTATTTGAATTTGGCAAGTACCAATTCAGCTAAACTTAAACAGCAAGTAGAAGACGCTTTGGCTTCCGGTGGTGTTGAAGCAGCAAAAGAAGTGTGCAGAAACACAAAAGGTCCTGTTGCCTCTATTTTTTATCAAGGTTTGGATAGAGCTGGAGAAGGATTGGAATCTGCTGAAAAAGCTGTTGTGGCATACGGTGGTGTACAAATGGGTCAATTAGAGAAAAACGTTTCTTGGTTGTCTTTATTTATCGCTATTGCACCAATGCTTGGGTTTATGGGTACAGTAATCGGTATGATTGCGGCCTTCCAGAAAATTGCAGCAGTTGGTAACTTGAGTGCATCTTTGATTGCTGGTGATATCCAAGTAGCATTATTGACTACTGTATTTGGTTTGATCACTGCAATTATTCTTCAGATTTTCTACAACTATATCATTGCTAAAATTGATAGTATCGTAAATGACATGGAAGACTCCTCTATATCTTTAATAGATATGTTGGCGGCACACAAAAAGTAATTACGAAATTAAAAACTATCGAGAATCATGAATAAAATAATAAAAATAGTACTGATTGTTATCGGACTGTTGGCTACCGCTTTATGGTTTGGTATGCCGTCAAGTGATGATCCAGATGCTATAAACAGTGGTTCTATGAACTTCATGTTTATCATCATGTATGTTCTGTTGGCCATTGCGGTGGTTTCAACGGTGTTTTTTGGATTCAAAAAACTGTTGTCAACGCCAGGAAGCATTAAAAAAGCCTTGTACGCAATAGGTGGATTGGCTGTGGTTGTAGCAATAGCATATGGTCTATCATCTTCAGAGGAAGCCAATGCAGTCGTAGATACATTTGCCAACAATCCAAACCTTAGCACTACCGAAGGAACAGTCAAGAATATAGGAATGGGACTAAACGTTTTCTTTATCCTAACCATTGTAGCTGTTGTCTTAATGGTTTTTCCAGGATTGAAAAAAATGTTTGTTAAGTAAAAAATGTAAAAGTTATGGCTAGAAGAAATGGAGCACCAGAAGTGAATGCCGGTTCTATGGCAGACATAGCTTTCTTATTACTTATCTTTTTCTTGGTTACAACAACCATTGAGACAGATGCAGGATTAGATCGTATGTTGCCGCCAATGGAGCCGCCAGAAGAAGATGTAGTTATCAAGCAAAAGAACATTTTTACGGTTAACATCAATAGAAATGGTCAATTGTTGGTGGAGGACGAGTTGATGGATTTAAGGAATTTACGTGAGTCTGCAAAGACATTTTTGGAGAACGGAGCAGATGGTTCTTGTGAGTTTTGCAAAGGAAAGAGAGACCCAGCTTCATCGGACAATCCAACAAAAGCCATTATCTCGTTAAAGAATGATCGTGAGACTAAGTACAGTACCTATATAACCGTTCAAAATGAATTGGTAGGCGCATACAATGATTTGCGTAATCGTGAAGCACAGCGTCTATATGGTCAAGATTTCACAAAAATGGAATCTGAATACTTGAATCCAGAAACACCTGAAAGTGTACGAGAAGGTCTTAAGGATAAGGTAAAGCGTATACAAGAAATGTTTCCTCAGAAATTGTCGGAAGCAGAAACATCAACCAATTAAATTAAAGTAGAATGGCAAAGTTTGCAAAAAAGAAGGATGGGGATTTGCCTGCAGTATCAACTGCATCACTACCCGATATCGTCTTCATGTTACTATTTTTCTTTATGACAGTGACCACAATGAAAGATAGTTCTTTAATGGTTGATAATGTTCTTCCAAACGCAACAGAAATCAAGAAGCTAGAGAAGAAGGATAGGGTAATCTATATATTTGTTGGTACACCAACCCAAGAATATCAAAAGGTTTTTGGGACTGAACCAAAAATTCAATTGAATGATAAGTTTGCCAATGTTGAAGAAGTAGGCTCTTATATCCTTGCGGAACGTGCTAAGAAACCTCAAGAACTACAGAACGTGTTGACAACTGCTCTAAAGGTGGATAAAAATGCTAACATGGGTCTTATCGCTGATATTAAACAACAGTTAAGAGAAGTAAATGCTCTGAAGGTCAACTACACGACCTACGAAGGAGATGCTTTTAACAATTTACAGTAAGCAATAACTTAGATTTAGTGGAAAGCTCCAAATTAAAAATAATTTGGAGCTTTTTTATGTGCTCTTATGTAATCATCTTGTTTTCAGCCATATATGTCATTTTGGAATAGTTGTTGTGATTGATGAATAACCCCTAAAAGGGAAATAGAATCATTAATTCCAACAAAACTTTTTATTATGGCTAGAAACAATGAAATCCCAGAGGTAAATGCTGGGTCAATGGCTGACATTGCTTTTTTATTATTGATCTTTTTCTTGGTAACAGCAACAATTCAAACCGATATGGGTTTGGATAGAAAACTACCTCCTACGGATACAACACCTCCCATACACATTAATGAGCGAAACATTTTTAGAGTGAGCCTCAATAAAAATAATGAGCTTTTTGTTGAGGACGATAGGATGCAAATGCAAGATTTGAAGGATGCGGCCATTACGTTTTTGGATAATGGCGGGACTATGGTTGGTAATGAAAATCATTGCAACTATTGCCTTGGAGAACGAAGTTCCAGTTCATCTGATAATCCCAATGAAGCAATAATAGCTTTTAGTAGTGATAGAGAGGCAGCATATGGAACATATATCCTTGTACAAAACGAATTGACTGCTGCATATAATATGCTTAGAAACAGGGAAGCGCAAAGATTGTTTAAGAGCGATTTCACCGAAATGGAAAAAGCATATTTTGACTCAAAAACCAGTGCTAAAACCAAATCTGAACTCAAGGAAAACATCAATCAGATAAGAAGTATGTTCCCTATGAGCTTATCAGAAGCCCAAACAAATATGAATTTCTAAAACTGATATCATGAAAAATTATAGAAAAACAAAAAATAGATTCCCCGCCATTTCAACGGCATCACTTCCAGATATTGTTTTTATGTTATTGTTCTTTTTTATGACGGTTACCACCATTAAAAACAATACACTCTTGGTAGATAATAACCTGCCGAATGCCAAGGAGGTCAAGAAACTGGAAAAGAAAGACAGGATTATTGAAATATTTGTTGGAAAGCCATCCCGAGAATTAGTAGAGGTGCTTGGAACGGAACCAAGAATTCAATTAGATAATAAGTTGGCAAATGTAAATGATGTGGCTCCCTACGTCTTATCCGAGCTATCTAAAAAACCAGATGCGATTAGAAATTTGGTAACGGTTTCATTAAAAGTTGATAAAGATGTCAAGGTTGGGATAGTATCAGATATTAAAGAGGAACTACGAAAAGTAAATTTATTGAAGGTGAATTATACTACCTATGAAGGCAATGCATTTACCAATATAAAATAAGTTGAAGCAAGTACATCTAAAAAACAATCCAAATGATTAATTTGGATTGTTTTTTAGTATTAGACTAGTGCAAATGAGAAACTATTTGTTTTTATTATGCTATCTTCTTTTTTGTCTTGGTATTAAGGCTCAGGAGAGCCCAAAAGCTGTAGAAGATGATAAATACCTCGAGGATCAATTTTATGTTGGTTTGGGATTTAATCTCCTCTTGGAGAAACCATCAAACATTGTTCAGAGTAGTTTGTCATACAGTGTACAAACCGGATTTATAAAAGACATCCCGTTTAATCAAAAAAGAAATTTTGGCTTGGGATTGGGACTCGGCTACGCCACTAATTCGTACTATAGCAATATAGGAGCGAGTAAAACTGACAATGTTATAGCATATGAAGTTTTGACTTCAGATTATAAGCGAAGTAAGTTTGAGACCCATGCCATAGAAATTCCTTTAGAATTAAGATGGAGAACCTCAACGGTAGATGAGTATAAGTTTTGGAGAATTTATGCAGGGGTCAAATTGGGTTATGTCTTTTCCGGCAGGTCAAAATTGGTGACAGATTCAAATACAACAGCATTTTCAAATGATGATATCCAGAATTTACAATATGGATTACAACTAAATTTTGGATATAATACGTGGAATATTCATGCCTATTATGGCTTAAATCCTTTACTGAAAGATGATGTTGGCATTGAAAGTGGTGAACTAATCACTATGGGTATATTGCGAATAGGTGTTATCTTCTATATCTTATAACCAATACTTCAAAATAATAAGCTGCGAACAGGTTCCAATAATAAACCCAATCAATAATTCTGTTTTACTATGTGCTTTTAGATATAATCTTGAAGTGGCAACAAGACCAGTAAGTAAAGTGAATATGCTTATGGCAATAGTGATGTTTGTTTCAAAACGGATACTCAGACCAATCATGAACATCAGTATACTACCCATTCCCAAAAGATGAATACTGGTCTTAAATTTTAAAAATAAAAGTACAATGGCCGCACTTGTTGCGGTTAAAAGACCTGTAAAAAAATAAAATAGCTCATGTACATAGTTGTTAGGGATTACCTTGTATAAAACCATCAGTAAAAGAATACAACTAATGTAAAGAGGGTATTTGCGTTCTTGAACGCTTGGTAGAAATATAGAACTGATTACCCCTAGGTTTTTAAGTATCAGAAAAAAAATAATTGGAATAATTACCGTAAGAATGAATATGGGAAGAATGTTCCCACTTTGTATTTCCAAGGTGCTATATGGCGCTACCAAAAAGTATAGAGCGGTGCCTCCAATAGGAATAAATAAAGGATGAAAAATATAGGAAATAATATTTAGGAAATGGCGCATTAAATTTGCTTTCTTAATCTGGCCACGGATATGCCCAACTGCTCCCTGTATTTGGCAACAGTTCTTCTGGCAATGGGATATCCACGTTCCTTAAGAATTTTTGCCAATTTATCATCTGTTAAAGGTTTTTTCTTTTCCTCTTCACCAATAACAGTTTCCAAAATCTTTTTAATTTCTTTTGTCGATACATCCTCTCCTTGCTCATTTTTCATGGATTCGGAGAAGTATTCCTTGATTAATTTTGTTCCATAAGGAGTATCCACATATTTACTGTTCGCTACTCTTGATACCGTAGAAACATCCATATGAATTTGATCAGCAATATCTTTTAAGATCATGGGGCGCAACTTACGCTCGTCTCCGCTCAAAAAATACTCTTTTTGATAGTTCATAATGGTACTCATAGTAATAAACAAAGTCTGTTGTCTTTGCTTAATGGCATCTATGAACCATTTGGCAGCATCTAGCTTTTGCTTTATGAAAAGTACAGTGTCTTTTTGGGATTTTGATTTTTCCTTGGAATTTTTATAACCCTCCAGCATATTGTTATAATCCCGGGAAACGTGAAGTTCCGGTGCATTTCTTCCGTTCAATGTCAGTTCCAGTTCGCCTTCAACAATCTTAATGGAAAAATCAGGGACAATATGTTCAATAATTCGTGTGTTGCCAGCATATGAGCCCCCAGGTTTTGGGTTCAGTTTTTCAATTTCTGAAATAGCATCCTTGAGTTGCTCTTCATTAACATGATGCTTTTGGGTAAGCTTGGAGTAATGTTTTTTTGTAAACTGATCAAACGACTTTTCCAAAATTGAAATTGCAAGCTCAACTTCTGGTGTTTTTTCTTTCCGTTTTAATTGAATGATGAGACACTCGCCCAAAGATCTTGCAGCTACACCTGGAGGGTCAAGCTCTTGAACAGTTTTGAGGACACTCTCAATTTTATCTTCTTCTACATAGATATTCTGAGTAAAAGCAAGATCATCCATAATATCCGTTAGCGGTCTTCGTATGTAGCCACTTTCATCCACGCTGCCCACCAAAAATTCGGCAATGGCCCATTCCTCATCATCCAGATATATGGTATTAAGTTGATTCAGCAAATATTGGTTAAAGGACGTTCCGGCTGCATAAGGAATACTTTTTTCATCATCATCTGGACTATAATTGCTAGTCTGGGTCCTATAGTCGGGAATCTCATCATCACTTAAATAATCATCAATATTGATTTCTTCGGCGGAAATGGTTTCACTATCCGCAGAATCATCATAGCTTTCATCAAAAGCATCATCTGTTTCACTCTCCGCTTTTCCGCTTTCAAGTGCTGGATTTTCCTCAAGTTCCTGTTTTAGGCGTTGTTCAAAAGCCTGTGTCGGCAACTGAATTAGCTTCATGAGCTGTATCTGCTGCGGAGATAGTTTCTGGGAAAGTTTAAACTGTAGATGTTGCTTTAGCATAAAGATGTATAATCTTCCTTCTATATAAATTTAAGCATTCAATTTAAAACTCTGCATTCTGTGGAGTTCTAGGATAAGGAATAACATCCCTTATATTTCCCATTCCGGTCGTAAACTGAACCAAACGTTCAAAACCAAGTCCGAATCCACTATGCACAGCGGTTCCAAATCGCCTAAGATCCAGATACCACCAGAGTTCTTTTTCATCAATATCCAAGTCCTTTATTTTTTGTTGAAGCACCTCTAGCCGCTCTTCACGTTGCGAACCTCCAACAATTTCTCCAATACCTGGAAATAGTACATCCATGGCCCTAACTGTCTTTTCGTCCTCGTTTAAGCGCATATAGAATGCCTTTATTTTGGCTGGATAGTCAAAAAGGATGACAGGACATTTAAAATGTTTTTCTACCAAGAAACGTTCATGTTCACTTTGCAGGTCAGCTCCCCATTCATTGATGGGAAATTGAAACTTCTTCTTTTTATTTGGTTTGCTGTTCTTTAGAATATCTAAGGCCTCTGTATAACTAACCCTTTTAAAGTTGTTCTCCACAACAAATTTGAGTTTTTCTATCAAAGCCATTTCCGATCGTTCATTTTGAGGTTTTGATTTCTCTTCGTCCAAAAGGCGTTTCTCCAAAAACTCAAGGTCATCTTTACAATTATCTAAAACATATTGAATTGTCCATTTGATAAAATCTTCGGTCAAATCCATATTGGCATCCAAATCATGGAAAGCCATTTCGGGTTCAATCATCCAAAATTCCGATAGATGTCGAGATGTATTCGAATTTTCAGCTCTGAAAGTGGGTCCAAAAGTGTACACTTTGCCAAGTCCCATAGCGTAGGTTTCAGCTTCCAGTTGCCCTGAAACGGTAAGATTTGTCTCTTTCCCAAAGAAATCTTGGGAATAGTCCACTTTTCCGTTTTCATCTAAGGGTGGATTCTTGGTGTCCAGTGTACTCACCCTGAACATTTCTCCAGCACCTTCGGCATCAGACCCGGTAATAATTGGAGCATTCATATAGTAAAATCCATTTTGCTGAAAATAACTATGAACTGCAAATGATAGGGTAGAACGAACTCTCATGACAGCAGAAAATGTATTTGTGCGAACTCTTAGGTGCGCTTTTTCCCTTAAAAACTCCAAAGAATGTTTTTTTGGCTGAATGGGATATGTTTCTGGATCGGCAGTACCATGAACAAAAACATTCGTAGCCTGAATTTCAACACTTTGCCCTCTTCCCTGACTTTCTACAAGTGTGCCTGAAATTTTTAGGGCTGCACCTGTGGAAATTTGTTTGAGCAAATTATCATCAAAGTTTTCAAAGTCAACGACACATTGTAAATTGTGTATGGTAGACCCATCATTTAAGGCAATAAACCGGTTACTTCTAAATGTTTTTACCCATCCGTTTATTTCAACGGAATCTCCAATTGGTTGCTTGTTAAGCAATTCTTTAATCGAATAAGAGTTCATTTTCAAGCTGTCGTAAATTAAGCGGTAAAGATAGGTTTTTGGTCAAAAACGATAGCAATGGAACCTGCATATTTATTAGATGTCCGCGGCGCTATTTGTCTTTGAGGTTAACCTCGTCTTTTGGTAAGATATCTATCTGTGGTTTTTTGAGTACTTCCTTGTTGGCAATACTTCTTTCCAACGAAAGCAATAGCGATGGAAGTAAAACAAGATTGGCAAGCATCGCAAAAAGTAAAGTAGCCGAAACCAATCCACCCAAAGCTTTTGTTCCGCCAAAACTTGAAATTATAAAAACGGAGAACCCAAAGAAAAGTACAATGGAAGTGTAGAACATGCTTACACCGGTTTCACGAAGTGCGGCGTAAACAGATTTTTTAATTTGCCATCGATTTGCGGCCAGTTCTTGCCTGTACTTTGCGAGAAAATGAATTGTATCATCCACGGAAATACCAAATGCAATACTGAATACTAGAATTGTTGAGGGTTTTATAGGAACTCCAAGATAGCCCATTAATCCTGCCGTAATTACCAATGGAAGGAGGTTAGGAACCAAGGAAATTATGATCATTCTAAAGGAACGGAACAAATAAGCCATAAACAGGGAAATTAGTCCGATGGCTAGTGCCAATGAAAGCAATAAATTTTTGACCAGATATTTAGTTCCCTTTAAAAACAACAACGCTTTTCCTGTAATAAAGACGTTAAACCGTTCGGCGGGAAAAAGTTTGGCAATAGATTGTTGCATGTCTTGCTCAATTTCTTCCATGCGATCAATTTTAACATCGCGTAAATAGGTTGTTATGCGTGCTGTTTGACCCGTACTATCCACAAAGCTTTCCAGAATGTTTCCATCATTGGAAGATTTTCTGGCCACATCCATTATAAATGTATTTTCCTGTGATGTTGGTAATTGGTAATATTTAGGGATTCCATTATAGAAAGCCTGTTTGGAATACTTAATTAGATTTACCAAGGATATTGGTTTGGAAAGTTCCGGTGTTTCCTCAATAATTGTCCCCAATTGATCCATTCGTCTTAAAGTTGCAGGTTTTATGGCTCCATTCTTTTTCTTGGTGTCTACCACAATCTCCATGGGCATAATTCCATCAAACTCTTCCTCAAAAAAGCGGATATCTTTAAAATAATGCGTGTCTTTGGGCAAATCTTCAATCCTACTCCCTGTAATCTCTATTTGATAAATTCCAACAATACTCAATACCAAAACGATGACAGAGGTAATATAAACACCTATGCGGTGATGCCGAACCATCCGTTCCATCCAATTGACAAAGATGTCAATCCATTTTTTATTGAGATGTTTTAAATGTTTGTTCTTTGGAAGTGGCATAAAGCTGTAGACAATTGGGATAATCAACAGCGATAAGATAAAAATGCCGATAATGTTTATTGAGGCTACAATGCCAAATTCCTTAAGTAGGTCACTATCCAGAATAATGAATGTCGCAAAACCCGAAGCCGTGGTAATATTGGTCATAAGGGTGGCGTTGCCAATTTTGGAAATGACACGTTGCAATGATAGCGCCTGATTTCCATGTTTTTTGACCTCTTGCTGGTATTTGTTGATTAGGAAAATGCAGTTGGGAATCCCTATTACAATAATTAGAGGAGGGATAAGCGCCGTAAGAATCGTGATTTCATAACGTAAGAGACCTAAGATTCCAAAGGCCCACATAACACCAATAATTACTACGCACATTGAAATTAAAGTGGCCCTAAAACTTCTGAAAAAGAAGAAAAATATGATTGAGGTAACCAGTAATGCTGCAACGATAAAGATTCCAATTTCATCAACAATGGATTTTGTGTTCCAAGTACGTATATAAGGCATGCCAGATACGCGTACATCAAGACTGGTTTCTTCTTCAAAACTGTCAACAAGATCCGCAAGATCGTTAAGGATAAACTCATTCCGAACAGCGGTGTTCATAATATCCTTGTCCAAATAGGCAATGGTCTGTATGGTTCCGCTTTCCGGATTATAAATAAGATTGTCGTAAAATGGAAGCTCATTGAAAAGGTGATTTTTAAGCTTTTCCACCTCCTCTTTGGTTTCTGGCTGATTCTCAATATAGGGTTTCATGACAAACTCTTGTTTATCATTATCCTTTACCAAAACTTTTAGGTTGTCCGTAGATATTACAAAATCTATTTCTGGAAATGCCTCAAGTTGCTTGCTTAGTTTATTCCAACGGTTAAATTTATCTGGGGTAAATAGGGATGAATCCCTAATGGCAAGAACTATTGCATTTCCTTCTTCACCAAAAATATTTTTAAAGGCATTGTATTGTATGGTGGCTGGATGATCATCTGGCAGAATATTGGCTTCGGTATTGGAAAACTGCATGTTTTTCCACTGAAGGCCCAAAAAAACCGTAAAAGCGGCAACGCCAAGAAGAATAAGGATTCTATTCCTTAGAATAATGCTTGCGACCTTTGGCCAAAATCCTTTAGTGAGCTTCGCTACCATATGGGTTTTATTGGCGGCAAAGGTATAGAATGATAAGCGGTGTTCCTAAAGAAAGCCAATGGTAAATTTGGATGAAATTTAAACCTTCATTATTTCGGCTTCCTTCACTGCAAAAATGGCATCAACTTTTTTGCTATAGCTATCTGTGAGCTCTTGAACATCCACCTCGGCATTTTTTTGTAGGTCTTCGGAGATTTCCAAACCTTTAAGCTCCTTATTGGCTTCCTGTCTGGCACTTCGGATACTTACTTTTGCATCTTCAGCTTCAGCCTTTGCCTGTTTTACCAATTGCACCCTACGTTCTTCGGTTAATGGCGGAACGTTGATTATAATCATTTCACCATTGTTCATAGGGTTAAAACCCAAGTTGGAATTTGTAATGGCTGTCTCTATATCTTGAAGGATGCTTTTTTCCCAAGGCTGTACGGAAATAGTCCGTGCATCTGGAGTATTAATGTTTGATACTTGTGAAAGAGGTGTTACGGACCCATAATATTCTATCATAACTGTTGATAGCATTACTGGACTAGCTTTACCTGCACGTATCTTGATCAAAGCCTTTTCCAAATGAGCAATACTGCCATCCATACTTTCCTTAGTACTGTCAATGATAAAAGTTACTTCTTCGTTCATAATTTTAAATTTTAATAGTTGGTATCAAAGGCTATACCAATTTAAAGATTTACAACCGTTCCAATGTTCTCTCCAGAAACCAATTTCATTAGATTCCCCCTTGTATTCATATCAAATACCACAATTGGAAGTTCGTTTTCCTGGCTTAACGTAAAGGCCGTGGTATCCATGACCTTTAACCCCTTAGAAAGAACTTCGTTAAATGAAATGGAATCAAACTTAGTGGCATTTTTATCTTTTTCAGGGTCGGAAGTATAGATTCCATCCACTCGTGTTCCCTTAAGAATAACATCAGCTTTTATTTCAATAGCTCTCAAAACTGCTGCAGAATCTGTGGTGAAATATGGATTTCCAGTACCGCCCCCAAAAATAACAACTCTTCCTTTTTCCAAATGCCGTATTGCTCTCCGTCTAATAAAAGGTTCTGCAACCTCATTGATTTTTATGGCGGATTGCAGTCTGGTTTCAACACCCTGAAGTTCCAATGCACTTTGCAATGCAAGACCATTGATTACGGTTGCCAGCATGCCCATATGGTCGCCTTGTACACGATCCATACCTTGGCTTGCACCCGAAAGTCCCCTAAAAATATTACCTCCACCAATAACTATAGCGACTTCAATACCTTTGGCAATGACCGCCTTAATGTCTTCTGCGTATTCTGAAAGACGTACTGGGTCAATTCCATATTGCTGTTCACCCATTAGGGCTTCTCCGCTTAATTTTAATAAAATTCTTTTGTATTGCATTGAGGATATCTTGAAGTCCGGACAAAAATAATCAAAAATATTTATGAAGAATTATTGGAAAAAGATATGATTCAAGAATATATTGATAAAAAAAATCATACATTCTGTAACCTTTTTGGAAAACCAAAGTATATCCTTCAACAAGCCAAAACAACAACATCAAATTGCAGACACTAACCGACAACTTTCTTATGCTCAAAGTAAAATCTGGGGATTTGGATAAACTGGGATTACTGTACGAACGTCATAAAAAAAGATTGTTCGGATTCTTTTACAATTTGGGAAATAACCCTTCCGTTAGTGAGGATTTGGTTCAAAATGTATTTGAAAGAATGCTAAAGTATAAGGAGTCGTATACAGGTGATGGCTCATTTCCAGCTTGGATGTTTAGGATGGCAAGAAACGTGAATTACGATTATCATAAAAAGACGGTGAAAGAAAATGTTTCAAAAGGAATTTCTCCTGAAAATGTTAGAACCGGGATTGATGATTTTCTAAATGAGAAAATTGAAATGGAGGGCAATACGGTTTTGTTGAAACAAGCTCTGGAAAGACTGCCCGAAGAGAAAAGGGAACTATTGATTTTAAGCAAGTATAGAGACTTGAAATTTGCTGAAATAGCAGAAATTGTTGGTTGTACAGAAGGCGCTGCCAAAGTAAGGGTGCATAGAGCCCTAAAGGATTTACGAACAATTTTTTTACAATTGGAAATAAGGTAGAAATGGACAAAGAAAAATTTGAGCTGCAATGCATGGATTATATGACGGGGACTATGTCTGAGGAGGAGAGCAAAAAATTCAAAATTTTTTTAGACGAAAATGTTGAATGCCAAACTCAGTTTGATGAGTTGGCGGATACTTGGAAGATGGTGAAGGAATTGAAAACCCCTGAACCTTCTGCGAAAATGGACGATACTTTTTTTAATATGCTCAACAAAGAAGTGGAGAATACGATTAAGAAAAGCGGTTGGAGTATGTTTTTACAAGGATTGGCAGAAATTTTTAAACCGCAATTGGCTTATGGTATGCTTTTGTTGGGGCTGGGCCTAGGAATTGGATATTATATGAATTCTTCTGACAGTACGAATACAATTGAAGTTGCTGCGTCCAATGCGGAAACGGATGATGTGCGTCAAAAGTTGATCCTTACCCTTTTAGAACAGCCTTCTGCTAATCAGCGATTGCAAGGAGTTAGTGAGGCTAATAAAGTTGGAGATGTTGATGAAATGGTGGTCAAAGCGTTGTTGCAAACCTTAAATAAGGATTCTAATGTAAATGTTAGATTGGCAGCAATAGAGTCGTTGACCAATTATGTGGACAATCCATTGGTTCGTCAGGGATTGGTACAGTCAATACCTAATCAAGAATCCCCAATCTTGCAGATAACATTGGCAAATCTTATGGTTGCCTTACAAGAAAAAGCATCAATAGAACCATTTAAACAACTATTAAAGGAAAAACAATTGGATACTACGGTCAAGAAAAAAATAGAGCATTCTATAGAATCAATAATCTAGTTTATTTATCAATCGTCCTATTTGGGACAAATCAAATCACGAACAGTCAAATTTAAAAATGATGAAGCAATTAATTTTTATGGTATGTCTATCCTCATTGGTAGGCATACAATGCACAGAAGCACAGAAAGGGGAATTTACAGAGGTAATTAAAAAAGAGATACCGTTTTCCAACAGTACGGAAAATACGGTAATAGTAAAAAATGTTTTTGGCTCTATTTCGGTGGAAGGCTATAGCGGAAGTACGATTATGGTTGCTGTTGAAAAAACAATTACAGCAGACAACTCCACGGATTTGGAGTTGGGAAAACAAGAACTTTCGCTTCAAGTTATTCAGGAAGATGATAAGGTATTCTTACACCCCGATGCACCTTATATTGAGTTTGATAAAAATCAACTTAAATATAACTGGTGCAATAATTATCAAGAACCACCCTATGAACATCAAATGGACTTTAAAATCAAGGTGCCTTATTCGGTCCAGATTAATGTAAGTACAGTGAACAATGGTGAAGTTTCAGTTAAAAACACTAAGGGAACTTATTTACAGGCAGAAAATGTAAATGGAGGGATTACGCTCAGTAATGTTACAGGAAAAACAAAGGTAAATTGTATCAATGGGGCTGTTAATATTTCGTATACTGAAAACCCAAAAAGTCCTTCGAAATATTATTCTTTGAATGGAGACATCAATATATCATACCAAAAAGCACTATCGGCAAATATTTCCTTTAAAAGTATGAACGGGGAAATGTTCACGGATTTTGATATTAACAAACAATTTATGAAAACCAATAAAGAACAGGGAGGTAAGGCGAAATACAAATTTGAGGTCAAACCTGTTGTGCAAATTGGAAACGGCCAAGTTGATTTTGACTTTGAAACTTTAAACGGAAATGTATTCATCAAAAAAATATAATGTCATGAAAAAAATAATACTACTAATTGCAATTGTATTTTTTACAAGTAATTTATCGGCACAAGAAAAAAGTATAAATCTATTTTCGGTTCCTTTAAGTAATCCAATCAGTCCAGGAAAATTGGTCATAGATCAAATCTCTGGTTCTATAAACGTAGCAGCTTACGAAGGGAAAGAAGTGGTTGTAAAGGCATCCTTTGGGAGTGAAAAACATCATTATAAAGAAAAGAATAATCGAGAGGGTATGAAGCGCATTGAAGGTTCCTCTTTAAATATAGGTGCGGAGGAAAAGAACAATGTTGTCCACATCATTAATGAACAATGGAATAAGATTACGAATTTGGATGTGAAGGTTCCTAAGAATTTTTCACTTAAACTATCTACCGTCAATGATGGCAATATTTCCGTTAAAGGAGTTAATGGAGAAATGGAGATAAGTAACGTTAATGGTGAAATAACTCTGGAGTCAGTAAGTGGTTCCGCTTCCACAGATACTGTTAATGGAGATATTAAGGTTGAATTCAATAGTATTGATAGCGATGCCAATATGGCTTTTAGTAGTTTAAATGGTGATGTAGAGATTATCTTTCCAAGCTCATTAAAAGCTGATGTAAAGGCAAAGTCCGATATGGGAGAGATATTTACAGATTTTGATATGCAGGTTGTAGTAAATAAACCTGAAGTGAATAAAAATAGCTCATCAGGCACATATAAAGTTAAGCTGGAACAGTGGGTGAGGGGGAAGATAAATGGGGGTGGCCCGGAAATGCTCTTTAAAACTTTTAATGGCGATATTTTGATAAAGTCGAAATAATACAGTGTCCTTAATATTGATATAAATAAAAAGCCCGATTCCTTTAGGAAGCGGGCTTTTCTAATCTTATAATAATTGGATTATCCCAATGCCACTCTTTGGAATCCTGTAACTTCCAAATTGGAATCAACAGACTTCACGTATTGTGCTACACTTTGCTTGCTGTCTTTTATAAATGCCTGGTTTACCAAGGTGTTGTCCTTGAAGAAACGCTTCAATTTACCTTTTGCAATGTTTTCAAGCATAGCTTCAGGCTTACCTTCTTGACGCAACTGGTCTTTGGCAATCTCAATTTCTTTATCAATAACGGATTGATCAACACCTTCCTCATTCAAAGCAACCGGATTCATTGCGGCAGCTTGCATAGCAACATCTTTTGCAGCTTCTGGAGCACCATCAACTGCGGCTGACAAACCAACCAAAGTTGCAATCTTGTTACCAGCATGAATATAGGAACCTACAAAAGGAGCTTCTAATTTTTCAAAGCTTCCAATTTCAATTTTCTCTCCAATAACACCAGTTTGCTCGGTCAACTTTTCAGCAACACTCATTCCATTGAAAGAGGCAGCCAAGAAATCATCTTTACTGGAAAAATCCAAAGCAAGGTCAGCCAAATCATTTGCAAGGGTCACAAAGGTTTCGTTTTTTGCAACAAAGTCGGTCTCACAGTTCAAAGAGATGATTACCCCATTTGAGCTATCGGCACTTACCTTAGCAATAGCTGCACCTTCAGAGGAATCTCTGTCCGCTCTTTTGGCAGCTACTTTTTGTCCTTTTTTTCTAAGGATCTCTATTGCTTTTTCAAAATCACCATCAGCTTCAACCAAAGCATTTTTGCAATCCATCATTCCAGCTCCGGTGGTCTTTCTTAATTTATTTACTTCTGCGGCGGTAATCTTTGCCATTTTTTCTCTATTTAAAAATTTATATAAAGTAAAACACGGATTAGGTGTTTTGTTTTAGGTCAATGTTAAATTAGTTTTAGGCTATTCAACACCGCCTTTGGCGTTGTCTTGCCATTCTTTTAATTCGTCCCATTTTCCATCAGCAGCCATTTTTGCCTGTTTTGGCCAAGATGTTGGATCTAAATGAGCCATTCTTGAACTAGCTTCAGTCAAGATTTCCTTGATTTTTTCAGGGTCAGCTTTTGCAAGTTCAGCAAAAGTATCTATACCGCTGTTTACTAAAGCTTCAGCCGCTTTTGGTCCGGCACCTTCAATCTTGGTAAGGTCATCGGCCTTGGACTTTTCCGCTTTCTTCGGTTTTTTCTCCTCTGCTTTAACTTCTTCCTTAACTTCAACTTCGGCAACGACCTCTTCTACTTTTTCTGCAATAGGTTCAGCTACTTCAGTCACTGGAGCCTCTTCTTCAGCTACTACTTCTTTCTTTGTTTCTTTTGGTGCTTCAGTTTTGGCCTCAGGAGCTTCTTTGGCCGCCGCTGGCTTTTCTTCTTGCTTGTCACTTTTACGTTCTGCCAAACCTTCGGCAACGGCATTGGTAACCTGTGTCATGATTGCTTCGATAGATTTTCCGGCATCATCATTTGCTGGAATAACATAATCGATAGGTCTTGGGTCAGAATTGGTGTCAACTATTGCGAAAATAGGAATGTTCAATTTTTGAGCTTCTTTTACCGCAATGTGTTCACGCATGGTGTCTACTATAAAAATAGCACCAGGTAATCGTGTCATTTCTGAAATAGACCCTAAGTTTTTTTCCAATTTTGCTCTCAAACGATCAACTTGAAGTCTTTCTTTTTTGGAAAGCGTTTTAAATGTACCATCCTTTTTCATTCGATCAATAGCGGCCATTTTCTTAACAGCTTTACGAATGGTAACAAAGTTGGTCAACATACCACCTGGCCACCTTTCGGTGATATAAGGCATGTTTACATTGGATACTTTTTCAGCAACAATATCCTTTGCTTGTTTTTTTGTGGCTACAAAAAGAATTTTTCTTCCGGATGCGGCAATTTTTTTAAGGGCCTGATTGGCTTCCTCAATTTTTGCAACTGTTTTGTAGAGATTGATAACGTGGATTCCGTTACGCTCCATATAGATATACGGAGACATATTAGGATTCCATTTTCTTGTTAGGTGTCCAAAATGCACACCTGCTTGTAATAAGTCTTTAACTTCAATTTTACTTGCCATCTTTTGTAATTAGTTTACGTTCCGTTGTATTAGCCAATGAGTGGGTGGTCACAAAATTTGTTCGCCCCATTCATTTAGATGCTAAACTAAATTCCAAAAAGTCAATCTTTTTTGCTCTTTGGAACAACGACAACTTGGTTAAAAATTTAACCCTGAAATATTTCAGGGTTTTCAATGAACTTATATAATGAGGTGCATCAGCACCAAAAATATTAACGTTTAGAGAACTGGAATTTCTTACGGGCTTTTTTCTGACCGAATTTCTTCCGTTCCACCATTCTTGGATCCCTTGTCAATAAACCTTCAGGCTTAAGGACTATTCTATGCTCTTCGTTTATTTCGCACAATGCTCTTGACAATGCTAAACGAACCGCCTCAGCTTGCCCGGTTATTCCACCACCATACACATTCACCTTTACATCGTAGCTGTCTTCATTTTCAGTTAGTGCAAAAGGTTGCTTTACCTTATATTGTAATGTAGCTGTAGTAAAGTAGTCTTTTAAATCTTTTTTATTTACAGTTATGTTTCCTTTTCCTTCTGAAACATATACTCTTGCAACAGCAGTTTTTCTTCTACCAATCTTATGAACCACTTCCATTATTTGTAGTCGTTTAAGTTTATTGCTTTCGGTTTTTGTGCCTCTTGATCATGCTCTGATCCAACATATACTTTAAGGTTTCTGAACAACTCAGCACCTAATTTGTTTTTTGGAAGCATTCCCTTAACGGATTTTTCAATAATTCGTTCAGGATGTTTATCCAACAATTCCTTGGCGGTAGTTGAACGTTGTCCACCTGGATAGCCCGTATACCTTAAATAGGTTTTATCATCCCATTTGTTTCCGCTCAACTTGATTTTTTCGGCATTGATAATAACTACATTATCTCCGCAATCTACGTGAGGGGTAAAATTGGTCTTGTATTTTCCTCTTAGCAATTTGGCTACTTTTGAAGACAATCTTCCTAATGTTTCTCCCTCAGCATCAACCAACAGCCATTGCTTGTCAACGGTTGCTTTATTGGCAGAAATAGTCTTGTAACTTAATGTATCCACTTCTAGAATATTATTGAATTATAAATCTATCCCGATAAACGGGCTGCAAATGTACGATTATTAGATTGAATTACAAATGGTTGGTTGGGAATATTTTTTACTTTTTCAAAGAGCTACTATTTCCCTAAAAAATGCAAGGGTATACCATGTTTTTTTTTGCGGATAATTTAATAAAAAAGCTCACCTAACTGTAACGATTCCATTTTTGGAAGGTCTTTACTATGGCTAATCAAATCAAAAAACGAAACAAGTGAAAAACCTAATTATTTTCTTCACCTTAGTATCCATTTCTTTTTATTCAACTGCCCAAGATTCAACAACCGTTGTTCCAAAAAAAATATATGAAACTAAATCTATTGATATAGAAACACCTCCAACCATAGATGGATTGTTGGATGACCTTGCATGGAATCTTGTGGATTGGGGGGGAGATTACATTGAATCCCGACCTGATGAAAACACTCCTCCCAGCTATCAAACAAAATTTAAAATAGTGTATGATAGTAAGAATCTTTACATAGGAGTAAGATGTTATGATGCAGAACCTGATAAAATTGTAAAAAGATTATCAAGAAGGGATGGATTTGAAGGGGATTGGGTAGAATTTAATATTGATAGTTATCATGACAAGCGCACGGCATTTTCTTTTACTGTTACAGTAGCTGGGGTAAAAGGAGATGAATTTGTATCCAATAATGGGAATAACTGGGATAGTAGTTGGAACCCAATTTGGTATACAAAAACCAAAATTGATGATGAGGGTTGGACAGCTGAATTGAAAATACCACTAAGCCAGTTAAAATTTGGCGATTCTGAAAATCAGGTTTGGGGGCTACAATCTACCCGAAGATTTTTTAGGGCAGAGGAACGATCTTTATGGCAAAGAAAACCTATTGACCAACCGGGATGGGTAAGTGAGTTTGGTGAGCTACATGGATTAAAGAATATGGAACCCCAAAAACAATTGGAAATACAACCATATACTGTTGCCAGCAGTGAAACTTATGAAGCAGAAGATGGAAATCCTTTTAGAGATGGAAGTGATGGTGATATTACCGTTGGATTGGATGCAAAAATTGGTATTACGAATGATTTAACTTTGGATTTGACGGTCAATCCAGATTTTGGACAAGTTGAGGCGGACCCATCAGCGATAGCTTTGGATGGGTTTCAAATTTTTTTCCGAGAACAGCGACCTTTTTTTGTAGAGAACAAGAATATATTTGACTTTAATCTTTCCGAATCTGAAGCGGGAAACACCTTTGGTTTTGACAATGTATTTTATTCTAGACGAATTGGTAGAAGTCCACAAGGTTCGCCTAGCACTTCGGATCAAGAATTTGTGGATCAACCGAATAATACTCCAATAATTGGAGCCGCAAAATTTAGTGGTAAAACCAAAGATGGATGGGCGATAGGAGTTCTTGAAAGTGTTACCGCAAAGCGGTACGCATCCATTATTGATGATGAGGGTAATCGGAGAAAAGAAATGGTAGAGCCGTTGACCAATTATTTTGTTGGAAGGCTTCAAAAAGATTTTAATGAACGTAATTCCTATATCGGCGGAATTTTTACCGCTACAAATAGGGATAATTTAACCGAACAATTGGATTTTTTGCATGAATCCGCATACACGGGCGCAGTAGATTTTAAGCACCAATGGAACAATAGGGATTGGTATGTAGAAGGCAATGTTACTTTTAGTCATGTAAAAGGAAGTGAAGAGGCCATAACCAATACCCAAGAAACCATTACCCATCTATTTCAACGTGTAGATGCAGGTCATGTTGAATTGGATACTACAAAAACATCCTTATCCGGTACGGGTGGGAATATACAAATTGGAAAAATAGGCAATGGCCATTGGAAGTTTGAGTCTGGAGGTACCTGGCGTTCCCCAGAATTGGAATTGAATGACATTGGTTTTCAACGCCAGGCAGATGATATTCGCCACTATACTTGGATAGGGTATCAAACCCTGAAACCGGATAGTACATTCAGGAGAGTTGGCATTAACTATAACCATTGGAGTTCATGGGATTTTGGAGGTAACCACAACAGTCTTCGTTTTAACACCAACAGCTGGCAAAATTGGAAAAACAATTGGTTTTCTAACTTTGGATTTAACTACGCCCCAATTCAATATTCTAATTTTGCGTTGAGAGGTGGTCCAAGATTACGACAATCCCCTGAGATGAGTTTTTGGAACAGTATAAGCACCGATAGCAGGAAAAAAATACGATTTAGTATGTTTCACAGAGGCGAAAAAGCAGTTGATAATTCCTATCGCACATATTATATAGAAGCGGGAGCTACGTACCAACCTTTTGATGCTCTTCGAATTTCAGCCTTTCCCTCATTCAATATCAATAATGATAAGTTACAGTTTATAGACAATTTTGATGATGTAAATGGTACGCCAAGATACTTAAATGGTCATATTCAGCAGCGAACTTTGAGCATGTCTTTCCGATTGAATTATACAATTAACCCAAATCTGACTATTCAATATTGGGGACAACCATTTATTTCAAGAGGCAGATATTCCAACTTTAAACATGTTTCCGCCGCTTTGGAAAAACGCTTTGAAGATAGGTTTACTTCGTATGATGATACTCAGATTTCTTTTGTGGATGATACATACTCTGTTGACGAGGATTTAAATGGAAACGAGGATTTTAACTTTGATAATCCTGATTTTTCATTTGTACAGTTCCGTTCCAATTTGGTTGTCCGCTGGGAATACATTCCAGGGTCTGAGATTTTCTTGGTCTGGTCTCAAGACGTGTCACGAGACGGCGATCCATCTGAAGGACTTTTTGCCAGCTTAGGGGATAATATTTTTGGTCAAAAACCCCAGAACATTTTTCTGCTGAAGGCTACCTATCGCTTTGTCTTTTAGAGCATAATCTGCTTTTTTTTGGTACTATTTGATGGTTTTTTGCGTTATCCCGTTGTAAAACCCCTCAAACTAAAACCATGAAAAAGAATATTGCATTACTTTTTTTAACCGCTTTTTTAATTTTTTCCTGTTCTTCGGATAGCTCTGATGATACTGATACTCCGGAAGGAGACACCCTAGTCGGAACCTGGGTATTGACAGATTTAACTGTAGACAGCGGTGTAGATGATGACGACCTTGATTTCGCAAAAGAAATCCTTCTGTTTTTACAAGGAGAAGGTTGTGACATAGTAACTTTTACTTTTAATGAAAGTGGAACTTTAATGTCCGATAGTAAAATTAATAATCTGTCCATTAATGTTGGTGTGGGAGGTTTGGATGTTCCATGTCCAACAGAAAGTGATGAAGAAGACTCGCTTTGGGTTTTGGATGGTGATCAGCTTACAATTTCACGTGAAGGAGAGGAAGATCAAGTAATTACCATTCAATTGGAAGGGAATACATTAATAATTCCTGGAGAAAGTGTGGATGAAAACAATTACGCTGGAGCAGACGCCGTTTTCACCAAACAGTAAATAAATACAACAGCATAAAACAAACCCTGCATCTTAATTTAAGTGTGGGGTTTTATTTTTTTAAGCGCATGTACCAATGCTTCATTGGATTCTTGGTCACCAATAGTGATGCGCACTTTTCCCAAGGCACCAAATTGTGAAACTGGTCTGACCATAATTCCATCTTTCATCAGTCTATCCGTAAAATCAAATTCGGGAATAGGCGGGTCTATGATAAAAAAGTTTCCCTGTGTAGGCCAATACGTAATTCCCAATTTTTCAAACTCATACATTAAGTATTTCCTGCCGGCATGAATCGTTTTTACCGTTTTTTCAACAAACAACTCATCATTTAATGCGCCGATGGCAGCCTCAATGGAAGTGATTGGCAATAAAAACGGCTTGTGTATTTGTCTGATGTAATTTGCAATTTTTGCGGTCGTATAGCAATACCCAATGCGTTGTCCGGCTAATCCATACGTTTTTGAAAAGCTATTTATTGCGATTATATTATGACCGGTTTTCACATAGGGTAATGCGGTAACATAATCTTCAGCATCAGCAAAATGCCGATATACTTCATCAAAAACAATGATTATATTTTTTGGGATTCCATTCAGAAAACCTTCCAACACATCCTTTGGAATATAGGTGCCAGTTGGATTGTTGGGACTGGTTAAGAAAATGACCTTTGTTTTATTGGTAATGGCATTTAAAATCCCCTCCACATCTAAATCGTAATTTGGTTTCAACAGTGGAATATCAAATGGGTTTGCGCCATACCATCTTGAAAATACGGAGTAGGGCAAAAAGGAAGGATTGGAGTAGATAACTTCATCCCCTTCATTTATAAATGCCCGTAAAAGCATATCGATAATCTCCGAACCCCCATTGGCACAAATAAATTGGTCTGCTGCCAACTGACCATTAAAATCCATTACCAGGGCTTCCCTTAAACGAATGTCTGTTTGGTCAGGATAAACCGTTACCTGTTCAGCTGCTGTTTTTAATGCGGCAATGGCTTTTGGAGAAGCCCCGAGCGGGTTTTCATTTGAAGAAAGTTTATAGATTTTCTTGTTTGAAGCGGGTATATTCTTACCTCCAGTGTATACCTCTCTGGGCTCTAAATAGGATTTGAAAATAGACTCTATTCCGTAGTTCATTCACCTAATTTTTCAGCATACAGTAGCACCTTTAATGCCTTTTCTGTATCATTTTCCTTTAGCATTTGCTGGGATATCCAATGCAACTCTTTTTTGAATTTTTCCAAATTTCCATTTAGTCTTTTGGACAGCATTTTAATCTCATCATCTAAACCAACCTGTTCTATCTCCTCTGGCGTGGGTAGTTTTTCCAGATTTCCCAGTCGGCCCAAATTGTTTCCTGTCAAAACGGTACTATTTCTAATGCCTTCCGGAAGCTGATCTACTCCAATCCCTTTATTGCGAATTGGTTTTGGAATTTCAAAGAGGGAATTTCCGCTGGCTCTTGTATACCAGCTTCCACCCATTCTACCCACTAAGTCCAATTTTAAGGGGTCTAACTTTCCTTGTTCATCCATGGATTTTTCGTTGATATGGATGAGTTCAACCTTGGCTAAGATTAGGTTCCCTGCTCCCGGAGTATCCCCAAGTTCAATAATCCGTTCAACTTTGCATTCAAAAGAGATTGGGGCTTCCGCAACACGCGGGGGTCTTATTTTTTTGCTGGGAACTTGGGTCAATCCCGACTTTATAAATTCATTTACTCCTTTCTCATAAGCGGTACTGGACAAAGACATTTGCTCAACTATGGGATAGTCCACAATATTGATGACCACCTCTGGCACTTCCTTTATATTTTGATGTGAATGTTTTAGGGAGTTGTCCCGTCCACTTCGGGATGGTGAAAAAATAAGCATTGGAGGATTGGAACTAAAAACATTAAAAAAACTAAAAGGACTCAGGTTTACATTTCCAACTGAGTCAATTGTACTTGCAAAGCAAATAGGCCTCGGAGCGACTGCCGACAGTAAATAGGCATGCAACTCAGGTTGAGGGATAGAGGATGGATTTATAGTTTTTATGCTGGACATTGCTGTTTCTTTAGGTTGCGCTAAGATAATGATCTATTTTGCTGGAAGCACCTTTGCTGAAACTTCTCCAAAACCAACTCTAATCCCATCTTTTTCGGCAGAACCTCGCATAATTACAGTATCACCATCATTTATGAACTTCCGCTCAGATCCATCTTTCATTTTAATTGGTTTAGTGCCCATCCATGCCAGTTCTAACATTGAACCATAAGAATTTTCATCCTTTCCTGAGATGGTTCCAGAACCATATAGATCGCCTACATTAATATTGCAACCATTGATTGTATGATGCGCCAGTTGTTGCGCCATGTTCCAATACATATATTTAAAGTTGGAATGACAAACAGTCTTTTCTTCACTGTCTTCCGGTACGATTCCCACTTCAAGATTAATATCGTAGTTTTTTACTCCTTCAAATTCCAAATAAGGTAGCACTTTCGGTTCTTGATTTGGACCTTGCATTCTAAAAGGCTCCAAAGCTTCCAAGGTCACAATCCAAGGAGATATATGAGAAGCAAAATTCTTCGCCAAAAAAGGGCCCAATGGCACATATTCCCATTTCTGGATATCGCGGGCAGACCAATCATTCAACAAGACCATGCCAAAAATATAATCCTCAGCCTCTTTGGTTGAGATAGATTCTCCTATGGCAGTATTTTTTCCAGTGATAAAACCCATTTCCAATTCAAAATCCAAGCGAGCTGAAGGTTGAAATACTGGGATTGTTGCATCTTTCGGTAGCACCTGTCCTTTTGGTCTATGGATGGGCTCGCCACTTACAATTATAGAAGAAGCTCTACCATGATAGCCTACGGGAATGTGTTTCCAATTAGGCATCAAAGCATTTTTTGGATCGCGAAACATGGTTCCTACATTTGTAGCATGTTCTATGCTTGAATAAAAATCTGTATAGTCTCCAATGGATACAGGCATATGCATTTGTGCTTCAGATTGAAGGACAAAAAGTTCAGGTTTTCCTGCCAAAGCTGAATTTTGATCTTGTAACCAATGCTGAATATTGACTCGTACCCTTTTGGTAATAGATTTTCCCAAGGAGATAAAATCATTGAGCGTATCTTTTTCAAGTACGGCAGTATTGAAATCAAAAACATCCAATTCGGCTACAGCAGCCAAATCTAAAATATGTTCGCCAACGGCAACCCCAGCCCTAGGGCTTCTTTCGGCGGTTGAAAATATCCCAAAAGGAATATTATGGATTGAGAAATCGGAGTTTTCTGGAATATTTATGATCATAAGAATTCTTTATGTCATTCCTGCGAAGGCAGGAATCTGTTTTTAATAATTAGGATTCCCGTTTTCACGGGAATGACAATTTTTGTCGTTGATTACTCTACCCAAGATTTGTAATACGTGCCGTCATCAATCTTCAAGGCATTTTCTGTGACCTGAAGTGGTTTGAACGTATCGATCATAACGGCTAATTCTTCAGTTTTGGTTTTACCAATACTTCCTTCATACGTTCCTGGGTGTGGTCCATGTGGAATTCCTGCAGGATGCAAGGAGATATAACCGGGGCCAATGCCTGTTCTACTCATAAAATCCCCATCAACATAATACAATACTTCATCAGAATCTATATTGGAGTGATTGTATGGCGCTGGAATTGCCTTTGGATGATAATCGTACAATCTTGGACAAAACGAACAGATTACAAAAGCTCCTGTTTCAAAAGTTTGATGTACTGGTGGAGGCTGATGCACACGACCGGTAATGGGCTCAAAGTTATGAATGGAAAACCCGTAGGGAAAATTGTATCCATCCCAACCCACAACATCAAACGGATGTGAAGCATATACGAGCGTATGCAACATACCCTGCTTCTTTATTTTCATTACAAACTCGCCTTTTTCGTCATGGGTCTGCAAATCTTGAGGCAATTTATAGTCACGCTCACAGAATGGGGAATGCTCCAATAATTGCCCAAACCAATTTCGATAGCGTTTTGGGGTATAGATAGGATGAAAAGATTCCGCATATAATATTCGGTTGTCCTCAGAATCAAATTCAATTTGATAAATCATCCCACGGGGAATAATTAAATAATCACCATACTCAAAAGGAATATCGCCTAAAAAAGTTTTTAAGGTGCCAGTTCCCTTGTGGATAAAAAGCATCTCATCAGCATCCGAATTTTTATAAAAATATTCGGTCATTGATTTTTTTGGAGCTGCCAAACCCACATGCACATCGCTATTTACAAGCATTGGTTCTCGTGATTCCAAAAAGTCATCTTTGGGAGCGACATCAAAACCTATAAGTTTGCGCGAAGCAATATTTTTTTCAACGGCAATTTTTGGACTTAGGTCAACCGCTTTGCCAATTGCAGCAACCTGCGTAGGTCTATGTACATGATAAAGGAGGGAAGACATCCCATCAAAACCTATGGTGCCAAATAATTGTTCATAATATAGACTCCCATCTGGTTTCGTAAATTTGGTGTGTCTTTTCTGCGGAATCTTTCCGAGTTTATGATAGATTGGCATACTAGAATGTTTTAATTAATGCAAAGTTCCCCTAAGTTCCTGTTCTCTCTCAATGGCTTCGAACAGTGCTTTAAAGTTACCTTTTCCAAATGATTGTGCACCTTTTCTTTGAATGATTTCAAAAAACATTGTGGGTCTTGGCTCCACCGGACGGGTAAAGATCTGCAATAAATAGCCTTCGTCATCACGGTCAACCAAAATCCCTAGTTCTTTTAAAGGGGCAATATCCTCATCAATTTCTCCAACACGGTCCAACACGGCATCATAATAGGTGTCAGGTACTTTTAGAAACTCAACCCCTCTACTTCTAAGTTGCCTAACTGTAGCAATTACATCATCTGTGGCCACTGCAATGTGCTGTACACCTTCGCCTTCATAAAAATCAAGGTATTCTTCTACTTGGGATTTTTTCTTTCCAGCTGCAGGTTCGTTTATGGGAAATTTAATACGACCGTTACCATTACTCATTACTTTGCTCATAAGAGCAGTGAAATCTGTAGAGATATCTTTATCGTCAAAAGAAAGTATTTGGGTGAAACCCATGACGTTTTCGTAGAAATTCACCCACTCGTTCATTTGGTTCCATCCAACATTACCAACCATATGGTCTACATATTTTAAACCTACTGGCGATGGATTGTAGTCCGGAGTCTCCCATTTTCTAAACCCGGGCATAAAAATTCCGTTGTAATCTTTTCTTTCTACAAAAATGTGAACAGTCTCACCATAGGTATAAATGCCAGAACGAACTATTTTACCAGTTTCATCCTTCTCTGTCTGGGGTTCCATATAGGATTTAGCTCCACGTTCCATGGCGGTATTGTAGGCATAGGTGGCATCATCTACCCATAGGGCCACTACCTTGATTCCATCTCCATGTTGGTCTATATGACGGCCGATATCGGTACCGCTTTTTAAAGGAGAGGTAAGCACAAGCCTAATTTTATCTTGAACCACCACATAACTTTCCCTATCTTTTAAACCGGTTTCCAACCCTGCATAAGCCAAAGATTGAAAGCCAAAAGCGGTTTTATAAAAATGAGCCGCCTGTTTTGAATTGCTTACATAAAGTTCCAAATAATCTGTGCCGTTTATGGGCATAAAGTCTTTGGCGGTATCATGTAATTTTGGTAGCGTAGAGGTGCTCATATCAGTTATATTTTAAATTATTGTTGTTGATGCAACAAAAATAGTAATTTTGAAACTACTTTAGCGCAGTTTAGGTCAAATAATTGTTAAAATCTCAAGTAATTTCGGGCAGTTAACTGGAATAGCGGATAAAAGGATAGGCATGCTTCATCAAATAGACGAAATATCAGGTATTGGATTGCATTTGGATTTGGTTTTGCGGAAAGTTCAGGATGCCTACCTTAGAAAGTTCAAAGAATTGGGAGTTGAACTCACCATTGAGCAATGGGTAATTCTATACCGAATTTATCAGTTGGGCAAAGATGTGTCCCAATCTGATATTGTAAAGTCCAATTTTAGGAATAGAGCCACTACTTCTCGGGTTATTGGGGGACTTGAACGAAAAGGTTGGATTACCAAGACTCGTTTTAAAGGTGATTTAAAACGTTTTAAATTAGAGTTGACCCTAAAAGGGCAGGATATTATCTCCAAAATAGAACCTCATGCCAACCTTTTGCGTAAACAAGCTGTAAAAGGCTTGGATAATGAAGAGTTTGAAACTTTTTTAAGGGTTTTGGATAAAATTGGGGATAACTATGAAAATTTCTGATTTTTTATCCCATGTTAGGATTTTTACTTCCCAAAAGTAATAATAGGGATAAAATAGCATAGAAATAGGAAAATCATGTTGTTTTGAAACGATAGTAATAGATGGAATTTTGCTTCGTATTAATTGAAAATTATTTCAATATGAAAAAGTTAAAGCATTATCCAAATGTATGGCAAGCTTCACCGTTTTCAATGGAAATGTTCGCGCATTTTGAGCAGGACGCGCGTCTTAGGAATCATGAGGTAGAAATAGAACAACAAAAAGTTGAAAAGAAAAGTAAATCAAAATTTAAACTGGCTTTTGGCTGGTAAACAAAAACGAATAATACGATAAGAAAAGGCACCCAATGGGTGCCTTTTTTAGGTTTTAGTTTGTTTCTAACTGGTTCTATTTATTTTATTTTCCCATCATGAAATGCGGCGCGTTTCCATACACCAGAAACATTTGCCCAAAGATTGGTAATGCGGTATTGATTTTCTTTTAACAGCACACTATCTTGAGTTACAACAGAAATTTTACCAGTTACAATGGCATTATTTTGGTATATTTCAACATGTTGTTCGTCGAAAGTATAGGATATTACCTTAAGATTTCCAGATTGAATTTGGGCGGTTCTTTTTTCTAGATATTTAAACCACTTAGATTTTCCAATTGCCTTTGAATTTCCGTTGGTGTGAATATAGTTCTCGGTTGTCAATGAGTCCAGAGTAGCTAAGTCACCTTTTGAAAAAGCAGTGTTGAATATTTCTATGGTTTGTAATAAACTATTCCTTTTGTCGCTATCATCTTTACCGGAATTAACCGTTTCCTGGCAAGCTATTAATGTCAAAATTATCAGGCTTAAGGAGAGTACTCGAATTGGTTTCATTTTTGACGGAATTATTATGTCCAAGCTAATAAAAAGTTGCCAAAATGGATGAATTTATCTATTCTGAGTATTTTGGAATACCCTCGCAACTATTTTCCCATCTCACGTTAAAGAAGTCATATGAGAGGAGCTAGAAAGGTAGTTTTTCTATAATAACGTAATTCCGTTTAAGACAATCATAATAGGTCAGTGCTTATTATTTAAAGAAAGGTCTTTAAAGCACAAGTACTTGTCCAGAAGGATGGCCCACGAATTAACAAATGGGTTATGTTTTATACTAGTTGACCGATGTTTTCAACATTGTACATAAGAATACAGCTACATTAGTTGGGCAAATATATATTGTCAATAAAGGAAATATAGAAAAGCATGAAGTCTTATACCCTTTTACTTGTTTTTTGCCTTTCTGTTTTAATGGGATGCACGGAACCCATAAGACCAGAATTCGATTTTAAGAGTGGTATGGTATTGGTGGAAGGTTTTGTTTCCACTGCTCCTAACGGTTCTTTTGTCAAGATAAATACAGTAAACGAATTTAATATAGGCACCAACAGCTATGAAAATGTCTTTATTGGTGGGGCCGAGGTTTCTTTTATAAATACTGATACCGGTGATGTTGTGGCATTGATCGAGGACACGGAAGCGGATATCTATATTCCTCCCGTTGATTTTGTGGCAATAGCGGGACAAACATGGGAACTGGACATTTTACTGGATGATGGAAGACAATATAAATCCTTGCCGGAGACCATCATGGAGTCGGTTCCAATTTCGGCAATTGGAGTCACCTACAAACCTGAACTTTCATTCAATGTGGAACTCGATGATTTTGCTCCAGGGCATTCCATTCTGGTGGATTTTGAAGATCCTCCTAACGTCGAGAACTATTATTACTGGAATTATCGCTCCTTTGAGTTTAGGGATATCTGTGTAACGTGTCATATTTACCGTATCTACAGAGACGGTACTTGCGTCTTAATAGGTTCTGAAATACCACCGGAAGTGGAACTGGTGCATCCTTACCAAACCTATTACTGTGAGAATGACTGTTGGCGCATACGATACAACCAAAACATCAAAATTTTTAGTGATAAGTTCACAAATGGATCAACAATTGAAAGGTTACCTGTCGCGGACGTCCTATTGTATACTAAAAAGGACATTTTGGTAGAGGTGCAACAATTTTCACTCTCTGCTTCTGCCTACGAATATTATGAAACCCTAAAGGACTTGATCAATGATAATGGCGGCTTCAATTCCCCACCATCGGCAGCCTTGATCGGAAATATAATCAACCCCAACGACAGGGATGAATTTGTTTTGGGCAGGTTCACAGCTGCTCCTGCCGAAACAGCACGGATTATTTTGGAACGTGATGATGTCGAAGAAGATCAGATAGAAATTGGACTTTTGGCACCTGAGGGAACATGGCAAGAACCAAGGATACCACCAGAAGAATATATTTTTGAAGCTCCATGTCCTGGGGAAAGTCGATATAATACAAGTATTCGTCCTGAAGGATGGCCCACGAATTAACAAATGGGTAATGTTTTATACTAGTTGGCTCATGTTTTCAACATTGAATATAGGAATACGACTACATTGGTCGGACAAATATATATATAGTCAACCAAGGAAATATAGAAAAGCATGAAGTCTTATACTCTTTTACTGACCCTCTGCCTTTCTTTTTTAGTTGGATGCACGGAACCCATGAGACCAGAATTCGATTTTAAGAGTGGTCTGGTATCGGTGGAAGGTTTTGTTTCAACTACGAGGGGGAGTTCTTTTGTTAGGTTAAGCGAAATAAACGAATTCAACATCGGGGTAAACAGGTTTGTCAATGTTTTTATCCCGGGAGCACAGGTTTCTTTTCTAAATACGACGACCGGTAATGTTGTTGAACTAATTGAAAATGAAGAGGCAGAAATCTATATGCCACCAACGGATTTTGTAGCCATGGTTGGGGAAACATGGGAATTGGAGGTCGTGTTGTCCAATGGAAAAGTGTATCGGTCGCTTCCGGAGACAATAATTGAACCAGTTGCGATTTCTGATATTTCAGCCACCTTTAATCCTGAGCTTGTATATAACCTAGGTTGGGATGATTTTGTTCCAGGACATTCCATTCAAATAGATTTTGAAGACCCGCCCGGAAGTGAAAACTTTTATTACTGGAACTACCGTTCTTTTGAACGAAAGGATATTTGTGCCGCTTGCTATGATGCCCATATTTATAGGGGTGGTACGTGTATTCCAGTGGATCCCTATCCATTGCGTCCAGAAACAATTCCGATTCATACCTACTACTGTGAGTCCGATTGCTGGCGCATACGTTATAATCAGAATATCTTCATATTTAACGACAGATTTTCCGATGGTTTGAGTATAGCTAAATTTCCGGTTGGAAATGTGCTGTTGTACACTAAGAAAGACATTCTTGTGGAGGTACAACAATTTTCGCTTTCAGCTTCCGCATATGAGTATTATGAGACTTTAAAGGATATTATTGATGATAATGGAGGCTTCAACTCCCCTCCATCCGCGGCTCTGATAGGCAATATGTTTAGTCCTGGGGATCCGACGGAATTTGTGTTGGGCAGATTTACGGCTGCCTCATCATGGGTCGCCCGAACTTTTTTGGAGCGGAGTACTATACAATTAGATCCTTTAGAAAATGTTGTTTCTGTCCCTGAAGGAACATGGTCTGTACCTTTTCCACCGGAAGAGTATGTTTTTTATGCTCCATGTCCTGGGGAAAGTCGATATAATACAAGTATTCGTCCTGAAGGATGGCCCACGAATTAACAAATGGGTAATGTTTTATACTAGTTGGCTCATGTTTTCAACATTGAATATAGGAATACGACTACATTGGTCGGACAAATATATATATAGTCAACCAAGGAAATATAGAAAAGCATGAAGTCTTATACTCTTTTACTGACCCTCTGCCTTTCTTTTTTAGTTGGATGCACGGAACCCATAAGACCAGAATTCGACTTCAAGAGTGGTCTGGTATCGGTGGAAGGTTTTGTTTCCACAACCCTGGGCGGATCCTCTGTTACGATAAGCCAGTTGAATGCGTTTAATGTTGGGACCAATAGCTATGAAAATATCTTTATAAGTGGAGCTGAAGTTTCTTTCATAAATACCGATACGGGCAATGAGGTTGGTCTAACGGAAGATATAGAGGCGGAGGTTTATCTCCCCCCTACTGATTTTTTGGCAAAGACAGGGGAAACATGGGAGTTAAGTATTTCGCTGGCCGATGGAAGACAATATAAATCCTTTCCTGAGACTATGGAGCAAAGCGTACCAATTTCGGCAATTGCCGCTACCTATGACCCTGAACTTACCTATAATTTAGGATTTGATGATTTTGTCCCAGGGCATTCCATTCAGGTTGATTTTGAGGATCCGCCGGACAGTGAGAATTATTATTTCTGGAACTATCGTTCCTTTGAGCCTAGGATTATTTGTAAAACCTGTTACGAGGTAAAGATATACAGAGAAGGAGAATGTGTATGGGCAATACCACCTGAGCGAATAACTCCAGAAGACGTTGAAGCATATCCATACTGGACATACCGTTGTGAGTCGGATTGTTGGCAGATACGATATAACCAAAACATTAGCATTTTTGCCGATGAGCATACCAACGGTGCAGCGTGGAGTAAACTTCCAGTGGCCAACGTATTGCTGTATAATAAAAGAGATATTTTGGTGGAGCTGCGACAAATTTCACTATCAGCGGCGGCATACCAATATTATGAGACCCTTAAGGATATTGTTGATGACAATGGTGGTTTTAATTCCCCACCGTCTGCGGCTTTGGTTGGAAATATGTTCAACCCCAACAACGCTGATGAATTTGTTTTGGGCAGATTCACTGCTGCACCAGCTGAAATAGCACGAGTTTTTATAAAACGTTCCCATATAACAGAACGGAGTTTAATACTTGACGTTGTAAAGCAGGAAGGACAACCTCCACCTCCAGGATTGCTACCTGAAGAGTGGGTGTTCTATGCCCCATGCCCAGAGGAGAGCCGCTACAACACTAGTAATAAACCCGAAGGATGGCCGTATTAATTTAATTCTATGTTCCAGATGTACAGCACCTATAAATCCAAAAGTTTGTATTCTCTTTTTCTATTGTTCATTTTGTGGAACACGATCAGTGCACAAAATGTTGAGTACGAACTATCCTTCAAGATAAGTGACCTGACAACCAATAGGGGTTTAGAAAATGCGAATATTTCCATTAGTCCATGTAATTGTGGGGGTGTTTCGGATGCCGAAGGTGAATTTGCAATAAGCCTCCCAAGAAACGACTACCGCGTTGAGGTCACCTTTATCGGATTTGATACCTATACACAGGACATAACCTTGGACAAGGACCTGTTTTTACAGATTGATCTTATGGAAAATCAGGAAAAATTATCGGAAGTTGTGGTAAGGGCACGAAGAAACAATGAGTTTTTGGAAACGCCCCAGATGGGGGTCCTACAACTGAAGTCACAGGAGTTAAAAAAAATACCTGCTGCAATTGGCGAGTTTGATATTTTGCGAGGGATGACACTTCTGCCAGGGGTAAACAATTCTGGTGAGATTAGTAACGGGCTGTCTGTTAGAGGAGGGTCTTTAGACCAAAATCTTTTGTTGTATGATTATGCTCCGGTTTTTAATCCCACTCATTTGTTTGGTCTATTCTCCGTTTTTACACCAGATGTATTGTCTTCAGTAGATTTATATAGGGCCAATATTCCTGCGCGCTATGGTGGACGGGCAACTTCTGTTGTTGATGTCAAGGTCAAAAATCCATATACAAACAAATTTAAAATGACAGGGGGAATAGGGTTGGTATCTAGCAGAATTGCTATAGAGACACCAATTATAAAGGATAAACTTATGCTTATAGCTGGCGCTAGGGCTGGACTTACAGATTTTTTGCTTCCAATATTTTCAGACCGATTGAAAAATACAAAAGCCCGGTTTTATGATAGTACCCTAAAATTATTGTACTTGCCAACCGAAAAAGACCAAATAGCCTTTACTGGTTTTTTCAGTAAGGATTTTTACCAATTGGACTTGATTACAAGAATCGAAAATATCAGTGCGGAAAACAATCAATACGATTTTCAAACTTTAAACGGAACGCTAAATTGGTTGCATACGTTTAGTGAAAATTCCAGTCTTAGGACCATACTGGTAGGAAGCAATTATACTCCAAGGAATATTTTTCCTGAATTGGATAGTTCCAACGAAATTGAATATGAGTCCGGTATTAAGTATACAAGCTTGATTTCCGAGTTCTCCAAAAAAGCATCTGATGCATTTGATTATTACTTTGGTGTTCAAGCGAATCGATATAAAATTAATCCTGGAGAGCTTGATCCTGGAACTTCTGAGGAGGTTTTGCCGGTTTCACTACTTAATGAAATCAGTTATGAACTTTCTGCCTTTACAAACTTAAATTGGAAGCCAGTGGATAATTTGATTTTTTCGGCAGGCCTGAGGTTCAACCATTTTTTGTTCCAGGGTCCCTATACCTTGAACACCTATGATGAAGCAGGCAATACCATAGATTCCGAGTTTTTCGAAAAAGGGAAAGCCGTAGAGTCTTTTTCCAATTTGGAACCAAGATTGGGGGTTAGTTTACAGTTGGGAGAAAATACCTCTTTAAAAGCCAGCTATGCCAACGTTAACCAATATCTTCAGAACATATATAACAGCACAACTCCAATACCCACATCCCGATGGAAAACAGCAGATCCATATATAAAGCCTCAATCCAGTAATTCTTATGGTTTCGGAGTTTACAAAACACTTGGGGAAAGTGAGATTGAAATAGGATTGGAAAGTTATTACCGGGATACCAAAAACAATTTGACCTACAAACCTGGGGCACGTTTTTTTCTAGAAGAAGCCATAGAAAGAGATGTTGTTCAAGTTGATGGAAGAGCCTATGGTGTGGAACTCAGCCTTAAGAAACCCAAAGGAAAGGTGAATGGCTGGTTTAATTATACCTGGTCACGGAGCCTATTACGTTCAGATGATGAAAACCCCACCACCGCGGTAAACAACAATAAGTGGTTCAATTCCGATTTTGATAGACCTCATGTGATTAATGCCACCGTTAACCTTGAGAGTAATAAATACAATACGTTAAGCTTTAATTTTACGGGCCAGACAGGGAGGCCCTACACCATAGCTAATGGCGTTTTCGAATTGGAAGATATTACAGTTCCCATATTCTTGGAGCGAAACAATGCTCGTTTACCCGTATATCATCGTTTGGATTTTTCATGGAAAATAAAATATACAAAAAAGAATAATCCCAGATGGGTGGGGGATTGGACCTTTACGGTCTACAATGTATATGGAAGAAAAAACCCTTTTAATATATTTTATGGTCCCCGTGCCGATGGTGCACTTAACCATGTTTTTGGTGGAATGCCTATTGGAGCCTATGAACTTGCCGTAACCAACAGTCCCATTTTTGCATTGACCTATAATTTTACTTTTCAATAAAATTAGTGCGCTTCCAACCAATTTTCACCAATTCCTACTTCCACATCCAAAGGCACGGCTAAAGTATAAGCATTTTCCATTTCGGATTTAATAAGTGCCTTCATTTCTTCCAACTCTGGTTTGTAACAATCAAAAACCAGTTCATCATGCACCTGCAATAGCATTTTGGTTTTGTATCTACCCTCGGAGAGTTTTTTATGGATGTTGATCATAGCTATTTTAATAATGTCGGCAGCGCTTCCTTGGATTGGGGCATTCACGGCATTTCGCTCTGCAGCACCACGAACCACCTGATTACCGGCATTTATATCTTTTAGGTAACGTCTGCGACCCAAAACAGTTTGTACATAACCGTTATCGCGAGCAAAATCCACTTGCTCACCCATATAATTTCGTAGTTTGGGATAGGTCTTGTAATAAGTCTCTATCAATTCTTTTGCTTCGGAACGACTTAAATCTGTCTGGTTGCTTAATCCAAAGGCAGAAACGCCATAAATAATTCCAAAGTTGACCGTTTTGGCATTGCCACGTTGTTCGCGGGTGACTTCTTCAATGGGAACATTAAAAACCCGGGATGCAGTTGAGGCATGTATATCCTCCCCATTTTTAAAAGCTTCGATCATTGTATCTTCTTCGCTCAAAGCGGCAATGATACGAAGCTCAATTTGAGAATAATCCGCAGCTAGCAAAACATGATTTTCATCCCTTGGAACAAAAGCCTTACGTACTTGTCGGCCTCGCTCAGTTCGAATAGGAATGTTTTGTAGATTGGGATTATTACTGCTTAATCTACCCGTAGCGGCAACAGTTTGCATATAATCGGTGTGTACCCGACCACTATGTTGCTGGACTTCATTGGGCAAGGCATCCACATAAGTGCTTTTCAGTTTGGCGAGGCCTCGGTAATCCAACACGTTTTGAATAATTTCATGATCTTTGGCTAAATAGGAAAGCACATCTTCTGCAGTGGAATATTGACCTGTTTTGGTCTTTTTTGGTTTATCTACCAATTTTAATTTGTCAAAAAGAATTTCACCCAATTGTTTTGGCGATGCAATATTGAATTCTTGGCCCGCGGCATCATAAATTTTTTGTTCTAAATTTTTAATGTCAGTGTCAAGTTCAGAAGAGAGATCGTTTAGAAAGTTTTCATTTAAATTGATGCCCTCAATTTCCATATCGGCCAAAACTCGTAATAAAGGAACTTCAATATTCTCGAAAAGCTCTTCTGTTTTGGCGGAGGCCAGTTCCGGTCTAAAATGCTGTGCCAATTGTAAGGTTATGTCAGCATCTTCAGATGCATATTCGGTTTGTTTTTCTACAGGGACCTGACGCATGCTTAGCTGCTTTTTCCCTTTTTTCCCAATGAGTTCTGTAATGGAAACCGGAGTGTAATTGAGGTAGGTTTCTGCCAATACATCCATATTGTGGCGCATATCAGGATTGATAAGATAATGTGCCAACATCGTATCGAACAACTTTCCTTTTACTTCAACACCATAGTTTTTCATCACTTTGATGTCGTATTTGAGGTTTTGTCCAATTTTTTCTATGGATTCAGATTCAAAGAAAGGTCGAAGCTGTTCCAAAATTTCCATACATGCTTCTTTTTCGTCAGGAATAGGTATATAAAAGCCTTTTTTTGCTTCCCAACTAAATGCAATTCCAACTAGTTCGGCCTCTAAGGGATTAATGGAAGTAGTCTCCGTATCAAAACAAACTGAAGTCTGCTTCATTAACTTATCCAAAAAGAGTTTCATTCCCAAGCCAGGAACAACGCTTTGATAGGAATGGGAAACGTTGGTAACCGTATTTCTGCTGTTCTCATCTTTTATTGTTGCGGGAGCATCCGCAGGACTTCCTCCAAATAAACTAAATTGCCCACTTCCAGCAACCTGCAATTTTTCTGCTGTTTTTGGGGTGTTTGAAGCGGGACTTGCTTCTACAGATTCCTCCGAGAAAATCTTAACGAACTGGTCTTTAAGTCTTCTAAACTCCAGTTCTTCAAAAATCTGTTGGACCTTGGGGCTGTCCGGTTCAGACATTTCATAATCTGTAGCATTAAAAGTAACATCACAATTAAGATTTATTTCAGCTAACTTTCGTGAAAGCCTACCCAGTTCGGCATTTTCTTCAACTTTCTCTTTCATTTTGCCTTTCAGCTTATCCGTGTTGGCCAAAAGTCCTTCCATATCTCCAAAATCCGCAATGAATTTTTTGGCTGTTTTGTCTCCCACTCCTGGCAGTCCAGGAATATTGTCACTGGCATCTCCCATCATCCCCAAATAATCTATGACCTGCTCTGGGCGTTCCACACCAAATCGTTTTTGAACTTCAGGGATACCCCAAATCTCTATACCATTTCCCATTCTTGCAGGACGGTACATGAAAATGTTTTCGGAAACCAATTGACCAAAATCCTTGTCTGGGGTGACCATAAAAACTTTATAATCTTCCTTTTCCGCCTGTTTGGCAAGAGTTCCAATAATATCATCAGCTTCAAAACCTTCCAATTCTACAACAGGAATTTGCATGGCCTTTAAAATATCCTGAATGTAGGGAACTGCAATCCGGATGGCATCTGGGGTTTCATCGCGATTGGCTTTGTAGTCTTCAAAAAGTTCCGTGCGTTCCACACTACCTCCTTTGTCAAAACATACGGCAAGATGGTCCGGCTTTTCACGCTTGATCACATCAAAAAGAGAATTTACGAAGCCCATGATGGCTGAGGTATCCATCCCTTTGGAATTGATTCTTGGGTTCTTGATTAGAGCGTAGTACCCTCTAAAAATCAGGGCGTAGGCATCAAGGAGAAAAAGACGTTTTTGGTCGGACATTTTATTAGTAGTTGTCTGTTAACAATGATTGATTGACGAATTTTAAAAGTAGAAAAAAGTGCTAAGAAACGGGCATTGTGGCCTACCCTTTTTGATAAAAACTGCTCACTTGCCTATTCTTATGGCCTTGTTCTGAATATTCTCTGTATGTAAATCCTGGGTGTACGCAGTAACCCCCTGTTTCACCTTGCTTGTTTATGGCCAAAAAGCCTATTTGGAAGTCCTTACGGCCTTTATTTTTTTTCATGATGCGCTTTACGCCTTCCTCACAAGCTTCTTGCGGACTTTTTCCCTGACGCATCAATTCCACAATTAAAAAGCTGCCCACGGTTCTAATCACCTCTTCGCCAACACCTGTGGCCGTGGCGCCGCCCACTTCGTTGTCCACATAAAGTCCAGCTCCAATAATAGGGGAATCCCCAACCCGTCCAGCAACTTTATATGCCATTCCACTGGTAGTACAGGCCCCAGCAATATCCCCATTTTCATCAATGGCCAGCATACCAATGGTATCATGGTTTTCTATGTTGATGATGGTTTCATATTTGGATTTTTTTTTCCATTCTTCATATTGCTTTCGAGTACTTTCGGTAAGCAAGTCGGTTTTTTTAAATCCCTTTTCATAGGCAAACTGCTCTGCGCCTTTGCCGGCCAATATAATATGTGGAGTGTCTTCCATAACCTTACGGGCTACAGATACAGGATGTACAATATTCTGAAGATAAACAACCGATCCGCAATTTCCATCTTTGTCCATAATGCACGCATCTAGGGTTACATTCCCATCTCTATCGGGCCTTCCGCCTATACCAACAGTCTTGTTATTTTCATTAGCTTCTTCTACCATAACACCCTGTTCCACGGCATCTAAAGCATTACCTTTATTACTTAGAACTTCCCATGCTTTTGCAGTGGCATTTGCAAAGTTCCAAGTGCATATGGCAATTGGCTTCCTGGTTTCGGTTAACAGAGGTGTATTTTCTCCTTTATTTTCGGTTTTGTTGGATGCAAGAATTGGAGCGGACAACAATCCTGCCGTAGTAAGGCTTGATTTTTTTAAAAACTTACGTCTTTCCATGATTTGGATGTTTATTTTTAATCCTGATAAATATAGCAATATGCTTATAGAAGTTTGCGTCAATTCTTTGGAATCTGCTCTAAATGCACAACGTGCTGGAGCGGATAGAATTGAACTTTGTTCTGAACTTGGAGTAGGAGGGATTACCCCTTCTTACGGTTTGATTAAAATGGTAAAGGAACAAATGGACATTCCAATTCATGTGTTGATCCGTCCACGAAGCGGTCATTTCACATATTCTAAACACGAGTTTGAAGTGATGAAAAAAGATATTGAATTTTGCAATGGAATAGGAATTAATGGTATAGTTTCCGGTATTCTAAAATCTGATTTCACTTTGGATATTGAAAGAACAGAGCAACTTATTGCCGTATCAAAACCAATGAAATTTACTTTCCATCGTGCTTTTGATTGGATTCTGAATCCAAATGAGGCTCTGTTACAACTTGAAGAAGTTGGGGTTGATTGTGTATTAAGTTCAGGACAACAAACTTCCGCTGAGAAAGGGTTAGATCTTCTTTTAGAGCTTAAAACTACTTCAAAAACATGCAACATTATGCCTGGAGGGGGCATAGGAACGGAAAATGTTGAAAAATTCAATAAGGCAGGCTTTACGGCCATTCACTTATCAGGAACTTCTTTTGAAAATGAAATTTCTGTTGAGGACAAAGTCTCTATGAATTCTATTGTTCACTTAAAAGAAGGTCAGGTTGCTGTAACAAATCTAGAGACTGTTCGTCAAATCGTACGGAGCGTTAAATAATTCTCAAATAATTCTGTTCCAACACTAAAAAAATACCTTTGTAAAAAAATAGCGCATGTCAAGATTTCTTATCATTCTAGTCATTTACCTTGTTTTGGCTTTTTATGGTTTTCAAGGTTTTAAGACTATATTCAAAAGTCTTTGGGCGCAAATAGCATATGGCGTATTGTTTTTGGCTGCTGGGCTAAATATTTTAATCCGGGTTTTAAATTATGTCCCAGGTGATGGTGTGCGCGGTCAAATCGCAATAGCTTTGGGAGTGTTCTTTTCTTTCTTTATTCTGGCTTTGGTATTTAGTATTTTTTTAGTGTTTGAAGACATTGTTCGCATATTCACCTTTGCATACAATAAACTTGCTGGTCCTACAGATGGTCAAGTTAAATTTTTCCCATCCAGAAGAAAATTTATTAGTGGAATAGCGCTTGGCATTGCGGCTTTGCCATTTGGAGCTTTGCTTTATGGGATGTTTAAAGGCAAGTACAATTATAAGGTGCTTAAATATGAATTGGAGTTTGATGATCTGCCCGATGCTTTTGATGGATATCAAATCACACAAATTTCAGATGTTCATAGTGGTAGTTTTGATAATAGGGATAAAGTAGCTTATGGTATTGATTTGATTAACAAACAAAAGAGTGATGTTATTCTTTTTACGGGTGATATGGTCAATGATAAATCCATAGAGATGGAACCTTGGGCTGACCTTTTTGCCACTCTAGAAGCAAAAGATGGAAAATTCTCTATTTTAGGCAATCATGATTATGGGGATTATACATCTTGGCCCTCGGATGAAGCAAAAGTTAAAAACCTTGAAGATTTAAAAAATCTTCAGAAAAACATCGGTTTTGATTTGTTGTTGGATTCACATCGATATTTAGAAAAGGACGGGGAGAAAATAGCTCTGTTAGGTGTCGAAAATTGGGGTAGGGGTGGATTTAAAAAAGCTGGAGATTTAGAAAAAGCAAAACAAGGAATCGCCAAAGAGGATTTTAAGATTTTGATGAGCCACGATCCTTCACATTGGGAAGACGTGGTGATTAATGATGACTACCATTTTCATTTGACATTGAGTGGCCATACCCATGGTATGCAGTTTGGTGTTGAAATCCCTGGATGGATAAAATGGAGTCCTGTAAAATGGCGTTATAAATATTGGGCCGGCATCTACGAAGAACTAGGACAGTTCATTAATGTAAACCGTGGTTTTGGTTTTATTGGATACCCGGGAAGAGTGGGTATTTGGCCTGAAATCTCTGTGATTACGCTTAAAAAGAAAGGTTTAACGTGAATTTAACGCTCTTCTTTCCTTGTTAAATTCTACCCAGATTAAAATTTTAACAAATTTTCTTACTTTTGGATTGTAAACCTTAGAATTACACATGTCCAAATTTGGTGAACTTATAGATTTAAAAGTACCGGTACTACTGGACTTTTATGCAGAATGGAACGATCAATCCATATCCATGCACCCCGTGTTGCGCGATGTTGCAGCAGCATTAGGTGATAAAGGAAAAGTAATAAAGATTGATGTTGACAAAAACAAAGAACTTTCACAAGCTTTACGAATTAAAGGATTGCCAACATTGATGATCTATAAGAAAGGAGAAATGGTTTGGCGACAGAGTGGTGAACAAGATGCCAATACCCTTATTGGAATATTGAACGAATATATTTAAAAGCGAGGTTAAAACCTCGCTTTTTTTATTGTTCCAGCCCAACGGAATCTGGTACAGACTCAATACTATCCAAGGGAATCGAGTCTTCTAAATCTGGGTCAAGCAAAGGTTCTTCAAACATATCTTCCTCTTCTCCCATAAACTGAGAGAATTTATCAATGTATTCGTTGAAAATCATGGTTTCTGATTCTGCCAGTTCTCGATCTTGATTTTCTATGAGGATATCTATATTTCTACGATAGGCTTGCATATCCGCCAAAATATCATCAAGCTTTCCGTACTGTTCATCAAGAGGAATCCCGGAGTAATATTCCAAACGTTCTTGATATACTTTTTTCAATTTTCCGAAAAGCACTCTGGCTTTTTCAGTTTCACCAACTTTATAATATCCATCAACAAAAGGCTCTACAAAGGCATAGAAGCTAAAATGCTCAACGGGCATATTGGTCATGGCAATATCTATGATATCCTTGGCTTTTTCTATTTTACCTTCATCAATCAAGGCTTCTGTAAGTCGTGCTAAATTGCTTCTAAAAGAGAGTCCTTGGGAGCGTGTTTGTGTATCATGGTAAATTTCACTGCTTCCAGAATTTCCCCATTCCCATTTTTTGACAATATCATACATTAAATCAGTATCAATACGTCCCATTTCAAATGAGCTTCTATTTTTGGTTTTTATAGGAACCAATTTGTATACGAGGCCATCCAATTGCAAATAATCCTTCATCCAAATATATTCCGCACTATCAAAACTTCCTCCAGAAAAATAGATGGGTCTTTTCCAATCGTTGTTGGCAATTATATCCAACATTAATATCCTGTTTTTTGGCATGGCGCTCTGCGGAAGATTAATATCGATATAATCCACTATCAAAGCTGAATCCTTTTCTTTGACCAAGCCACTTTCCAACACATTTTGTTTGTTTACAGGAATCCTGATCTTATTTGTGGGGTAATATATGATGTCTAGATTACTCTCATCATAGTTATTAAGATCTTCTCCTCGCTTTTCTAAAAGATACCTGAATCTGGTTTGGGGTTTATCACTTCCAATCCAATTTATCAAATCTTTTATATTCCAACGATTTTCTGTGATTCCCTCAAAATGGTATACGGCATCACGCGAACCATATCTGTATTTTTCATGCGTAAGTTGTGATGGGATAGGGTCGCTCTCATAGGCCTTTCGTTTCATTTGGTCAATGTACCAATCAGTGGCAAAAAGACTGGTGTTTACAACCCGTACGTCTGTGCGATACTCTTCAATTTCTTGGGCGTACCACAATGGAAAGGTGTCATTGTCGCCAATAGTAAACAAAATGGCTCCAGCATCTTCCTGACAGGAGTCCAAATAAGCTTTGGCCGTGGAGTTTGCGGTATATCGATCAGATCTATCATGGTCATCCCAATTTTGAAATGCCATTAATAAGGGTACCGCCAAAAGACAGAGTACCGTAACCGCGGGTGCGGCTATTTTTGCCGATAACAGCTTTTTGAACTCTTCAAAAAGGCCATAAACCCCAATACCAATCCAAATACAGAAAATATAGAATGATCCCACGAGCGAATAATCTCTTTCCCGTGGTTGGAAGATATAGGGATTGGTGTAGAACTGAATTGCCAACCCGGTAAACAGGAAAAAGACAAAGAGTGCCCAAAAGTGTTTTGGATTTTTTGAGATTTGAAAAACAAGTCCAATAATACCTAGAAACAAGGGCAAAAAGAAATAGGTGTTTCTTCCCTTATTGTTTTTCCAATCACTTGGAAGGTTATTCTGACTTCCTAATCGAATACTATCTATAAAACCAATACCACTAAGCCAATTACCATTTTCATCATACCTACCTTGAAGGTCATTCTGTCTACCTACAAAATTCCACATAAAGTAGCGCATATACATGTAGCCAAATTGAAACTCAAAAAGATAGCGTAGGTTTTGGCCTAAAGTAGGGGGTTCAACCTCAATATACTCCCCAAACTCCTGTAAAAACCGAATGTATTGATCGGCTTCCAGTTCGCCTCGTGCGTAGGCACTTTTAAATTGACTTACGGCTTGTCTAAGGTCATTGTTGGAAATATATTCAGATTTTATGCGAAATCCCAACTCACCAAAATAGCGGATGTAGTTTTCTGCATGTTGATCGCTCCAAAGTCTCGGAAGAATGCCTACATGCTTTTCATTAGGGCCTTGGATAGCATTCTTGTAATTATTTACGATAACATATTTGCCCAATTTTCTGTCCTTTTCATATTTGGGACGGTCATCTTTATTTTCTCCGGCAGGTGCGAAAGCATCAGAGTAATAAGCTCCGTAGAAAGGACTTTCAACACCGGGGTATTGTTCTCTGTTATAATAGGCCAAAAGAGATCGCGCATCTGAAGGGTCATTCTCATTTACCACAGTCTTTGCATTGGCTCTTATGGGAAGCATTAACCAAGAAGAAAATCCGAAAATCAAAAACATTAGACAAAGGACAATTGTATTTCCGGTATGAAAGTTGTTTTTTCGGGTATACTTCAAGCCAAAATAAAAGGCGGCAATAAAGAGTAGGCCCATGATAATGGTCCCAGAGTTGAAAGGAAGCCCAATGCTATTAATGAAAAATACCTCGCTCCAGCCAAATAGTTTTAAAACATAGGTCAAAGAGAATTTATATACGAGCATTAAAAGGGCAATCACTATTATATTGGCCAATAAGAAATTCTTGATAGTTGTGGTCTTGTATTTTTTGAAGTAATACAAAAGTCCAATGGTGGGGATAGCCAAAAATCCCATGAATTGGATACCAAATGTTAGGCCAATTAGAAAACAGATGAGCAATAACCAACGGTTACCTCTAGGGTCATCCAGATTATCGGTCCATTTTAATCCTAACCAAAGTAACAAGGACATAATGAAGCTTGCCATGGCATAAACTTCTGTTTCCACAGCATTGAACCAAAAACTATCGGAAAAAGTAAAGGCCAAAGCACCTACCAGTCCACTCCCTAGAACTGCAATAGACCTGCTATTGGTTAAAGCCTTCTTTTGAGGAATTAGTTTACGGGTCATATTGGTAATGGTCCAAAAAGTGAACAAGACCGCAAAGGCACTGGAAACTATTGAAACTGCATTTACCATCAAGGCTATTTTGGAAGAATCTCCAAAAGCAAATATGGAAAAGAACGCACCTATCATTTGTAAAAGTGGGGCTCCGGGAGGGTGGCCCACTTGTAATTTGGCCGAGGTGGTTATATATTCCCCAGCATCCCAGAAACTTCCCGTAGGTTCAACGGTTAAGGCATATACGATAAATGCTATAGCAAAGGAAACCCATCCTAAGATGGTATCCCATTTTTTGAAGTCTTTTGCAAACATAAAGATTGGTGTTTACCAAGTTGGGGCGAATTTAGTAAATATAGTAGAGAAGACTGTTCAATTTTGGAAAAGCTTTAACAAGTAAGCATCTGTAAAAATAGCTTGGAATCTTGTCAAAATATTTGTTGAAACCAAAGTTTGTTTTAAATTTGCACGCTCAAATGCGGTACTGGCCTATGGTGTAATTGGTAACACAGCTGGTTTTGGTCCAGTCGTTCAAGGTTCGAGTCCTTGTAGGCCAACAAAAAGCCTCCTTATATTACAACTATATAGGAGGTTTTTTATTTGTAGGTAATGTCTTTGTTTACTTCAAAAATTTTTCGGCAAGAACAATTTTGGCAACCCCTTTGATTTTTATATTTCTACAGTTTCGAGTTTGTTAGGGATTACCAATTTTTACTTGTTTAAATATGATGTATGCCTATCACTGGAACCAAGAGCCTAATAGTATATCATTGGCGGGTGTTAGATTTCTTTTTAGAAGATGGTCTATATTGTTCTTAAATAATAGAAGTCACTACTAATAGTTTGCAAACAGTAACTTTGTTGAATATGAAATTTGAACTGAATAAAGCAATTCCCGTATTGGAAAAAACCCCTTTGGTCATAAGAACGTTACTACGGGATTTACCTTTGGAATGGATTCTGGAAAACGAGGGTAAAGATACGTGGAGTCCGTTCGATGTTATTGGACATCTTATCCATGGTGAAAAAACGGATTGGATGGTTCGGACAGAACTTATTTTGGAAGATGGTACCCCAAAGACTTTTCAACCTTTTGATAGATTTGCACAATTTGAAAACTCCAAGGACAAAAATCTTGAAGACTTATTTGATGAGTTTGAAGAATTGCGAAAAAACAATCTAACAAGTTTAAAATCAAAAAACCTTACATCTAAAGATTTGGATCGTATTGGTGTTCATCCTGAACTTGGCGAGGTTACCTTGGCCCAGCTTCTCTCTGCCTGGGTGGTTCATGACTTGGGGCACATTGCTCAAATCTCTAGGGTAATGGCCAAACAGTATAAGTCTGAGGTAGGGCCATGGCCAAAATACCTTACCATTTTAAACCATATTCCAAAGGAATAACCTAACTCAACCTTGTATTTTAAGGAACTGAACTTTCTGGGTTTCTGGCTTGTTTTAAACATTAAATTTATTGTATATTTGCACCACTGAACGGATAAAAAGTTATTCATGAGGGGACTTCTAGTCCCCTCTTTTATTACTTATTTTTATGTTTAAGGAAAAAGTAGCATCATTATTAAATAAGGCTTTGGAAGAAAACCCTTCCTTGTTTTTGATTGATTTTACTGTGGGTGGAGACAACACGATACGTGTGGTTTTGGATGGCGATAACGGAATCAATCTACAGGATTGTATGAATGTAAGTAGGGCCATTGAACATAACCTAGATCGTGAAGAAGAGGATTTCTCATTGGAAGTTACTTCTGCTGGAGCTGCCTCTCCTTTGGAATTGCCCCGTCAGTATAAAAAAAACATAGGCAGAAAATTAAAGGTCAGGACTGTGGGGGAAGAGTTGGAAGGAAATCTGACAAATGCCACCGATGATACGATTACCTTAGAGTGGAAGGCTCGTGAGCCCAAACCAGTTGGTAAAGGAAAAATAACGGTTCAGAAAAAGCGGGATATTGCATTTTCTGATATCCATGAAGCAAAAGTTATTATAAAATTTTAATTGTAGTATAAAAATGGAAAACCTAGCGCTCATCGAATCCTTTTCAGAATTTAAGGACGATAAGTTTATTGATAGGGTAACCCTTATGGCGATTTTGGAAGATGTTTTCCGAAATGCCCTTAAAAAGAAATTTGGTTCCGATGAAAATTTTGACATCATTATCAACCCAGATAAAGGTGATTTGGAAATTTGGAGAAACCGTATTGTGGTCGAGGATGGAGAAGTGGAAGAGCCCAATGAGGAAATTTCTTTGACCGAGGCTAGAAAAATAGAGCCGGATTTTGAAGTTGGCGAGGACGTATCTGAAGAAGTGAAGTTAATCGATTTGGGACGACGGGCTATTTTGGCCTTGCGTCAAAACTTGATTTCCAAAATCCATGAGCATGATAACACTACAATCTACAAGCAGTTCAAGGACTTAGAAGGAGAGATTTATACCGCTGAGGTACATCATATTCGTCATAAAGCAATTATTTTGTTGGATGACGAAGGAAATGAAATTATACTTCCAAAGGAAAAACAGATTCCATCAGATTTTTTCAGAAAAGGCGATAATGTTCGTGGTGTAATTGAAAGTGTTGAGCTGAAAGGGAACAAGCCTGCAATCATCATGTCAAGGACTTCGCCATCTTTCTTGGAGCAATTATTTTTCCAAGAAATTCCTGAAGTGTTCGACGGACTGATTACAATAAAGAAGGCAGTTCGAATCCCTGGGGAAAAAGCAAAGGTTGCTGTAGATTCATATGATGATAGAATTGACCCAGTAGGAGCTTGTGTGGGAATGAAAGGTTCACGGATTCATGGTATTGTACGTGAATTGGGCAATGAAAACATTGATGTTATCAACTGGACAAATAATTCACAGTTAATGGTGACAAGGGCATTGAGTCCGGCTAGAGTATCATCTGTGAAATTAAATGACGAGAAGAAAACAGCTCAAGTCTACCTTAAGCCAGAGGAGGTTTCCAAAGCTATCGGTAGAGGCGGACATAATATTCGATTGGCCGGACAATTAACTGGTTATGAGATAGATGTGTTTAGGGAAGGTGTGGAAGAAGATGTTGAGCTGACCGAGTTTTCGGATGAAATAGAAGCATGGGTTATTGATGAATTCAAGAAGATTGGATTGGATACTGCACGAAGTGTCTTGGAACAAGATGTCAATGACTTGATAAAGCGAACTGATTTAGAAGAAGAAACTGTTCAGGATGTAGTGCGCATCCTTAAAGAAGAGTTTGAAGATTAAGCTATATATTAGCGGCAAATTTTTAGGGTAAGGAAATACAATTTATGGCAGGAAACCCAACAATAAGACTTAATAAAGTTCTCAGGGAATTGAACATTTCACTGGATAGGGCTGTAGAACACCTTTCTTCCATGGGTCATGATGTGGAAGCAAGACCTACAACAAAAATTTCAGATGAGGTGTATCAGGTGCTGTTGGATGAATTCCAGACGGATAAAAGCAAAAAGGTAGCCTCGAAAGAAGTTGGTGAGGAAAAGCGTAAAGAGAAAGAAGCTCTTAGAGTTCAAATTGAACAAGAGCAGGAAGAACGCAGACTTGCCAGAGAGCGAAGGAATGCGGAACACGTTATAAAAGCCAAAGTAGAGTTGTCTGGTCCTAAAAAGGTTGGCAAAATTGATTTAGATAAAAAACCAGAGAAGCCAAAGGCGGAAAAAGCACCTGAGGTTGTAGAGGAACCAAAGGTTGTGGAGCCTGTTAAAGAAGAGGTTAAATCATCGCCAGAGGTTATTGCCGAAATAGAAATAAAACCAGAGGTAGAACCAAAGAAAGAAACGGCTAAACCAGTTGAAAAAGCTATTGAATCCAAAAAAGAATCTGAAGAGGAGCCTAAAGAACCAGAGGCTATTCAGACCCAATATAAAAAACTTAGTGGGCCTAAGATTACTGGAGATAAAATAGATCTTGCCCAATTCAATAAGCCAAAGAAAAAGAAAGAAGAACCTAAAAAGGCCGCTTCATCAAATTCTGATGCAAGTGCAGATAGGAGAAAGCGAAGAAAGCGTATTATTAGCAAAAACCCATCTCAATCAGCAGGTGGAAACCGTCCTCCAAATAGGGGTGGAGCCAATGGACCAGGTAGAAGAGGGGCTCAACGTTCTGGAGCTCCAAAAGTTGAGCCAACGGAAGAAGAAGTACAAAAACAGGTACGGGAAACCCTTGAAAAACTTCAAGGTAAATCCAACAAAGGTAAAGGGGCCAAATATAGAAGGGAGAAAAGAGATCAGCACCGTCAGCAGACAGAGAAAGATCTTGAACAGCAAGAGCTTGAAAGTAAAATCCTAAAAGTAACCGAATTCGTTACGGTGAATGAGGTTGCTACATTGATGGAAGTTTCTACTACCCAGATTATATCTGCTTGTATGTCATTGGGTATCATGGTAACTATGAACCAGCGTTTGGATGCAGAAACACTCTCTATTGTTGCGGAAGAATTTGGATATGAGGTTGAGTTTATTACCGCGGAAATAGAAGAATCTATTGAAGAAGAAGTAGATGCTCCTGAAGATTTAAAACCAAGAGCTCCCATTGTTACCGTTATGGGGCATGTGGATCACGGTAAAACATCTTTGCTGGATCATATACGGGAAGAAAATGTAATTGCAGGTGAAAGTGGTGGGATTACCCAGCATATTGGTGCTTATGGGGTTACATTAAAGGACGGACAAAAAATTGCATTTTTAGATACACCGGGTCACGAAGCCTTTACGGCGATGCGTGCTCGTGGTGCTCAAGTAACTGACATAGCTATAATTGTTGTTGCGGCAGATGATGATATCATGCCTCAAACAAAAGAAGCAATCAGTCATGCCCAAGCGGCGGGCGTTCCAATTGTTTTCGCTATTAATAAGATTGATAGGCCAGCGGCCAATCCTGAGAAGATTAAGGAAGGTCTTGCTGCTATGAACTTGTTGGTTGAAGATTGGGGCGGTAAAATACAATCCCATGACATTTCCGCAAAAACAGGAGAAGGGGTAAACGAGCTATTGGAAAAAGTGCTTTTGGAAGCTGAATTGCTGGAATTGAAAGCAAATCCAGATAGATTGGCTTCTGGTACAGTCGTTGAAGCTTATCTGGATAAGGGTAGGGGGTATGTGTCCACTATTTTGGTGCAATCCGGAACCCTTCAAATAGGAGATTATGTGTTGGCGGGAACTTGTAGTGGTAAAGTAAAAGCCATGCAAGATGAACGTGGTAAGGATATTAAAAAAGCTGGTCCTGCTACGCCAATTTCAATTTTAGGATTGGACGGTGCTCCGCAGGCAGGTGATAAGTTCAGTGTGTTGGATGATGAGCGTGAAGCAAAACAAATTGCAACCAAGCGTTCGCAATTGCAACGTGAGCAATCTGTTCGTACACAACGACACATTACTTTGGATGAGATAGGTAGGCGTATTGCCTTAGGTGACTTCCAAGAATTGAACATTATCCTTAAGGGTGATGTGGATGGTTCCGTTGAGGCATTGACAGACTCGTTCCAAAAATTATCTACGGATGAAATACAGGTCAACATTATTCATAAAGGCGTAGGTGCAATTACCGAATCTGATGTATTATTGGCCAGTGCTTCCGATGCAATTATAATTGGTTTTAATGTAAGGCCAATGGGCAATGCACGTATGGTTGCTGATAAGGAGGAGATTGATATTAGAATGTATTCCATTATCTATGATGCCATCAACGACCTCAAGGACGCAATGGAAGGTATGCTGTCTCCTGAAATGAAGGAAGAGATTACCGGTAATGCAGAGATTAGGGAAACCTTCAAGATTTCCAAGATCGGAACCATTGCAGGTTGTATGGTGACCAGTGGTAAAGTCTTTAGAAACTCGCAAATTCGTTTGATAAGAGATGGTGTTGTAATCTATACCGGTGAATTGGCATCACTTAAACGATTTAAGGATGATGCTAAAGAAGTGTCTAAAGGATACGATTGTGGTCTACAGATTAAAAACTACAATGATATCAAGGAAGGGGATATTGTAGAAGCCTTCCAAGAAGTAGCTGTCAAGAAAAAACTATAAGAGGAATAATAGATTAGAAATAAAAAATCCCGCCTAAGCGGGATTTTTTATTTTATCTAGAATTGGTTTCAGGTTTCAAGAGCATTGCATCTGGATATTTTTTTCGTACCTCCAGATATTTCCGCTCTGCTTCCAACTTCGTTTTGAACTTGCCCAAACGTACCCTGTAGGTAGGAGATTCAAACTCAATTTTGGAATACCATGTAGGAAAATCAATGTCTATTTTGGATTTTAGGTTTTGAGCTTTTTGGTAGCTCCCAAAACCTACCTGTATTTGATAAAAATCTGCCTTCGAATTAACTTCTGCATATACCTTCATTAGTTCATCAATTCGTGGGTCTTGTTCAACAGTAACACTGCCTTCCTGAGCGGAAAGTTGAACCGTGAAACCTATCAAGAATGTTATAATTACTAGGGTTTTCATGAGATATGACTGCTTTTCCATTCTTTGCTACTACAAATGTAAATTTTTATGTTTTAAACAAGGTGCTCGCAGCTTATTTAGAATCCGTATAAATTAGTTATTATAGATCCCTTAACATTTTAAAAAATCACTCTATGTCGTATTTTTGTGACCGATTTTAGCATGGTGAAAGGCTATAACACTCAATATCAGTAGTAATAACCGTGCCAAAGATTTCGACAGAAATTTCGTTAATATGAAAAAGGTTTTATACCGCCATCTATTTTCTAAAGTCTTAGGTTTATCCCTCCTATTTTTTTCCACTTCATTTTATGCGCAAGAAGAAGCTGTTGTCTCAGAAGTTGTAGCTGAAGACGCAAATGCATCGGGAGGTGATGTCGCTAAGGGTAAGCAGTTGTTCAATCAAAATTGTGCTGCCTGTCATGCACTAAACCGTAAAATGACGGGTCCTGCATTGGCCAATGTGGAGTCCAGATTATTGGAAGACGAAGGTTTGGATAAAGAATGGCTTTACGCTTGGATCAAGAACAGTCCGGGGATGATTAAGTCAGGCGATGCATATGCCAATAAAATTTACGCAGAGTACAATCAAGCGGCAATGACGGCCTTTCCTACATTGTCAAATGCTGATATTGATGATATACTGGCCTATACAGCTGCTCCACCACCGGCACCTGTTACTGCTGTAGCAGTTGCTTCTGAAGGTGGAGAAACAGGTTCTGGTAGTGGTATATCAAATGAAATTATTCTAGGTGCCTTGGCACTTGTTTTTGGTCTTTTAGTCATCATGCTGATTTTGGTGAACAATACGTTAAGACGTATTGCCGAAGCGAATGGTGTGGTATTGGAAAAAGAAAAAGTTGAAAAGCGAACACCAATCTGGAAAGCTTTTGCCCAAAATCAGTTTTTGGTTTTGGTAAGTGTTATCTTCTTATTGCTGGCAAGTGCTTACTTTGCTTATGGTTGGATGATGCAGGTGGGTGTTGATCAAGGATATGCACCTGTGCAGCCTATTCATTATTCGCACAAAATACATGCTGGAGACAATAAAATTGAATGTAAATATTGTCATTCATCGGCGCGAGTTTCAAAACATTCTGGAATACCGGCATTGAATGTTTGTATGAACTGTCATAAATCTATCTATGAGTACAAAGGCAATCCTGAAGGACCAAGTGCGGAAGATTTAGCAAATGGCTATACCAACGAATTTTATACTGGAGAGATTAAGAAATTGTACAAAGCTGTTGGATGGGACGAGGAGAATCAAAAGTATACTGGTGAAAGTCAACCTGTAGAATGGGTGAGAATCCATAACCTGCCAGACTTTGCCTATTTTAATCACTCACAGCACGTTTCTGTTGGAGGTATTGAATGTCAAACATGTCATGGTCCGGTTGAGGAAATGGAAGTAATGTACCAATTTGCTCCGTTAACAATGGGATGGTGTATCAACTGTCACAGAGAGACGGAAGTTAAGGTTGAGGACAATGCGTACTATGCAGCTATTCATGAGGAACTTTCAAAGAAGTATGGAGTTGATAACCTGACAGTAGCTATGATGGGTGGTTTGGAATGTGGTAAGTGTCACTATTAAGAATTAAAAGAAGATAATCTCAGATATATCGTATGGCATCAAACAAAAAATATTGGAAAAGTGAAGCGGAGTTAAATCCGAACGATTCCATTGTTGAGGCGCTAAGACAAAACGAATTTACAGAACAGATTCCCGTTGATGAGTTTTTGGGCGACAAGGAAAATTTGTCAGCCTCCAGTACTAATAGGAGGGACTTCTTAAAATATGTTGGCTTTAGTACGGCCGCAGCAACAGTTGCTGCCTGTGAAGGACCTGTTCGTAAATCTATTCCCTATGTGGTGCAACCGGACAGCATTGTCCCGGGAGTTGCCAACTACTATGCCACCACAATTGCTGATGGATATGATTTTGCCAGCATCTTGGTAAAAACTAGGGAAGGAAGACCTATTAAGATTGAAAATAATACAGATGCTAAAGTGAATGGAAGTGCGAATGCACGTGTTCAGGCTTCGGTATTATCCTTATATGATAGCACAAGGGTTCAAGGGCCATCCGCAAATGGCGAAGCCATTGATTGGAAAGATTTGGATAACAGGATTAAAGGCGGTCTTGCGGCTGCAAAAAATTCTGGTAAGCAAATAGTGTTGTTGACCCAAACCTATGCCAGTCCATCAACAGATAGGTTGATTGCTGATTTTAAGGCAGCCTATGGTGAAAATGTAAGCCATGTAGTGTATGATGCTATCTCTGAAGATGCCGCACTAGATGCTTTTAATGCTGCTTACGGAGAAAGAGCTCTTGCAGATTATGATTTTGAAAAAGCAGATTTGATTGTCTCTTTTGGTGCTGATTTCTTAGGAGATTGGCAAGGCGGGGGATATGATGGTGGATATGCGAAAGGACGTGTTCCAAAACATGGAAAGATGTCCAAGCATATTCAGATGGAATCCAATATGTCCTTGACCGGGGCAAATGCGGACAAGCGCTATCCAATGACACCTACACAACAAAAAATTGCCTTGGCAAAGTTGTACGGCAAATTAAATGGCAGCAATGTTGGTGGAGGAACTTCAGATGTTGATGAAGCTGTTGATGCTGTGGCGGCTCAAATTAGAAAGGCTGGAAGCAAAGCTGTTGTTGTTACAGGGTTAAATGATATTAACGCACAAACCGTAGTGCTTGCTATCAATCAATTGTTGGCAAGTGAAGCATTTGACACAGAGAATCCAAAATATGTGCGCCAAGGTAGCATTGCAAAAGTGAACAAATTGGTTTCAGATATGAATGCTGGCCGTGTTGGAGCTTTGATTATTGATGGTGTGAATCCAGCGTATTCATTGCCAAATGCTGCTGACTTTATCTCTGGTCTTGAAAAAGTAAGTGTTTCAGTTGATTTTGCTTTTAATAATGATGAAACCGCACAAGCGGTGAAGTATGTAGCGGCAGCTTCCCATTATTTAGAATCTTGGGGTGATGCACAATTGAAAAAAGGACAATACAGTTTAATGCAGCCTGCTATTCGTGAGCTTTTTGATACAAGACAGTTTCAGTCAGCTTTGTTGACTTGGATGGGCAGTGAGCAAACCTATTACGAATATATTAAGGACACTTGGAGTACGAATGTATTGCAAGGTTCAGATTGGAATAAAGCATTGCAAGATGGTGTATTTGTTGCCCCGATTGTTGAGGAATCAGCTGAACAACCTTTGGTTGCAACTAGTGAGCAGAGTGCTGAAGAAGCACAGCCTAGCATCGCTCCAATTGCTTCGGCTATACGTTCCTTAGTAAACACTACAAGTTCTGGAGTAGAGATGGTTCTTTATTCCAAAGTTGGAATGGGGGATGGTAGACAGGCCAGTAACCCGTGGTTGCAAGAATTCCCGGATCCAGTTTCTAGGGTTTCTTGGGATAACTATGTTAGTGTTGCTAAAGCAGATGCGGAAAGATTGGAACTTGAGAATTTCAATGTTGCAAATGGAGGCTTAAACGGAAGCTATGTTAATTTAACAGTTAACGGAGTTACTGTGAATAACGTTCCTGTTATCATCCAGCCTGGACAAGCTATCGGTACGGTTGGACTTTCCTTTGGATATGGAAAGAAAGCTGGTATGAAGGCCGAAATGGCCACAGGCGTAAATGCTTTCGCACTTTATAATAATTTTTCCGATGTACAATCGGTTAGTATAGAAAAAGCTGAAGGAATCCATGAATTTGCATGTGTTCAGCTACAAAAAACATTGATGGGTAGAGGGGATATCATCAAGGAAACTACCTTGGAAATCTTCAATACAAAGGATGTTCATGAATGGAATGCAATTCCACAGGTATCCAAAGACCATCAAGAAATCCCTGTTACATCGCCAGATGCGGATTTATGGCAAGAGTTTGACCGCTCAATCGGTCATCACTTTAACTTGTCCATCGATTTGAATTCTTGTACAGGTTGTGGAGCTTGTGTTATTGCCTGTCATGCAGAGAATAATGTTCCTGTTGTTGGAAAAGAAGAGATTAGAAAGTCTAGGGATATGCATTGGTTGCGTATTGATAGATACTATTCCTCTGAAGAGACTTTTGAGCAGGATAACGACAAGAAAGATAACATGGATGGCCTATGGGGCGATAATGGTTCCTTAGGTGGATTTAGAGAGATGGAAGATCCTTCCGTGAATCCACAAGTGGCATTTCAACCTGTTATGTGTCAGCATTGTAACCACGCTCCTTGTGAAACGGTCTGTCCAGTTGCGGCAACGTCACACGGAAGACAAGGTCAAAATCAAATGGCATACAACCGTTGTGTGGGTACCAGATATTGTGCCAACAACTGTCCATACAAAGTAAGAAGGTTCAATTGGTTCTTGTATAGTGATAATGACGAGTTCAACTTCAACATGAACAATGACCTTGGTAAAATGGTTATCAATCCAGACGTTAATGTGCGTTCCAGAGGGGTAATGGAAAAATGTTCTATGTGTATTCAGATGACACAGAAGACCATTTTAGATGCTAAGAGAGATGGACGTGCAATTAAAGATGGCGAATTCCAAACGGCTTGTTCCGCCGCATGTAGCAGTGGAGCTATGGTATTTGGAGATATCAATGATGATCACAGTAAGGTTGCCGAGTTGAAAGAAGATGATAGAATGTATCACTTATTAGAGCATGTGGGGACAAAACCAAATGTGTTCTACCATGTTAAAGTGAGAAACACCAACGAGGCTTAATCAATAAATAAGAAGTAACTAGAAGATAAATTATGGCGTCGCATTACGAAGCACCTATTCGAAAGCCCTTAGTACTTGGAGACAAAGGTTACCATGATGTTACCGTGGATATCGCTGCTCCTGTAGAGGGAAAGGCCAACAAACATTGGTGGATTGTATTTACCATTGCTTTAGTTGCATTCCTTTGGGGTCTAGGATGTATTATTTATACCATTTCTACAGGTATTGGAGTTTGGGGTCTTAATAAGACGGTAAACTGGGCCTGGGATATTACAAACTTTGTTTGGTGGGTAGGTATTGGTCACGCAGGAACCTTGATTTCAGCAGTATTGCTGTTATTCAGACAAAAATGGAGAATGGCAATTAACCGTTCTGCGGAAGCAATGACCATTTTCTCTGTTATCCAGGCAGGTTTGTTTCCAATTATTCACATGGGTCGCCCATGGTTGGCCTATTGGGTACTTCCCATTCCAAACCAATTTGGTTCGTTATGGGTAAACTTTAACTCGCCATTGCTTTGGGATGTATTTGCGATTTCAACCTATCTATCCGTTTCCTTGGTATTCTGGTGGACAGGATTATTGCCAGATTTTGCCATGATTCGTGATAGGGCGGTAAAACCGTTCCAGAAGAAAATATATAGCTTGTTAAGCTTCGGTTGGACAGGTAGGGCCAAAGATTGGCAACGTTTTGAAGAAGTATCTTTGGTTTTGGCAGGTTTGGCAACACCACTTGTACTTTCAGTACACACCATTGTATCGTTTGACTTTGCCACTTCGGTGATTCCAGGTTGGCATACAACCATATTCCCACCGTATTTTGTTGCGGGTGCAATTTTCTCAGGATTCGCTATGGTGAACACACTTCTTATTATTATGAGAAAAGTGTGTAGCCTTGAAGCATACATAACCGTACAGCATATTGAATTGATGAACATTGTAATCATGATTACAGGTTCAATTGTTGGATGTGCCTATATCACCGAGTTGTTTATTGCTTGGTATTCTGGAGTTGAATACGAACAGTATGCATTTTTAAATAGGGCAACAGGACCTTACTGGTGGGCTTATTGGTCTATGATGACTTGTAATGTGTTTTCACCACAGTTTATGTGGTTCAAAAAATTGCGTACAAGTATCATGTTCTCATTCTTCATTTCAATTGTTGTAAACATAGGGATGTGGTTTGAGCGATTTGTGATCATTGTAACTTCATTGCATAGAGATTACTTGCCTTCATCTTGGACAATGTTCTCTCCAACATTTGTGGATATTGGAATATTTATAGGTACCATAGGTTTCTTCTTTGTATTGTTCCTATTATATTCAAGAACATTCCCTGTAATTGCACAGGCAGAGGTTAAATCAATTTTGAAAGCTTCAGGGGAGAAGTACAAGAAACTAAGGGATGCTGGAAAACCTTTATATGAAATGCCAGCTAAGGCCGGTGCTAAAAAGGAAAAAGCTCCAAAGGCAGAAAAACCTAAATCAGATGAGAAGCAAGTTTCCTCGCTACTGGATGCCATTGGTTCCTTTGATGCAGATACGGAAACTGCCGATGATTTGAAAAAAGTTAAGGGAATAGGACCTCAAATGGAGCAAACCTTGAACCAAATAGGAATTTTTACGTTTGCGCAAGTAAGTAAAATGACTAAAAAAGAATATGACTTGTTAGACTCCATCACTGGTTCGTTCCCTGGAAGGGCGCAACGTGATGATTGGGCAGGACAGGCAAAAAAATTAAACGCTAAAAAATAATTATGGCATCAAAAGTTATACAGGCACTTTATACCGATGATGATATCTTGATGCATGCCGTAAAGAAGGTTAGGGCAGAGCACCATCATATTGAAGAAGTGTATACACCTTTCCCAGTGCATGGTTTGGATAAGGCAATGGGCTTGGAAGATACCCGAATAGCAATTACTTCCTTTATGTATGGATGTTTGGGACTTACCGTGGCCATTGTTATGATGAACTATATCATGATTGAGGATTGGCCCCAGGATATTGGCGGTAAACCAAGTTTTAGTTATTTGGAGAATATGCCGGCCTTTGTTCCTATTATGTTTGAATTGACGGTTTTCTTTGCAGCGCATTTAATGGTAATTACATTTTATTTAAGAAGTAGAATGTGGCCCTTTAAAAAAGCTGAAAATCCAGATGTGAGAACAACGGATGACCATTTTTTAATGGAATTGGGCATTCATGATAATGAAAAGGAACTTACAGCATTGTTGTGGGATACTGGAGCTGTGGAAATAAATGTTACAGAAAAGGATTCTTAAAAATATGAAGCATTTAGGTAAAATAAGTGTTGTCTTGGTTTTGGTTTTGTCTATGGCCGCTTGTGCTGACAAGAACAGTCCAAACTATCAGTATATGCCAAACATGTACGAGCCTGTAGGTTATGAAACCTATCAGGGAGTAGATAATGGATTGTTCCCCAATGGAACAGAAGCTATGCTTCCAGCGGAAAATACAATCTCAAGAGGCTATATGCCATACAAGTTTGAAAATACTCCGGAAGGCAAAGAATTGGCAAGATTAAATGTGAGTCCTTTGGATTCACTGCAAAGCGAAGCCAATTTAGCTACGGGGAAAGAGCTCTATGATATTTATTGCGCCATTTGTCACGGACCAAAAGGTAAAGGACAGGGTACTTTGGTAAAAAGAGAAAAAATATTGGGTGTTCCCAGTTATGATGATGTTGCACGTAACATTACCGTGGGAACCACATACCATACTATTTATTACGGTTTAAATTCCATGGGTTCTTATGCGGCCCAGTTTGCCAATGAAGAGGAGATGTGGCAAGTTTCGGAATACGTAATGAAATTAAAGGAAGACCTAACAAAATAATTGGATAAGAGGATACTATGTACACGTTTTCAAACAGACTAAAAATAGGATCTTTCATTGCAATGGCAGTTGGATTGATTTGTTTAGCAACAGGTTTTTTATCTGCTCCCAGTACTGTGGAAGAAGCCAAGGCAATGGTGGCTTCAGCACATGGTGATGGTCACGGAGGTGGACATGGCGAAGAAGCCTCAAGCCATGCTGCAGAAGGAGATCATGCAGAAAAGGATACACACGGTGAAGCTGCAGCACATGGAGAGGAGCATGATGCTTCGCATGACGAACATGTATTGCATCAATTACAGAATAGACCTTGGTCTGCATTATATGTTGCGGCCTTTTTCTTCTTTATGATATCCTTGGGTGTTTTGGCTTTTTATGCTATTCAGCGTGCTGCCCAGGCAGGTTGGTCACCCCTATTATTTCGTGTAATGGAAGGAATTACGGCTTATATCGTACCAGGCGGAATCATAGTATTTGTGATTTTGGTACTTTCTGTATTGCATATGAATCACATGTTTGTATGGATGGATGCTGATGTAGTTGCCCATGACAAACTATTACAAGGAAAAGCAGGATACTTAAACCCTACTTTCTTTTTGGTTCGTGCGGCCATTTTCTTGGGAGGTTGGATTTTCTATCGTGAGTATTCCAGAAAACTTTCATTGGCACAGGATGAATCTGACGATAATTCAAACTTTAAATTGAATTTCAGAATTTCCGCTGCTTTCTTGGTTTTCTATTTGATTACGGAATCCATGATGTCTTGGGATTGGATCATGAGTGTGGACCCACACTGGTTTAGTACCCTATTTGGATGGTATGTTTTTGCCAGTATGTTTGTTTCAGGGATTACCGTAATAGCAATGGTTGCTATTTACCTGAAATCAAAAGGACATTTAGAGGATGTAAACGATAGTCATATTCATGATTTGGCAAAATTCATGTTCGGTATCAGTATTTTTTGGACCTACCTGTGGTTTTCTCAATTTATGTTGATTTGGTATGCCAACATCCCAGAAGAAGTAACCTATTTTATTACAAGAATAGAAGATTATAAATTACCATTCTTTGGAATGCTTGCCATGAACTTTATATTCCCATTGTTGGTATTGATGAACAGTGATTACAAAAGGGTAAACTGGTTTGTTATCATGGCCGGTATTGTAGTGCTTTTTGGTCACTATATGGATGTGTTCAATATGATTATGCCTGCAACGGTTGGAGATCAATGGTATATAGGATTACCTGAAATTGGAGGAATATTGTTCTTTGGAGGATTGTTTGTGTATTGGGTATTCAACACCCTTACAAAACAACCATTACAACCAAAGCGCAATCCATTTATTGAAGAGAGTAGACAATTTCATTATTAATACGATTAAGTCTTAGAAAGATATACAATGACTGCATTATTAACATTGACTGTTTTAGTACTGGTAGCAATCGCAATCTGGCAGATGACCAAGATTTTTGAATTGTCTCAACTGAAAGCAGAAAGTACGGAGGTAGCCACGGATTCAGATAATAACTACAATGGTTATTTGTTGTTCGGATTCCTGATTTTTATCTACGGAATAACCATATTTAGCTTTGCTAAGTACAACAAAGTACTTTTGCCAGAAGCATCTTCAGCCCATGGTGGTGACTATGATCAATTAATGTGGGTATCCTTTGCCATTATCTTTTTTGTGCAGACCATCACACAGGCATTGTTGCATTATTTTGGCTATAAATATCGTGGGAAAAAAGGTCAAAAAGCTCTGTTCTTTGCAGATAACGACCGGTTGGAGTTCATTTGGACCATTATTCCAGTTATAGTTTTGGCAGGTTTAATTCTATGGGGATTGTATTCGTGGACCAATATTATGGACATAAATGATGATGATGACCCACTTATTGTAGAACTATATGCACAACAATTTAATTGGTCTGCTCGCTACGGTGGAGAAGATAATGTTCTAGGTGATGCCAGCGTAAGATTAATTGATATTGATAGGGCAAACGTTCTTGGTTTGGACGAAGCTGACCCAAATGGAGCAGACGATATTATAGTGAAAGAATTGCATCTTCCGGTTGGACGAAAAGTTAACTTTATGATGCGTTCACAAGATGTATTGCATTCTGCATATATGCCACACTTTAGAGCGCAGATGAACTGTGTTCCTGGTATGATAACACAATTTTCATTCACACCAACAATAACAACAGAAGAAATTAGATTAAATCCTGATGTAATTGAGAAGGTTAAAAGGACCAATGCCATTAGAGCAAAGCGCGCCGCAGCGGGAGAACCAAATTCGGATCCATGGGAATATGATTACATTTTACTTTGTAACAAAATCTGTGGAAAATCGCACTATAACATGCAAATGAAAATTATAGTGGAAACAGAAGAGGAATATAATAAATGGATTGCCGAGCAAGCTACTTTTAAAGAAACGCTTGCAACAGTTGAATAAGTTAGGCTAGGAAAAGAACTATAATAAAATTTAAAAAGATTATGTCAGCTACTGAACACGGACACGAGGATCACGGACATCATCATAAAGAAACCTTCGTTACCAAATACATCTTCAGTCAAGACCATAAGATGATTGCTAAGCAATATCTTATTACGGGTGTTTTGATTATGGGCTTCATCGGAATTGCAATGTCATTGCTATTTAGAATGCAATTGGCATGGCCTGGGGAATCTTTTTCCGTCTTTGAAGCGTTTCTAGGGAAATGGGCTCCTGGTGGAGTTATGGATGCTGACATTTACCTGGCATTGGTTACCATGCACGGTACTATTATGGTCTTCTTTGTGCTTACTGCTGGGTTGAGTGGTACTTTTAGTAATTTATTGATTCCATTGCAGATTGGCGCTCGTGACATGGCCTCAGGCTTCCTGAATATGCTTTCCTTTTGGATGTTCTTTGTATCTGCCGTTATCATGGTGATTTCATTGTTTGTTGAAGCAGGTCCTGCAGCAGCTGGATGGACTATTTACCCTCCACTTAGTGCATTGCCAATGGCGCAACCGGGCTCCGGAGCAGGTATGACACTCTGGTTGGTTTCTATGGCAATATTTATTGCATCATCCCTATTGGGTTCATTGAACTATATAGTTACTGTCCTTAACCTAAGAACAAAGGGAATGTCAATGACGCGTTTACCTTTGACCATTTGGGCGTTTTTTGTGACAGCTGTAATTGGGGTAATTTCTTTCCCAGTGCTACTTTCCGCAGCATTGCTGTTGATTATGGACAGAAGTTTTGGAACATCATTTTTCCTATCAGATATTTTTATTCAAGGAGAAGTATTACACTATCAAGGAGGATCACCAGTATTGTTTGAACACTTATTTTGGTTCTTGGGTCATCCAGAAGTATACATTGTTATTCTACCAGCTATGGGGATAGTGTCCGAAGTAATGGCTGTTAACGCTCGTAAACCTATCTTTGGATATAGAGCAATGATTGCCTCTATTTTGGCCATTGCATTCTTATCGACCATTGTTTGGGGACACCATATGTTCATTTCAGGGATGAACCCGTTTTTGGGGTCTGTCTTTACATTTACAACATTATTGATTGCCATTCCATCAGCAGTAAAAGCATTCAACTGGATTACTACCTTATGGAAAGGAAATCTGCAACTAAACCCTGGAATGCTTTTTTCAATAGGAATGGTGTCAACCTTTATTACAGGTGGTCTTACCGGTATAATATTGGGTGATAGTACATTGGACATTAATGTACATGATACGTATTTTGTAGTGGCCCACTTCCACTTGGTAATGGGTATATCAGCATTGTACGGACTTTTTGCAGGGGTTTACCATTGGTTCCCTAAAATGTTCGAAGGTAAGATGATGAACAAAAACTTAGGCTATGTCCACTTTTGGATTACGGCCATTGGATCATATGGAATATTCTTCCCAATGCATTTTGTGGGTATGGCCGGTGTACCTCGAAGATATTATGAGAATACAGCGTTTCCAATGTTTGATGAACTTACCAATGTTCAGGTATTGATGACGGTTTTTGCAATAATAACTGCAGGTGCACAATTGGTATTTGCCTTCAATTTTATTAGAAGTATTTTCTACGGAAAAAAAGGCCCCTTAAATCCATGGAAAGCCACTACTTTGGAATGGACAGCTCCACAGGAACATATTCATGGTAACTGGCCAGGTGCAATTCCACATGTACACCGTTGGGCATATGACTATAGTAAAACACATGAAAATGGTGAGTATATTCTTCCGGGTCAGGATTTTGTTCCACAGACCGTTCCGCTTCAGGACAATGAAGAAGAACTGAATCATTAAAACTTTACATAAAGAAAACCCATCCCACTCGGATGGGTTTTTTGTTTATGGAGTTTGGTACGGCAATTGTTATTTGTAATATCTTTAAGAACCTTAAATCAAACACTTGTGAAAAATCTTATAGTATTACTTCTATTGTTGTGCCAAGTAATGGTGCTGGCACAACGCAAACCCAAAATAAAAGGAAGTCGAATTGTTTCCGAGGTGAACGAGGAACTACCTGCTTTTAATGCAATTCAACTTAACGACAATCTAGATATCAAATTGAAAAAATCCTTTGGTCCAGGGTATACTATTGTGGCGGATGATAATTTGATAGACATCTTGAAATTTAGGGTAGAGGATAGCACGTTGGTGGTAAGTGCTTTCTATGATGTAACTGCCAAAAAGCAATTTGACATTACGATAAATTATACAGAACTAAGGGCAATCACTGTTAAAGAGGGTAGCATTATCTCAGATGATATTATAAATAGCGATGAGTTGTTTGTTGATGCCTTTGCAGATGCCAGACTGAATTTAAAGGCAAGCGCTGCGGTAATGGATATTAATTTGGAAGATAATAGCAAAGGAGACTTTAACGTAGATGTTGACTCACTGAATGTTGGATTGACCAATAGAGCTGAAGCTTACATCTATTCCGTAAATGAAGTGAGTGTGGTTGATTTGGATGGGAATGGATCTTTGACTTACGAAGGGACCTCAGATAGAATAGCAATTGACCTAACTGGAAATTCAAAATACAAAGGCGAGAAAATGGAAGCGGGAACAATACATGCGAAGCTTGAAAATACGGCAAACGCGCGCATGTACGCGTACCGTGATTTAGAGCTCTCCGCCAAAGGAAATTCCAGGGTTTACCTATATGGGAACCCTAAAATTACAATTCTTGAGTTTTTGGATACTTCCCAACTCATTAAGAAGGTAGAGTGAGTTGCACTATTTGGCGATTGGAGCGGTAATGCAGTGTTCCGGTATACCAAACCCATCTACCAAAACTTCAACGTGCGGGCGAAGTTCAGTGGACAAGCGTTCTACGCGTTGCCGAATTGCTTTGGATTTAGTTCCACTAAAATACCCCTGCTCCAAAAACCAACCCGTATCAGCATGAAGTTGGTGCAATGCATAAAGTGTTCCCAGCTTATCCAATAAAATTTTATGCTTTTTATCGGTAACCGAAGCACAAAATTCATTGTATATCTCGTAGGCCAATTCTACACTATAAGCTTTTCCCAAAGCCAGCAAATGGGTCTGGACTTTTAAAAACGCTTGATAGGATGGAATCCCTTTTTTGATATAACTTCGTATACGCATGGCCAATGTATAGGTAAGTCTGCGGGTTCTATAATTAAATGCATGCCGGTGAAATTTTGGATTATATAGATGTTCCTTGTCCACTTTATTCGAATAAATAGGATTGATGGTACTCAATTTATCTGCAAGTTGGCTTCGCAATAATTTTAAAACCGAAGTAAAACCAGCACTATTGAATTCCGCTTTAAAATCCGATAAAACCCCTTTGGCTGCCAATTGAAGTAAAACGTTATTGTCCCCTTCAAAAGTGGTAAATATATCCACATCCCCTTTTAGGTCTGCAATTCTATTTTCCAATAGATACCCTTTTCCACCACAAGCTTCTCTACACTCTTGAATGGTGTCATTTGCAAACCAGGTAATGATGGATTTAAGGCCAGCGACTTGGGTTTCTATTTTTCTTTTATCAGGTTGTGAATCATCGCTGTATCGTTTCATCATTTCCTCCAAAGTAACATGATAAATATATGCACTTGCAATTGCAGGAGTAAGTCGTAATTGATGCGTAGGGTAATCCATAATAAGATCTTCCTGAACCTTTACGCTGTCATTGAATTGCCTTCTGTTCAAGGCATGCTTAACCGCAATGGTCAATGCCATTTTTGCACCACCAACGCCTCCTTTTGCTACGCATATACGGCCACCAACCAAAGTGCCGAGCATGGTGAAAAATCGTTTATTGGGGTTCTTGATTGCTGAAAAGTAAGTTCCATCATCTCTGATTTCGCCGTATTTGTTCAATAAATTTTCACGAGGAACAGCAACTTGGTTAAACCAAATTTTACCATTGTCAACACCGTTTAAGCCAAGTTTATAGCCATTGTCTTCAATCGTGATACCATTCAATATAGTATTGTTTTTATCCCGTACAGGAACCAAAATGGCATGGACTCCTTCATTCTTGCCATCCACAATCAACTGTGCAAAAACGGATGCCATGGTTGAGTGCAGCGCATTGCCAATATATTCTTTATTGTCGTTTTTGCCTGGCGTATGAATTATAATTGAGTCGTTTTTTTTGTCATAAGTGGCTGTGGTTTTAATACCTCTAACATTGGAACCGTGTCCAGTTTCCGTCATTGCAAAACAACCCAACAGTTTTGCCTTGCCTGTATCGGTCAAGTATTGGTCATGATGTTTTTTAGTACCCAATTTTTGAATGCTACCCCCAAAAAGTCCAAATTGAACCCCAAATTTTATCGCTAGGCTGCCATCAACAAACATAAGGTGTTCAAAAATTGCTGCATAAGCTGGCATATTTCCGGTTCCGCCATATTCTGGACTGAACGCCATGGCACCATAACCCTTGTCGCCTAATAACTGAACCTGCTGCAATACTTTTCCTCTAAAATCTTCTTTGTTTCTAAGAACATCCCATTGAAAAATAGGTTGATTCAGAATATCACGAAAATCATCGACCGCCATAGAATGTGGCCCTTTTAAAATAGTATCAAGTGCGTTGGAATCATAAAAATTGGATGATTTATGGTGTATGACTTCAACATCGAATAAATGATTGTAATGGTTGGGTTGTATCCCCAAATTAATTTCAATATGTTTTAAATGGTCGTTGAAATCGCAATTATCACATTGTAAATTCCCGAAGCGTTGACTTAGTGATGTTAGTGGATAGGTATCACTTTCAATCAATTTAACATTGGAATTTGATATGGTGTGTTTCCAACTTTTCAATACGTTATCAGCAGGCGGGTTCTCCCGGTCCAACCAACGTGAAAGTTGATTTTTTTCATCAACATTAAGCGCTGCGTCCAACTCAATTGTTTTTTTGACTACGGATATTTCGGAGGCCGAAAGTAAATCATCGGACCAGATGACATAAAAAAAAGGGATGTATTGCAGAATGCCTAAGGAATAATCGGATTTAACCATAAAACGCTAAGTTGAAGAAATAGTATTTTTTTTGACGTAACTAATTTAAGGTATAGAATTTTAAGATAGATACTTCAATTCCTATACTTCAGCATTTTAGATAAAATGGTTTCTAGCACATCTGGTTTTCAACTATATTTGTTAGGATATGAATGAAAATCTAGACCCTACACCTGAGAATTTCTCTCAAGAAGAGCTTGATATTGAAAGAGCATTGAGGCCCATTACCTTTGATGATTTTACGGGTCAGGAGCAGGTGTTGGAGAATTTGAAGATTTTTGTCCAGGCGGCTAATCTACGCGACGAGGCTCTAGATCATACATTGTTCCATGGTCCGCCAGGTTTGGGAAAAACCACACTTGCACATATTTTGGCCAATGAATTGGGAGTGGGTATAAAGATTACTTCTGGTCCTGTTTTGGACAAACCAGGTGATTTGGCAGGACTATTGACCAATCTTGAAGAACGGGATGTTCTGTTCATAGATGAGATTCATCGTTTAAGTCCCATTGTGGAAGAATATTTGTACTCCGCCATGGAGGATTACAAGATTGATATCATGATAGAGACAGGGCCAAATGCCAGAACCGTTCAAATCAATTTAAGTCCATTCACTTTAGTGGGGGCTACAACGCGTTCAGGTCTATTGACAGCGCCAATGCGAGCACGATTTGGTATCCAAAGCCGATTACAATATTACAATACAGAACTTTTATCGACCATTGTTGAACGAAGTGCTGAGATTCTAAAAGTTCCCATTACAAATGAAGCGGCAATAGAAATTGCCGGCAGAAGCAGAGGAACCCCAAGAATTTGTAATGCCCTTTTACGAAGGGTTCGGGATTTTGCCCAGATTAAAGGCAATGGGAATATAGATATGGATATTTCAAAGTTCAGTTTAAAAGCCCTAAATGTAGATGCCCATGGTCTGGATGAAATGGACAATAAAATTTTAACTACTATCATCGATAAGTTTAAAGGAGGGCCAGTAGGTATTACAACTTTGGCTACGGCAGTTTCTGAAAGTGCTGAAACCATTGAAGAAGTTTACGAGCCTTTTCTGATACAGCAAGGATTTATCATGCGAACTCCAAGAGGACGGGAAGTGACCGAACTGGCCTATAAACATTTAGGCAGAATCAAAGGGGCAACACAAGGAGGGTTGTTTTAATTTGAGTCTAAAAACTACCTATACGAAACTTATCAAAACCGAAGCCAAACGCCTCGGTTTTTTGTCTTGCGGTGTTTCCAAAGCTGAATTTCTGGAAGAAGAAGCACCACGATTGGAAAAGTGGCTCAACCAAAATAGGCATGGTGAGATGCGGTATATGGAAAACCATTTTGACAAACGTTTAGATCCAACCAAATTGGTTGAAGGCTCAAAATCCGTAATTTCCTTACTCCTAAATTACCATCCTTCCGAAGAACAAAATCCGAATGCCTATAAGATTTCGAAATACGCCTATGGTACGGACTATCACTTTGTAATAAAGGGCAAATTAAAAAGCCTCCTTAATTTTATCCAGCAAGATATTGGAGAAGTTCATGGTCGCGCTTTTGTGGATTCAGCTCCAGTTTTGGATAAAGCATGGGCTGCTAAAAGTGGATTGGGATGGATAGGCAAGCATAGTAACCTGCTTACCCAACAAGTTGGATCTTTTTATTTTATTGCTGAATTGATTGTTGATTTAGAGTTGGATTATGATACTCCTGTCACTGATCATTGTGGTACATGTACCGCCTGCATTGATGCCTGCCCAACCGAAGCCATTGTGGAACCATATGTAGTGGATGGGAGTAAATGCATTTCTTATTTTACTATTGAATTAAAGAATGAAATTCCTAATGAGTTCCAAGGAAAATTTGATGATTGGATGTTTGGTTGTGATGTCTGCCAAGATGTTTGTCCGTGGAACCGTTTTTCAAAATCGCATAATGAACCACTCTTTAATCCAAATCCAGAACTGCTATCCATGACCAAAAAAGATTGGGAAGAAATTACCGAAGATGTCTTTAAAAAAGTGTTTAAAAAGTCAGCAGTAAAGCGTACAAAATTCTCTGGTTTACAGCGAAATATCAATTTTTTGAAATCCACATAACCAACTACATCGATTTCGTTCAATCTGCCAAGGTATTTGGTGTTAAGTTTTTTTTAAGAAAAAATTAAAAATACTATATTGGTAGCTGTTCATACTGTGATTTTCTCAAAAATAGACTATCAAATTTATCATAATCTAATTTTTTGATTTTTCCTCATTGAGATTTTGAACGATTTGAACCTAAACTAACTAAATTAAGAAAAACCATGAGTGGATTACAGACCCTAGATATTATTGTGATTCTTGTATATCTGGTAGGAATAATTATTTACGGAATATCAAAATCAAAAAGAAGCAGTTCAGAAGATTATTTTTTAGGTGGTAGAACAATGACATGGCCCATTGTGGGGATAGCGTTGTTTTCTGCAAACATTTCAAGTTCTACTTTGGTAGGTTTGGCTTCTGATGGTTTTCAGACAAATGTTAATGTATACAACTACGAGTGGTATGCCGTTGTAATCTTGATTTTCTTCTCTATATTTTTCTTACCTTTTTACTTGAAATCTGGAGTTTACACCATGCCGGAATTTATGCAAAGGCGTTATGATAAAAGATCCAGATATTACTTTTCTTTAATTACAATTGTAGGTAATGTATTGGTAGATACTGCTGCAGGACTTTATGTAGGGAGCATTGTGTTGAAACTATTATTTCCAGATGTTGATTCCACATATATTATAATAGGTTTGGCAGTTGCTGCGGCAGCATACACCATCCCAGGGGGGTTAAACTCGGTTATTCAAACAGAAGTAATTCAGGCCGTATTGTTGATTATAGGTTCATGTTTGCTTACTTATTTTGCATTTGATGAACTTGGTGGCGGATGGAGTGGTATGATGTCCAAGTTGGATGCAGCTTTGGCTTCTGGTGATGTTAATTTTGGTGATCGAGCTGCCGAAGGGAAATTCATCCCCTCAAATTCGGGTGAAGTATTTAGTTTGGTACGTCCCAATAACGATGAGTTTATGCCTTGGTGGGGGCTTCTGACAGGGGTTCCACTTTTGGGCTTTTATTTTTGGGCCAATAACCAATTCATGGTCCAGCGTGTATTAGGGGCAAAAGACCTTAACCATGGTCGTTGGGGTGCATTGTTCGCTGGGTTGTTAAAACTTCCTGTAATCTTTATAATGGTAGTGCCTGGGGTGCTGGCTCTTTTGCTTTTCAGTACTTTGGATATTTCAGGCTTAAACTATCCCTTGGCAGATGGGGGTATGTGTGAAAACCTTGTGGATTGCCCTAACCTTACCTATCCGGTATTGTTGTTCCAACTTTTGCCTACAGGTATATTAGGTCTGGTGGTGGCAGGATTGTTAGCAGCAATGATGTCTTCCGTTTCCGCAACATTTAACTCGGCATCAACACTTATTACAATGGATTTTGTAAAACAATTACGTCCAGAAATGACCAGCAAGCAATTGGTAAGGGCCGGGCAAATAGCCACATTGATATTGGTTGTCCTTGCTTCTGCTTGGGTACCCTTCATAGAACGAGTAAGTGATTCGCTCTGGGGATATCTTCAATTGGTAATTGCTTTTACCAGTCCACCGGTTGTTTCAGCATTTATATTAGGGTTGTTTTGGAAAAGGGCGAATGCAAATGGGGCATTTATGAGTTTACTTGTTGGTGGAGCCGCTGCGGTCTTTATGATTTTATCTGCTAGCTATGATATTTCACCTTATATAAATGAATTCCATTTTCTCGCAAAAGCAAATCTATTATTTGTGATTAGCATTCTAACCCATGTGGTGGTTAGTTTATCTACGGGACAACCTGATGCTCAAAAAGTAGCGGAGTACACCTATAAGAAGGAAATGTTTGCTGAGGAAACAGAAGAATTAAAGGGATTGCCATGGTATAAAAACTACAGATATTTGGCAATTATATTGCTTGTAGTTACCTCAATTATTGTAGGTTACTTTTGGTAGATAGGGATAAGAATTATATAATTGGGCGCCACTTACTATTGGCGTCTTTTTATTTGGGATTATTGTAACCTTAATCCAAAGAATAAGGTATAAATTTACACCTTCAATCTGTATAAATGAACAAAGAACAACAACGTCGGGAAGCACTCTTATACCATGCTAAACCCCAGCCGGGAAAAATAAAAATTGTTCCTACCAAGCCCTATGCCACGCAGCGAGATTTGGCATTGGCTTACTCTCCGGGAGTTGCAATCCCTTGTTTGGAAATTGAAAAGAACAAGGAAGATGTCTATAAGTATACCGCTAAAGGAAATATTGTTGCTGTAATTTCAAACGGTACAGCAGTTTTGGGATTGGGAAATATAGGCCCGGAAGCTTCCAAACCCGTTATGGAAGGCAAAAGCCTTCTCTTTAAGATTTTTGCTGATATTGATGGTATTGATATTGAATTGGATGCCACGGATGTAGATAAATTTGTAGAAACGGTAAAGGCTATAGCACCAACATTTGGAGGCATCAATCTTGAGGACATTAAGGCTCCTGAAGCGTTTGAGATTGAGCGTAGGCTCAAGGAAGAACTTGATATTCCAGTAATGCATGATGATCAACATGGTACGGCAATAATTTCTGCTGCTGCGTTATTAAATGCCTTGGAAATTACCCATAGAAAAATTAGCGAAGCCAAAATCGTTGTAAGTGGAGCCGGAGCTGCTGCAGTTTCCTGCACTAAATTATACAAAGCGTTTGGTGCAAAGGCTGAAAATATTGTGATGTTGGATAGTAAAGGTGTTATTAGGAGTGATCGAGAAAACCTTTCCATAGAAAAAATGGAATTTGCTTCTGATAGAAAGATTGATACTTTGGAAGAAGCCATGCAGGATGCAGATGTATTTATTGGATTGTCTATAGCCAATATACTTTCTCCAGAAATGCTCAAGTCCATGGCCAAAGACCCTATTGTTTTTGCAATGGCCAATCCCGATCCGGAAATTGAATATAATCTTGCCTGTAAGACAAGGGACGATATTATAATGGCAACAGGCCGTTCCGATCATCCTAACCAGGTGAACAATGTTTTGGGATTTCCATTTATTTTTAGAGGGGCACTTGATGTTAGGGCAACAAAAATTAATGAAGCAATGAAAATGGCGGCGGTTAGGGCATTGGCGGATCTAACACGGGAACCTGTCCCAGAACAGGTAAATATTGCTTACGATACAACACGATTGACTTTTGGCAAAGATTATATAATCCCAAAACCTTTTGATCCCAGATTGATTACCAAGATTCCACCGGCAGTTGCAAAAGCAGCCATTGAGAGCGGGGTGGCAAAGGCTCCAATTCAGGATTGGAAAAAATATGAGGATGAATTATACCTAAGGTCTGGAAATGACAATAAAGTTGTGCGCCTTATGCACAATAGGGCCAGGCAGAATCCGAAAAGAATTGTTTTTGCCGAAGCAGAATTACTAGATGTAATGAAAGCTGCACAAATTGTGTATGATGAAGGCATAGCGATACCAATTTTGCTGGGCGATAGGGAAACTATTGAAAACCTAAAAAAGGAATTGGATTTTGATGCCGAAGTACCGATCATAGACCCACGTTCTGACGAGTCAAAGGATATTAGGGCTACATATGCCATTAAATTATGGGAGTCCAGAAAGCGTAAGGGCGAAACAAAATATAGTGCTAATGTTAATATGGGCAAGCGCAATTATTTTGGTGCAATGATGCTTTTGGAAGGAGATGCTGATGGTATGATTTCAGGATATTCCAGATCGTACCCAAAAGTACTGAAACCGGTTTTTGAAGTTTTAGGACGAGCCAAGGGAGTGAAAAATGCGTCCACGGTGAATATTATGATTACCGAAAGAGGACCTTTATTCTTAGCAGATACCTCAATCAATATAGATCCAAGTGCTGAAGATTTGGCCGAAATAGCTCAAATGACGGCAAATGTTGCCAGTAATTTTGGATTTAATCCTGTAATGGCCATGTTATCCTATGCCAATTATGGGTCTTCAGGTCATCCAAATGCGCAAAAAGTAAGGGATGCCGTTAAAATTTTGCACGAACGCAATCCAGATTTGGTGGTCGATGGAGAAATCCAAACAGATTTTGCACTGAGTCAAGAATTGTGTCATAACAATTTTCCTTTTTCAAAGTTGGCGGGAAAAAAGGTGAATACGTTGATATTCCCTAATTTGGATTCAGCAAATATTACCTATAAGCTTCTAAAAGGACTGAATAATGCAGATTCTATTGGCCCAATTATGGTAGGGCTGCGCAGATCTGCACATATTTTGCAATTGGGGGCAAGCGTTGATGAAATGGTCAATATGGCTGCGGTTGCTGTTATAGATGCCCAAGAACGTGAGAAACGAAAAAAAGCAAAAATGGGAGGGAACAAATAGTTCTACAGCACCAATACCTAATAAACAAACTTCTAAATGATTACCCATTTAAACGGAAAATTAGTTGAGAAAAATCCAACCTACGTCATCATCGAATGTGGAGGTGTCGGGTACTTTCTAAATATTTCATTACACACTTTTTCACAATTAAAAGATGAGGAGAGTATCAGGCTTTTTACACATCTACAGGTAAAAGAAGACTCCCATACGTTGTTTGGATTTGTGGAAAAATCGGAACGGGAAATATTTCGATTATTGATTTCAGTTTCAGGTATTGGATCAAGTATAGCCCGGACCATGTTGTCCTCATTGTCACCTACCCAAATTCGGGATGCAATTGCCAATGGAGATGTTCCTTCCATACAGGCAATCAAGGGGATAGGAGCCAAGACAGCTCAACGAGTAATCTTAGACTTAAAAGATAAGATTTTAAAAGTCTACGATATAGGCGAAGTTTCCCTACAATCAAACAATACAAGCAAAGAAGAAGCGTTATCTGCTTTAGAGGTTCTTGGTTTTGTCCGAAGGCAATCTGAAAAGGTTGTGGACAAGGTATTATCCCAAGATTCATCATTAAGCGTTGAGGACATTATAAAATTGGCGCTGAAAAATTTGTAACTAGTTTGAAAAGAGGGGCAAAACCAATACTTAAATCATTAAGATTTAGGTACTTTTTCTTTTTTGTATGTTTTCTGATAGCCACTAACCTAATGGGGCAAGAAACCAATGAACAAGTTCAGGATTCGGTAAAAACGGGTGTTGCACTTGGGCAGTTGATATTGGAAAACCCTGATAGCATTATTGCTAAATACACGTATGACCCTAAACTTGATCGCTATATCTACACGGAAAGCGTTGGGGATTTTGATGTAAACCATCCTGTAATACTTACTCCTGATCAATATTTCGAGCTCGTTCGAAAAGAACGAATGAAATCCTATTTCAAAGAAAAAATAGATGCCTTTACAGGTAAGAAAGAGGGGAGTGAAGAAGCCAGAAAGAATCTCTTGCCTAATTTCTATGTAAATAGTAGCTTTTTTGAATCCATTTTTGGAGGGAATACGATCGAAGTAATTCCGCAAGGTTCTGTAGCTATGGATTTGGGGGTTTTATGGCAAAAAAATGACAATCCGGCACTTTCACCTAGAAATAGAACCAATCTTTCTTTTGATTTTGATCAGCGAATTAGTTTAAGTCTACAAGGAAAAGTTGGAGAGCGTTTGCTGGTGACGGCTAATTATGACACGGAGGCAACTTTTGACTTCCAAAATTTGGTCAAAATAGATTATACGCCAACAGAAGACGATATTCTAAGAAAAATTGAGATTGGAAATGTAAATATGCCCTTGAACAGTTCTCTTATTACGGGAGCGCAAAGCCTTTTCGGTGTAAAAACACAATTACAGTTTGGAAAGACCACAGTAACCGCAGTTTTCTCGGAACAACAATCACAAAATAATACTGTGGTGGCACAAGGAGGTGGAACCGTAAATGAATTTGCTCTTACTGCCTTGGATTATGATGAGGACAAACACTTTTTCTTGGCCCAATATTTTAGGGACAATTACGATGCTGCACTAACAAATTATCCCTTCATCCAAAGTCAAGTACAAATTACCCGTTTGGAAGTATGGATCACCAATCGTAACCAGCAAACGCTAAACGTTAGGAACGTTGTTGCGCTTCAGGATTTGGGAGAAGTGGAGTTAGGTGTCGATGGAAGGGAAGTTACCAGGATTGGAAAAGAAGGAAATGCTCCTGCAGGGTTCTTCAACGTTTTTGAAATGGGAGCTTTGCCCCGTAACGGAGCCAATGATTTTGATCCAGCCTTAATTGGTAATGGAGGGCAGTTAACGTCATCCATTCGGGATATTGCCACTGTAGAATCCGGATTTGGAGTAACGGCAAATCAAGGTTTTGATTATGCTATTTTAGAAAATGCCCGAAAACTGGAATTGACCAGAGACTATCAATTTGATGCACAATTGGGATATATTTCGCTTAACCAAAGGCTGAGCAATGATGAGGTTTTGGGAGTTGCGTTTCAATATACCTTCAATGGTGAAGTTTTTCAGGTGGGGGAATTTGCCAATGGAAGCGTGGATGCCACTACCGTTTCAGGAGGGGTAAATCCAATTGTTGAGAACAATACCTTGATTTTGAAATTACTTAAAAGTAATATCACCAACGTAGAAGATCCTATTTGGGATTTGATGATGAAAAATATTTACGCAACTGGAGCCTTTCAATTAAGCCAAGAAGACTTTAAGTTAAACATTCTTTATACTGACCCCACACCTAGAAACTATATTACACCAGTAGACCCCAATGTGGGTTGGCCTACAGGTTTTGAAGAACGTATTCTGATAGACATATTCAATTTGGACCGACTCAATGTGTACAATGATGTGCAACCGGGCGGTGATGGTTTTTTTGATTATGTACCTGGTATAACTATCGATACCCAATCCGGACGTATTATTTTCACCAAGGTTGAACCTTTCGGAGAATTCTTGTTCAATGAACTGGGAGGGGGAACCTATGATGTTGATAATGATCAGGGATACAATGAAAACCAACAGAAATATGTATTCCGTAATATGTATGCCAAGACAAAGGCGGCTTCGCTACAGGATGCGGAAAAGAATAGGTTTCAGTTAAAAGGGCGTTATAAATCTGAGGGAAGCAATGGCATTCCAATTGGTGCCTTTAATGTTCCACAAGGTTCGGTAAGGGTTACGGCAGGTGGTCGTCAGTTGCAGGAAGGGATAGACTATACGGTGAATTATCTGGCAGGTACAGTACAAATTTTGGATCCAAGTCTGGAAGCATCCGATACACCTATCAATATTTCCGTAGAAAATAATGCGGTTTTTGGACAGCAGACAAGAAGATTTACGGGAATCAATGTGGAGCATCAATTCAATGAAAACTTTGTATTGGGAGGAACCTTGTTGAATCTCAATGAAAGACCTCTAACGCAAAAATCCAATTATGGTGTAGAACCTGTTAACAATACCATTTTTGGCCTCAATGGAAATTTCAGTACGGAAATTCCCTTTTTAACACGATTGGCCAATAAGTTGCCAAACATAGATACTGATGTCCCCTCAAACCTTTCCATACGGGGTGAAGTAGCTTTTTTAAAGCCCAATTCGCCAAAGAATGCTGATTTTCAAGGGGAAACCACAACTTATATAGACGATTTTGAAGGAGCACAGGCCCTAATAGATATACGGTCGTCCTTGGGGTGGTTTTTGGCAAGTCCCCCGGTTGAATTTTTGGAAGACCGAACTGATATAGATGTAGGCTATGAACGTGCAAAAATGTCTTGGTACACCATTGATCCTATTTTTTACACCAACCAAAGGCCTTCAAGCATGTCAGATAATGATATTTCTTTAAATACCACTCGAAGGGTTTTTATAGATGAGGTCTTTTCGGAAACCGATATTGCCCAAGGGCAAACAACCGTTCAGGGAACTTTGGATTTGGTGTATTACCCAAACCAAAAAGGGCCCTACAATGCCAATCCTGATTTTGCAACGGAAACTCCGGATGACAAATGGGCTGGTATTATGCGTCCATTGAGCAGTACCAACTTTGAACAATCCAATGTGGAATTTGTCCAGTTTTGGGTGTTGGATCCATATATAGATGGACAAACCAATGGTGTCAATGATGGTGAGCTGGTATTTAATCTAGGTAATATCTCCGAAGATATACTGAAAGACGGCCGTAAACAATATGAAAACGGACTGCCTGCAAGCACCAATAGTGAAACTCCAAGAGAGACAATCTGGGGGCAAGTGCCCTCAACCCAATCTCTGGTATATGCCTTTGATGCAGACGAAACGAACAGGACATTACAAGATGTTGGTTTAGATGGATTGGACGATATTGCTGAGCAAGCTATTTATGGTCCTGGAGATGACCCCGCCCTGGATAATTATGAATATTATTTGAATAGGGAAGGTGGCATTCTAGAGCGTTATTTGGATTTTAATAACCCAGATGGAAATTCACCTGTTGCCGTAACCAATACAAATAGGGGATCTACTACTTTACCTGATGTGGAGGATATTGATAGGGATTTAACCATGAACACGGTGAATAGCTATTATGAGTATCGAATCCAAATAAAGCCAAATACAACCATTAACGATCAGTATGTAACTGATATTCGTGAAGGTTTGACATCAACACTTCCAAATGGAACCCAGTTGAACAGAAGATGGATTCAATATAAGATTCCATTAAGTGATTTTACGGATGCTGTGGGTGGAATAACGGATTTTCGCTCTGTTAGTTTTATGCGAATGTACCTCACCGGATTTACGGATGATGTTGTACTACGGTTTGCTACTTTGGATTTGGTACGGGGAGATTGGAGAACATATACGAACTCGTTACAACCCGATGTGGACAACGATCCATCTGATGATGGTACCGTAACCGATGTGAATACGGTAAATATTGAGGAAAATTTTGGGCGGCAGCCGATTCCGTATGTTCTGCCTCCGGGAGTGGTCAGGGAACAACTGAACAATAACAATACTATAATTCGCCAAAACGAGCAATCGCTTTCCTTTGTGGTCGAAAACTTAGAATCCCAAGATTCACGGGGTGTTTTTAAAAATGTAAATATTGATGTACGCCAGTATGAACGTATTAAAATGTTTATGCACGCCGAGAAAATTTTAAATAGCGATTATTCAGACGACGATACCCCATTGGTCGGTTTCCTTAGAATTGGAACGGATTTTTCAGAGAACTTTTATCAAATAGAATTGCCGCTTCAACTTACATCCTTCAGTGCAACATCTGAAGATGAAATTTGGCCCGACGTCAACGAAATTGATATTGCTTTGAGCGATTTGAATAAAGTAAAATCTCAAGGAATAGCATCGCAAACCCTAAGTCAAATTAATTATTACGAGGTAGTTGATGGAGAGGTGGTTTCGGTAGATGAATTTGCCCCCAGAACTTTGGGAAGGCTTCGGATAGGAATACGTGGTAACCCATCTCTGGGAAGTATTAGAGGTATGATGGTGGGTATTAAAAATATTGATGATCTGCCAGCAAGAGGGGAAGTGTGGTTCAACGAACTACGATTGGCCGGTTTGGATAACAATGGAGGTTGGGCCGCAGTTGCTGCTTTGGACGCAAACATGGCAGATTTTGCAAATGTTACGGCAACAGGAAGTAGAAGTACTTCTGGTTTTGGTTCCATTGATCAAATGCCCAACGAGCGTTCACGGGAAGATGCCATATCTTACGATGTGGTAACCAATATAAATGTGGGACAATTGTTTCCAAAGAAATGGGGGCTTGAGCTACCGTTCAATTATGGCATTTCTGAAAGTTTGATAACTCCAGAGTTTGATCCAGTATACGATGATTTAAAATTGGAGGACCGTATTGCAGCAGCCGAAACCCCAGAAGATGCTGAGACCATAAGGACACAGGCAGAAGACTATACCAAAAGAAGAAGCATCAACCTTATTGGGGTTAGAAAAAATAGAGGTGAGGAAGCAAAAGAGAACTTTTTTGACGTTGAAAACTTTACCTTCAATTATTCCTATAATGAAACCAATCACAGGGATTTTGAGGTTGCAGATCTACGGGATCAAAATGTGACCACCGGTTTTGTGTATAACCATAATTTTAAACCAGCCCCTGTAGCTCCATTTGCCAAAAAGGATTCACTGTTCACTGGAAAATACTGGCAATGGTTAAAAGAATTGAATTTTAATGTATTGCCTACAAGTTTATCGGTCAATGCAAACTACAATAGATCTTTTAACCAACAGCGTTTTAGGGATGTTTTGGAGCCGGGAGTTGAAGCTTTGGAATTGCCGCTCTTGCAACAGCGTAATTACCTGTTTAATTGGCAATATGCATTAAATTACAGTATTTCAAAGTCATTGCGTTTAAATTTAACGGCATCCAACAATAATATAGTAAGGAATTATTTTAATGTGGATGATGATTCGGATTCTGGTATAAATGCAGATTTGAATTTATGGGATGGCTTTTTTGATGTTGGAGAACCAAACCGACATTCGCAACGTATGGAACTGAACTATGAACTGCCCTTCAATAAATTTCCGTTTTTGGATTTTATGAATGCCCAATACACCTATACCAGTAATTTTGACTGGCAACGTGGCGGAGATGCTTTGATTGAGGTTTCAGGAGAGAATATAAATACAGTTCAAAATGCCAATACCCATACCATAACGGCAAATTTGACGATGCAACGCTTTTACGACTTTTTGGGGTTGAAAAAGCGAGATGGCAAAGTTACAGCGAATCAAGTTCAGGTACGAAGGGATAAAGCAGGAAATCCTGCATCAACCGAAACAGACGAAAAACCACCAAAAAAGACGAGCAAAGCCTTTAATACTTTGGTGGACATTGTAACCATGGTAAAACGGGTGAATGTAAACTACAGTGAAAATAATGGTACCGTACTTCCAGGATATACACAATCTGTAGGTTTTATTGGTTCGGCGCGGCCAACATTGGGATTTGTTTTTGGTAGCCAAGCCGATGTGCGTTTTGAAGCTGCACGTAATGGTTGGTTGACCACATTTACTGAGTTTAATTCCCAGTATATGCAAAACACAAATAAACAATTAAACCTTGCTGCTACTGCTAATCCCACCCAAGATTTGACCATTGATTTTACAGCCGACAGGCAATTTTCAAGCAGTACTCAAGAAAATTATAGCCCGCAAGAATGGATAAACAATCAGAATGGACTTGTTAATGAGTTGGGGAATTTTAGCATCTCAACAGTTATGATTGGAACGGTGTTCAATAAAAGCGATGAATTTGATTCGGAAACGTTTGAGACATTTAAACAAAATAGGATCACCATTGCCAACAGATTGGTTTCGGACAGGGGACAGACCCCGGGCACTTTGGATGAAGATGGTTTTCCAGAGTTATATGGAAAAACGCAACAAGAAGTATTGTTGCCCGCTTTCTTTGCTGCCTATACTGGTCAAGATGTTGACCGTGTAAATTTGGATGCCTTCAGGGAAATTCCAATTCCAAATTGGAACATTAAGTATACCGGATTGATGAAGAATAGATGGTTCAAAAAGAAATTCAAACGTTTTTCATTAAGTCACGGGTATCGTGCCGCTTACAGTATCAACTCATTTCAAACCAATCTGGAAAGAGAGAATACCACAACCGATCCAGACACTGGTGATTTATTGCCGGAGAACATAATTAACAATGTTGTGCTCAATGATGAATTTAATCCCTTAATGCGTATGGATTTTGAGATGAAGAATTCCTTTAGCTTTGTAGCTGAAGTCCGAACGGATAGAATGTTGTCTCTAAGTTTCGATAATAACCTCCTTACAGAAATCAACGGAAAGGAATATACCCTTGGATTGGGCTACCGTTTTAAAGATGTAAAGTTTGTGACCAACATAGGTGGTGAAAAAACGCGCTTAAAAGGCGATTTAAACTTAAAAGCAGATTTATCCCTAAGGGATAATATTACAATCATAAGAAACCTCGATATTGATAACAATCAAATTACTTCCGGTCAACAATTAATGTCCATCAAGTTCACGGCAGATTATGCATTGAGCAAAAGCTTGAATGCGCTGTTCTTCTATGATCACTCCTTTTCCCAGTTTGCGGTCTCCACGGCGTTCCCACAGACAACCATTAATGCCGGTTTTACCATAAGGTATAATTTTGGGAACTAGTTTTCAAACTGAATATTTTGTTATAAAATTTACTTGAATAGCTATATTCAATCCGTTACATTTGTCTTATGACTAATACAAAATAAGACAATGAACATTCCAGCAGAATTAAAGTATACCAAAGATCACGAGTGGGTTAAAATAGACGGAGATACAGCTACCGTTGGCATTACCGATTTTGCCCAAGGAGAATTGGGGGATATCGTTTATGTTGAAGTAGAGACTTTGGATGAAACTTTGGACAAAGATGAGGTATTTGGTACTGTGGAGGCCGTAAAGACGGTTTCCGATTTGTTTTTACCATTGACTGGCGAAATTATTGCGTTTAACGAAACCTTGGAAGATGAACCAGAGAAGGTGAATACGGACCCCTATGGTGATGGCTGGATGATCAAGATTAAAATAAGTGATGCTTCGGAAGTTGAAGGTTTAATGAGTGATGAAGAGTATAAGGCAATGGTAGGTGCTTAAAAAAAATATTTTTTTAATATCATTTGTAAGCTGGGTCTTGGTGATAACCATACTCAGCTTATTTTCTTTTTCAGGTTTGGATACGAGACAAGTAAACATTCCCTATGCAGATAAGATTACACACTTTTTCTTTTATTTTGTTTTTGCCCTACTGGGATGCCTTTTTTTACGGGAACGTACAAGAGGTGGGATAAAATTGTCCAAAGCAGTGTTGGTGATTTTGCTTTTGGCCATAGGGTATGGCATATTTATTGAGGTGTTACAATATGCGATTACAACAGATCGCATGGCTGAAATAGGCGATGTTTTGGCCAATTCAATTGGCGCATTTCTTGGGATAAGCTTAATTAAGTGGTATTTTTCTAAAGAAAGGCCGTTAAAATGGAAAATTTAATTGCTTATTTAACCAATTAATATTTAAATTAGCAAACACTAAAATCAAAACGATGGAACTAAAAAAGAATCCAAAAGCAGATGTAGGAAAAAACAGTTCACTCTATTTCGTAATAGGGCTGGCCGCTGTTTTGGGGTTGGTTTATGGAGCCATGGAGTGGAAAAAATACGATAATAGCGGTGATTATGACATTTCAATGAATGTTGAGGACCAGCTGGACGAAGAGGTGCCAATGACGGAGCAGATAAAAACTCCACCACCACCACCACCACCAGCAGCACCAGAAATCATCGAGGTTGTTGAAGATGAGGAAGAAGTGGAAGAAACTGTAATTGAATCTACGGAAACCAGTCAGGATGAGGAAGTAATGGAAATTGAAGATGTTGAGGTAGAAGAGGTTGATGAAGATCTTTCAGTTCCCTTTGCTGTAATTGAAGATGTACCGGTTTTCCCAGGTTGCGAAAGAGCATCCAATAAAAAGCAATGTTTCCAGGACATGATGCAAAAGCATATCCGTAAAAATTTCCGTTACCCAGAGATTGCCCAAGAAATGGGTGTTCAAGGAAGGGTAAATGTTGTTTTTGTTATCCAAAAAGATGGTAGCATTGGTAACATTAGAATGCGTGGACCGGATAAAAATTTGGAAAAAGAAGCGTTACGTATTATCAACAAGCTTCCTAAAATGACACCAGGCAAGCAGAGAGGTAGAGCGGTGAAAGTACCTTTTAGTATTCCAATTACATTTAAGCTTCAGTAAAATATATTATTTCTGCCGAGGCAGAAATGGAAAAGCCCTAACGGAAACGTTAGGGCTTTTTTTGTTTAGTTTTGACTTTGAGTTATTGTTGGCCTTTTTAGTGCCATAAGATGCAATCTTATAATAGCGAGGAGATACAATTAATTGAAATATGAAAGTCAAAAAAACAATGAATGTTCTCATTTTGTTTATATCCATTGGGTGTGCAGATTTGGTTAGGGAGTACCCAAATGGAATAAAATACATTAGTGAAGGATTGGAATACAATTTTGTGACCAAGGATGGAACTAGTGGTTTCTTTTTAGAATCCAATATAATTGGGGTTAAAGAAAGTTCCCAATATCTATTATTTGTTCAAATGATTGATAGCAAAAGACTTGAAGAAAAATTAGGTAGAGATATTTTTCCAAATATTAAAAATTTGGATTCAATAGACCTTAAACATCAGGTTGATTCAGTTTTAAAAAAATCCTCTCATTTGAGTGCACAGTTAATGCATGAAAAGGATATTGGATTTTACACTTAAAAAAGGATAGTCTAATAGGTCCAATAATTGACGAAAAAGTGATTGAGACCGAATATGGTTTTAAATTGGATTGAAGTGCTCTTGGCACCCCGCTAGTTTCCGCCATAGTCGAACACGTGCCACTGGTGGCGGTCAAGAGAAAGCAAGGAAAACAAGAGAGAGCCATAACAATACTGTTGTGGCTTTTGGTTTTTAAATGAAGAACCGGGACAGTATAGATTTCTCGCTTCGCTCAAAATGACAGCACTGCCCGAACCCAGTCATTTCGAAATGAAATGCGAAGCATTGATTGAGAAATCTAGAAAAATGGCAATGAGATTTCTCACACTTATTCCATTCGGTTCGAAATGACACCGGGGCACCGACATGACGAAAAGAAACCAACCTAAGCGGTTGGAAAACAATATTTCTGGGAGTATCTTTGCCTGTCAATACAAATGTGGATGAAATCTGCCGTAGGTTCCGTAAAAACTACATCCTGGTCCTTGCTATTTACTGATTTTAAGGAAATCACCAAAGCCAGACTGGCTGTAAGTGTGGTATTTTCATCCATTGCGGGGTATTTTTTGGGAGCATATCAATTGGATTTAGTCTCCATACTATTGCTTGCCTTTGGCGGGTATTGTATGGTTGGCGCTTCCAATGCATACAATCAGGTTATTGAAAAAGACTTGGATGCCTTAATGAACCGCACCAAAAACCGACCGATTCCTTCGGGACGTATGTCGGTGAACACGGCCATGGCAGTTGCCATTCTATTGACTATTCTTGGTGTAGTGGCCTTGTATGTTTTAAGTCCAAAAACGGCAATGTTCGGTGCAATTTCAATATTTCTGTACACCAGTGTCTACACTCCTTTAAAAACCAAAACGCCACTTTCCGTTTTTGTAGGTGCCTTTCCGGGTGCCATACCTTTTATGTTGGGATGGGTTGCAGCTACAGATGATTTTGGCATAGAGCCAGGAACACTTTTTATGATTCAGTTTTTTTGGCAATTCCCGCATTTTTGGGCCCTGGGTTGGATGTTGGATGAAGATTACAAAAGGGGCGGATTTAAAATGTTGCCCACAGGAAAAAAAGATACAGGTACAGCACTTCAAATTATATTGTATACCATTTGGATGATAGCAATCTCCATAATGCCCGCATTTGGTTTTACAGGTCGATTGCATTTATCCATTCCCGCGGCAGTACTTGTACTCATTTCGGGCTTGGTAATGCTCATTTTTGCGTTCAAATTGTATGAAAAACGGGATAATATGGCTGCAAGAAGATTAATGCTGGCCAGTGTCACCTATATTTCATTGATTCAGATTATTTACGTAATAGATAAGTTTATTAGTTAGCAAATGGATTTAACCGAGGGAACAGCACAAGAGAAAAATAGTCGATCCAAAAAGATGATGCTATGGTTTGGCATTGCCAGCCTTATTATGGGTTTTGCAGGATGGACCAGTGCCTATATTGTAAGTAGAAGCCGTGAAGACTGGATAAGTGATCTGGATTTACCGCAAGCATTTTTCATAAGTACCGCTATAATTTTGCTCAGCAGTTTAACATATCTATTGGCAAAACAAGCTGTTAAAAAGAACGATCAAAAGCAAGGAACCCTCTTTTTGTTGGTTACATTGGCTCTGGGAATTTCATTTATCGTAATACAGTTTTCTGGATTTTCACAAATGTTGGAAAACGGATATTACTTTACAGGGCCAACAAGCAGTATAAAAATGTCCTATGTGTTTTTAATCGCAGCCATACATATAGTACATGTTGTAGCAGGCTTAATTTCCTTGTTAGTGGTTCTGGTTCAGCAACTAAGGGGCAAATATATGCCGTACAATATGCTCGGATTGGAATTGGGAGCCACGTTTTGGCATTTTTTGGATTTTTTATGGGTGTATTTAATTCTGTTTATGTATTTCGTGAAATAAATTCATATACATGAAGTTTTCCTTTATGAATCGCTTTTGAAATACACCAAAAGATGTATTTTTGCTAAAGTTTTATTAAAACGACCTTTTTTATGGATACAACGGTAACAACCGGTTCAGAAGACAGCGTTTGGGGAGGTGGAAATCAACCACTGAACGCAAGTTATGGAAAAATGATGATGTGGTTTTTTATTGTCTCGGATGCCTTGACCTTTTCTGGCTTCTTGGTGTCTTATGGTTTTTCTAGGTTCAAGTTTATAGAAACTTGGCCTATTGCAGATGAGGTTTTTACCCACGTTCCCTTTTTCCACGGCAATTATCCAATGTATTATGTGGCCTTTATGACGTTCATTCTGATTATGTCTTCCGTGACCATGGTACTCGCTGTGGATGCAGGCCATAAGATGATGCAAAAAAAGGTAATCTTTTATATGTTCCTAACCATTATTGGAGGTGCCATATTCGTTGGTTCACAAGCTTGGGAATGGGCAACTTTTATAAAAGGGGATTACGGAGCTTTGGAAACCAAGGGTGGTAGAATACTTCAGTTTGTAAATGCCGATACTGGTGAGCGTGCTGCCTTAAGGGATTTTTCCAAGGATTTGCCTGAGGATAGGATAGTTCATGAAAGCAGTGCAGGTGTCTGGTATCAAAAAGACGGATATACAACTTCGTTTTCATTGAATGAAGTGATTGAAGGATTTAAGGCGAACCCAAATATTTTGATTCGTACCGAGACCATAAATGAAGAAGGCGAGAAAACATTGTTGAATCGACAAGAATCATTGGCTAAACTTAAGAATGCTACCCAAGTTGTTGAAGGTGCCAACCTTATTCACAACGAATACGGAAGTAGACTTTTTGCAGATTTTTTCTTCTTTATTACAGGGTTTCACGGATTCCACGTTTTTTCAGGAGTGTTGATAAACATCATCATATTTTTTAATGTGATTTTGGGCACCTATGAAAAAAGAGGGCACTATGAAATGGTAGAGAAGGTTGGTCTATACTGGCACTTTGTAGATTTAGTTTGGGTATTTGTATTCACATTCTTCTATTTGGTATAAAAAAATAATATGTCATTCCTGTTAAGGCAGGAACCTTTCAAAATAAATATATGGCACACGAGCATAAACTGGAAATTTTTAGAGGACTTGTAAAATTCAAGTCTAACATCCAAAAAATTTGGGGTGTACTTATTTTTCTAACTATAGTAACAGCGGTAGAAGTAGCTCTAGGTATTACAAAACCAGAATTATTTACTAAAAACTACTTTTTGGGGATGAAGTTGCTTAACTGGATTTTCATCATCCTAACCTTGGTGAAAGCCTATTACATTGCATGGGACTTTATGCACTTGCGCGATGAAAAGAGTTCTTTGCGAAGAGCAATTGTCTGGACCCCAATATTTTTAGTTTGCTATTTGATATTCATTCTGCTTTTTGAAGCGGATTACATTTATAATGTATTTAAGGAAGGTTTCTTGGCCTGGAACTTCTAAGAAAGTATTAACAGTGATAAAAGGCGGTTTTTCAAACCGTCTTTTTTATTTTTGTACCAGTAAGAATACAATGAAAAAAGCCTTTGTTTTAGTTGTTTTGTTTGTCTTTCCATTAGTGGCCTATCTATTCTTTGCATCAGGAGTAAATAATTTTGGAAAGCTGCCCATTCTCACAGAAAATATCCCCAGTTTAGAAACAATTGATACTAAGCTTACCCTTGATGATAAGATTACGATTTTAGGGTTTATTGGGAATGATGTAAAGGGGAGAAAGGGAAATGCCTTTAACCTCAACCAGAAAATTTACAAACGGTTTAGTAAGTTTAAAGACTTTCAGATGGTCATATTGGTTTCCAAAGGTAGTGAGGCCGAAGTTCAGTCCCTAAAGAAAGAACTGGGAACGCTATCCGATGTGGAAAAATGGAACTTTGCCTTTGCCTCAGATGCGGAAATAGCATCCTTCTTTGAAACTTTGGATGTAAACGTTAATTTGGATAAAAACCTAAGCACTCCCTATGTATTCATTATAGATAAAGACCGTAACCTTAGAGGTAGGAACGATGACGAGGATGAGGGGGTTAAATACGGGTTTAATACAAGCTCGGTTGCTGAACTCAACAATAAAATGGAAGACGATGTCAAGATAATTTTGGCGGAATACCGTCTTGCCTTAAAGAAAAACAATGCCAACAGGAGCAACTAACAAGAGAAAGTACACCTATGTTTGGGTATCTACAATTATTCTAGTTTTCGGAATCTTTGCTGTTTATGAGATTACCAAAAAACTTAAGGGTGGAACCATAGTTGAGAAAGACCGAATGAGCATTGGGTCAATACAAAGTGATTTAGGCTTTATTTTGACCAACGGAAAGAAAAGACGTGTCCCAACTTTTTCATTTTTAGATCAGGACAGTGTATTGGTTTCTGATAAAGACTACTTGGGGAAAGTCTATGTGGTTGAATTTTTCTTTACCACCTGCCCAACTATTTGTCCCATCATGACCCAGAATTTGGTAGAGCTTCAAGATACCTTTGATGAATTTGAAGATTTTGGTGTGGCCTCCTTTACCATCAACCCAAGATATGATACACCTACGATACTAAAAAAGTATGCTAAAAAATACGGCATTACAGACAAGGATTGGCACCTAATGACCGGAGATCAGGATGAAATCTATAAGTTGGCGCAAGAAGGGTTTTATATTGCAGCTAATGAAGTTGATGATGCTCCCGGAGGTTTTGAGCATTCAGGAATGTTTGCATTAGTTGATAAACAGGGATTTATTCGCTCCAGATACGATGAAAATGGTAATCCGTTGATTTATTATCGTGGAACTATTACTGAGAAACAAGGTGTGAGCAAAGAAGGAGAGCCCCAACAGATTACGATGCTCAAGGAAGATATTAAGAAGTTATTATTGGAAGAACAATGAAAGAAGCTGTAGCAAGAGAAAAGAATTTTAACAAATGGATTACAATTGTGTCCATTGCAATTCCTGTGGTGGTTGCTTTACTGTTTGGCTATAAAATTCCCAATGCGAAACCATTGTCGTTTTTACCCCCAATCTATGCTTCAATAAATGGAATCACGGCAGTTTTATTGGTCGCTGCTGTCATTGCCATAAAGAATGGAAAAAGAGGCGTTCACCAAAACCTAATGACCACTTGTATTGTACTTTCCTTATTGTTTCTAGTTATGTACGTGACCTATCACATGACCTCGGAGAGTACTGTATATGGAGGCGAGGGTGCTATCAAATACCTCTATTATTTTATATTGATATCCCATATTATACTTTCAATAGCAGTTATTCCATTGGTGTTGAGAACGTATGCAAAAGCCTATTTGAACGATTTTGCAGCACATAGGAAATGGGCCAAATATACCTTTCCCATTTGGTTGTATGTTGCAATTACTGGTGTAGTTGTTTATCTTATGATTTCACCTTACTATCAATATATAGGACATTAAATGAAGCTTAAATTTTCCATATTGATGCTATTGTTTTTTGTGCTTCCCGAAATGGTAGAGGCACAGTGCGCCATGTGCAGGGCCGTTGTGGAAAGTGATGCCAGTGGGAAAACCGCTGAAGGAATTAACGATGGGATTGTCTATCTAATGGCTATACCCTATATTTTGGTGGCTGGACTGTTCTTTTTTGTCTACAAAAAGATGCGAAACTAAAAGAGTTTAAAAATTTAACATTTTTTTTAACGTCAAGGTGTAACAATATGATGTAGATTATGTCATATAGAAGTACGCTCGCGTATTTCATCAATCATCAAACACCAACCACTATGTTCGACATTGAGAGGTGGCAAGAAATATTTGACACCATACGGAAGAACAAATTACGCACTTTTTTAACTGGGCTATCTGTAGCTTCCGGTATTTTCATCCTTGTAATTTTATTGGGTTTTGGTCAAGGCATGCAAAATGGTATTGAGCATGAATTCAAACAAGATGCAACCACCAGTATTTGGGCGTGGCCAGAAGCAACTTCAAAAGCCTATAAAGGACTTAACCCAGGACGAAGAATTCGGTTTAAGAACAATGATTTTGAAACCGCTGGAAGATTGTTCAAGGAAGATATTGAATATGAGTCTCCCAGAGTCTTTGTTCGTGATGTAGATATCAACTATGGAAACGAAGCATTGGTTTATAGCATACAAGGTGTATCCTCAGAATTTCAATTTATTGAAGGCTTTGGAACGGTAGAAGGTCGTTTTATCAACTATAAAGATGAAATCTCCTTGGGCAAGGTGGCCGTCATTGGTAAAAAAATCAAAAACGATGTTTTTAATAAGGTAGAATCTCCAATAGGAGAACTTATTGATATTTCCGGTATAAGATTTACCGTAATTGGAGTGTTCAAAGAACAAAATGACCGTGAAGAAGAACGCATCTACATTCCTATAACCACGGCCCAAAGGGTGTTCAGTGGAGATGATAAATTGAATACCCTCTCCTACACGTTACCTCCTGTGGAAAATTTTGAGGAAGCTGTGGCACAAGCGGTTAGTTTTAAGGATAATCTAAGAGAATTTTTAAAAGAGGAACATAAGGTAGCGCCTGATGATGAATCTGGTGTTAGGGTTTGGAGTGCCATGGAAGAAGCAAAGCGCTATTACGGCATTACTGGAAGCATGAAGTTGTTTTTCTGGTTTGTGGGTATCTGTACCATTATTGCAGGGGTTGTGGGTGTAAGCAATATAATGTTGATCGTGGTAAAGGAGCGAACAAGGGAAATTGGCATTCGCAAGGCACTGGGTGCCAAACCTTGGTCTATTGTGGGAATGATTTTGCACGAATCCATTTTTGTGACCGCTATTTCTGGTTTTACGGGATTGATTTTTAGCATGGCTTTGTTGGAAATTGTGGGTCCCCATGTTCAAATTGAATATGTGATGAATCCCTCAGTCAATTTTAATGTGGCATTTTCAACAGTATTGGTCCTAATATTTGCAGGAACACTCGCGGGATTTGTTCCCGCATGGAGGGCGGCAAAGGTACAAGTGATAGAGTCATTGAGAGATGAATAAGGACTCATTCATAATATAAATAAGTATGTTTAACTCAGACAGATGGCGTGAAATTTTGGAGGTGCTCACCAGCAATGTGGGGCGTACCATCCTAACAGCTTTTGGTGTGTGCTGGGGTATATTTATTTTGATTGTGCTCTTGGCTGCTGGAAAGGGATTTGAGAACGGGATACGACAGGATTTTGGAGATATTGCCACGAACACTATGTTCATGTGGACCCGAAGCACTACAAAAGCGTACGAGGGATTGCCAAAGGGAAGAAGTTTTGAGTTTAAGGTAAACGATGTCCAGGCTATTAAGGACAATGTACCCAATCTGAGATTTATATCTCCAAGAAATCAATTGGGTGGATTTCGAGGAGGGGGCAATGTAATCAGAGGTATTCGTGTTGGGGCCTATAATGTGTATGGGGATTATCCAGAAATAATTAATCAGGACCCCATGGCGGTGACCTCAGGCAGATTTCTTAATCATAACGATATCAATGAAAAAAGAAAAGTTGCTGTAATTGGCCAAGGTGTAAAATCAGAACTTTATGATAAGGGAGAGGAAGTATTGGGGAGTTATATAAAGATTAGCGGAGTCAATTTTATGGTCATTGGCACCTACAAGAAAAATAATAATGATGGAGACGGTGAAGAGGCCCAAAAGGAAATATTTGTTCCGTTTACGTCATTTTCGCAGGCCTTTAACAGAGGGGAAGATGTAGGTTGGATGGCCATAACGGCGCATGATGGAAGCTCCATTTCACAACTTAAGGAGAATATAATAGGGGTTATGCGGGAACGCCATAAAATACACCCAGAGGATAATAGGGCCATTGGCTACTTTGACCTATATGAACAGTTCAATAGAGTAGAGAGCTTGTTTGTTGGGCTTAAAGCCATTGCCTATATCGTTGGAATTATGGTACTGCTTTCTGGAATTATTGGAGTGAGCAATATCATGCTTATTGTTGTAAAAGAACGCACCAAAGAAATTGGAATACGAAGGGCATTGGGAGAACAACCTTGGTCCATTAAATTGCAAATATTGATGGAGTCCATTTTCCTGACCATAATTTCTGGAATGACAGGCATTATTTTTGGCTCTTTGGTCATTTATGGCATTAATTCCCTGTTGGACAGTGTTGGCCCGGTAGATATGTTCATTAACCCTAGTGTCAGTGTTGGAGTTGTGAGCGGAGCATTGGTCATTTTAATAATATCTGGGCTGTTGGCAGGATTTATTCCAGCTAATAGTGCCATTAAGGTGCGCCCGATAGAGGCTTTAAGAAACGAATAAAAACAAAACATCAATCAAATCAAACTATATAAAGAAAAATGAAAAAGTCAGTAACCATTATTATCCTATTGCTCATCGTAGTAGTTTTCGGTGGCTCTATGTATTACCTGTATCAAAAAAATTCTGAGGACCCTGTAGTTTACGAGACCGAGAAACCCTCTAAACAGAATATTGTCAAAAAAGCAGTCGCTACAGGAAGTATATTGCCATTGGAGGAAGTATTGATCAAACCGAATATTTCAGGAGTTATTGAAGAGATTTATGTGGAAGGTGGGGATTATGTAAAATCTGGAGATTTATTGGCAAAAATAAAAGTAGTTCCCAACTTGACTGCTTTAAATGATGCTCGAAATACTATAGATGAGGCCAAAATAAATTTGGATGACCAAAAAAGAAACTACGAGAGACAACTTTCATTGTTCAATAAAGGAGTTATTTCACAGGCCGATCTAGATCGTGCCCAAGTCACTTATGATCAAGCCAAACAATCTTATGGAGCGGCAAACAAACGCTATGATATTGTAAAAACAGGAACCACAAGTGGTTTTAGAAACGCTGCAAATACTTTGATAAAAGCCACGGTGAGCGGCATGGTCCTTGAAGTGCCGGTTGAGGTGGGAAATCAGGTAATTGAAAGCAATAACTTTAACGAAGGAACTACCATTGCAGCTATTGCTGATGTTGAAAAAATGATTTTTGAGGGCAAGGTAGATGAATCTGAAGTAGGAAAGATTAAGGAAGACCTGCCATTGGAAATTACGGTGGGAGCCATAGAAAATCAGGTTTTTGATGCCGTTTTGGATTATATCGCCCCAAAGGGTAAAGAAGAGAATGGAGCCATTCAGTTTGAAATCAAAGGAACCTTAAAGAAACAGGATACCACATTTATTAGAGCAGGCTTGAGTGCAAATGCGTCCATTATTTTGGCAAGGGCCGATAGTGTTTTGGCTTTAAAGGAAGCATTGGTTCAATTTGATAGCGAAACCAAGGAACCCTATGTAGAAATTGAAACTTCTGAGCAACAATTTGAGCGAAAAGATATAGAATTGGGTATTAGCGATGGTATTTATGTTGAGGTAAAATCCGGTCTAAAAGCGAAAGATAAAATCAAAGTATGGAACGCTATTGAAGAAGACGAAAATTCCAATTGATTATTTAACAAAAAATTTCAATAATTCTTGTAACATTTTAACAACTTGTAAGTCCTATTACTGGAGTAAGAATCCAGATAGCTAATATCACCAATCATGATAGAAATCAAAGACCTTCACAAATCCTATAAAATGGGGAGTAATTCCCTTCATGTTTTAAAGGGAATCAATTTTACGGCAGAGGCAGGGGAACTTGTCGCAATCATGGGGTCTTCAGGATCTGGAAAATCTACCTTACTCAATATTTTGGGAATGTTGGATGGCGCAGATAGTGGAGAATACATTTTAGATGGTGTTCCCATTAAAGACCTTACAGAGACCAAGGCTGCCCAATACCGAAACAAATTCCTAGGATTTATCTTTCAATCCTTCAACCTTATCAATTATAAATCCGCTTTGGAGAATGTGGCGCTACCGCTTTATTACCAAAAGGTGGGAAGAAAAGAGCGTCAAGAGAAAGCATTGAGTTACTTGGAGCGAGTGGGCCTAAAAGAATGGGCAACACATTTACCAAGTGAATTATCTGGTGGGCAAAAACAACGGGTCGCTATTGCGCGTGCCATGGCAGCTGAACCTAAGGTGCTTTTAGCTGATGAGCCAACAGGTGCTTTGGACAGTACCACTTCTTATGAGGTCATGGACTTGATTCAAAAAATCAATGATGAGGGCAATACTATCTTGGTGGTAACGCACGAAGAGGACATAGCACATATGTGCAAAAGAATTGTGCATCTAAAAGATGGGGTTATTGTTGAGGACAAGAAAATAAAACAAGTTAGGGCTGAGCAGTATGTTTGATAGGGATATTTGGCAAGAGATATTTCACACGCTTAAGAACAATAAGCTAAGGACTTTTTTAACAGGTTTTTCTGTTGGATGGGCCATATTTATTCTTGTCATGTTGCTAGCCTCCGTCAACGGTATGCAAAATGGCTTTACCAATCAGTTTAATGATGATGCCACTAATACAATTTTTATAAGACCCGGTACTACTTCAAAAGCCTACGCCGGTTTTGAGAAAGGGCGTCGTATCCAGTTTCAGAATGAGGATATTGACTATATCAGGGAAAGTTTTCCAGAGGATATTGAATACTTGAGCGCTCGATATTACAATGGAACCACAGCAAGATATAAAAGCGAAACTGGTTCGTACAGATTACAGGCAGTACACCCCGAGTTTCAAATGATTGAAAAAATCCTTGTCACCAAAGGTAGGTTTTTTAATGATGCAGACCTTACGAATAAATCCAAAGTGGCCATTATTGGTCGAAAAGTGAAGGAAGATTTATTCAAAAAAGAAGACGCTCTAGGAAAGTTTGTTGAGCTTAATGGATCACTGTTCAGGGTTATTGGGATATTTATTGATGAGGGAGATGACAATGCGGAGCGAAGGATATATATGCCCATCAGTACCTATCAAAGGACCTACGGGAATACAAATGATATTAGCGCTATTGCCTTGACGTACAATCCTTCTTATGACCTGACCAAGGCACTTGAATTTTCTGGGCGTTTGGAGGATATCATGAAAAGAAGGCATAAGGTTTCGCCAGAAGACCAATCAGGTGTGAATGTTTGGAACTACGCCGAAGCATTTGATGACATTAGCAGTTTTTCAGCCGTGTTGAATACCATAAGTATAGGAGTTGGTTTTCTAATTTTAATAGCTGGTATTGTCGGTATTGGAAATATTATGGTATTTACCATTAAAGAAAGAACCAAGGAAATAGGAGTTAGAAAAGCTTTGGGCGCCATGCCCAAACAAATTATCAATCTAGTGCTTTTGGAATCTACCTTCATAACAGCATTATCCGGTTTTATAGGATTGATTTTTGCATGGATTATATTGTCTCTGATAGGACCAAACATTAATACTCCGGCATTTAGTAATCCATCGGTCAGTTTGTCTACCGTGGTCACCGCAACCATTATTTTAATTGTTGCAGGGGTGTTGGCAGGGTTAATTCCTGCAATAAAGGCAGCCAATGTTAAACCGATTGTTGCACTTAGTGATAAATAATTATGTGGCTATTTGATAAAGACTTATGGGTTGAGATTTTCCACACTTTGGGAAAGAATATGTTCCGTACATTTTTGACCATGCTGGGGGTTATTTTCGCTATGATTATTCTCATTTTGCTTTTAGGTTCCGCCAATGGCATGAGCAATGGTTTTAATAAGGTTTTTGCAGGAACGGCATCAAATAGCCTGTTTGTTTGGGGTCAATCTACTTCTGAGCCCTATAAAGGTTTTGAAAGAGGTAGAAGAATACGTTATAAGATTGAGGATGCTGAAATATTAAAAAGACAAATACCTGAAATTGAAGTATTGGCACCCAGGATAGAATTGGGCAGCCATAGGGCAACAGTTACGGTTTATAGAGAAGGCAGAACAAGTGGCTCTTCGGTTTATGGAGATTATCCTGAAATTGACAACATCACCAAAAAGAAATTGGTTGAAGGAAGGTTTTTGAACAAGACTGATATAGAAGATTCCAAAAAAATATGCGTAATAGGTGAGGAGACCTATAAATTGTTGTTTGATAAAGGTGAAAATGCAATAGGAGAAGATATTCGTATAAATGGGGTGTTCTTTTCCGTTGTGGGAATCTATAAGCCGAACAATAATATAAATATTGATGGTGAAAATGCGGTTTTTATCCCATTCACTACGTTTCAAAAAGCATTTAATACAGGAGACCGTATGGGATGGATGGCCATTTCCGTGGAACCGAACACAAAAGTCCCGGTTGTTGAGAACAAGATTAAGGAAATATTAAAGAACAAATACGATATTCATCCAGATGATCAGAGAGCCATAGGCAGTTTCGATATGTCTGAGATTTTTAATAATATCACCTCATTTACCGATGTTTTAAAAGGCTTTTCCTTTTTCGTTGGAATTTTCACCCTATTGGCTGGAGTAATTGCCATAAGTAATATCCTTTTGATTACCGTGAAAGAACGCACCAAAGAAATTGGGGTACGGAGAGCTCTGGGAGCAACACCAAGAACGGTTAAACGACAAATAGTTGTGGAAGCTATTGTGTTGACAGCTTTTGCCGGACTCATTGGGTTTGCTATTTCCGTTGGTATATTGGCATTTTTAAACTCCATGTGGGGCAGCGGTGAAGATTTTCCATTTGTAAACCCAATGGTAAGTATACCCCAGTTTTTAATATCATTCCTGTTGATGGTGAGCCTAAGTGTGCTCATAGGATTGATTCCGGCCAACAAAGCGGTCAAAGTAAGACCAATAGAGGCATTAAGAGAAGAATAACCAAATACGTATAATTAGATAACAATCAAAAAAAATATAATGAATAAGTATGTAAAGTATGGGCTAATTGGAGTTTTGAGTATAGGAATTTTATACGCAATCGTATATTTTCTGAAGCAAAATAGTACTCCCGCTCAATTATATAAAACAGAATCTTTAGAGAAAAAGGACATTGTAAACAAAGTGATTGTCACCGGAAAAGTAATCCCTGAAGATGAGATTAATATTAAACCGCAAATTTCTGGAATAATAGATAAGATTTATTTAGAAGAAGGGGTCAATGTAAAAGCAGGGGATTTGATTGCGTCCATAAAAGTTGTTCCCAATGAACAATCTCTGAATCAGGCCGCCGGTCGTGTACGCAATGCGGAACTTGCCTTGAACAATGCAAAGATTGAGTATAATAGAAATAAGGCTTTGTTTGATAAAGGTGTTATTGCCAGTCAAGACTTTAATACCCAGCAATTAACCTATGATCAAGCGCAACAAGAATTAAAAAATGCCCGTGCAGATTATCAAATCATACGGAAAGGTTCTGCAGGAGGATCGTCTAGTGCCAACACCAATATAAGGGCTACTGTATCTGGTACAATTTTAGAAATTCCAGTTAAAGAAGGGGATCAGGTTATCCAGAGTAATAATTTCAATGACGGAACCACAATTGCAACAATAGCGGATATGCAGCAAATGATTTTTGAAGGTGAAGTTGATGAAGCTGAAGTTGGTAAATTACATGTTGGGATGCCATTGGAAATCAATCTTGGAGCATTGGAAAAGAACAAATTTGATGCAAAACTTAAATTCATTGCTCCTAAAGGAGTGGAGACTGAGGGAGCTGTCCAGTTTAAGATTGAAGGTGATCTGGTAGTCAATGACAGCACCTATGTGCGAGCTGGATATAGTGCAAATGCTTCTATAGTTTTGGAGGAGAAAAAGGACGTTCTAACGCTCAAGGAAGCGCTATTGCAATTTGATAAGGAAACAGAGAAACCCTTTGTTGAAATTGAAATAGGGGAAAATGAATTTGAACGCAAAGACATAGAATTAGGAGTTAGTGATGGAATAGATGTTGAAATAGTCTCTGGGCTTGAGGAAGATGACAAAATCAAAGTTTGGAACAAATTGGAGAAGAAGGACAATGCCGATGATTAATCAATCAACCAATTAATATCAATCAAAAATCAAAAAAAGAATGAAAACAAGAATAACAATCATACTATTATTGTGTTCAGTATGTATCTCCAGTGCCCAAATGCGAAAATGGACATTGCAAGAGTGTGTAGAATATGCAGTGGAGAATAACCTTACTATAGAGCAAGCAGAATTGGATCTGGACAATGCAAGAATAGATAAATCCGATGCAATTGGTAATTTGTTGCCAAGGTTGAATGGTGATGGACGTTTGACAGAAAACGTAGGTCTATCGTTTAATCCAACATCACAAGAACCGGTAAATACGCAATTGAACTTTACAGGTAATCTAACCTCTGTATTAGATATATTCGACGGACTTAGAAATATAAGGCAATTACAGCGTTCCAAACTGAGTGCAATTTCTAGTCAATACCAACTAGATGACCTTAAAGATGATATTAGGTTGAACGTTGCTAATGCATATTTACAAGTTTTGTCCAATAAGGAGCAGCTGAAAGTTTTTGAGGCACAATATGCAGTTACGGAACAGGATTTGTTGCGTACAAAGGAATTGGTAGAATCTGGAGTGGTGCCAAGAGGCGATTTATTAGAAATTGAAGCTACGGCCGCGACCCAAGAACAACAAATTATTAACGGAGAAGGTTTGGTATTGATTTCAAGAGTAAATCTTGCGCAATTACTACAGATTACCGATTATGAAAATTTTGATATAGCTGATGAGTCATTTGAAATACCACCTTCTGACATTTTGGATAATTCAGCAAAAGTCATCTTTGATAAAGCATTGACCTTTAGAAATGACATTAAGCTATCAGAATCAAACGTTGATTTAGCGAAAAAGGATTTAGAAATTGCCAAGGGAGCATACTATCCCACGTTATCAGCATTTATAAATTATAATACAAGATATTCTGACCAAAACCTGAATCCACAAGATTTATCCATTATTCCGTTCACGGATCAATTATGGCTATTTGATGGTCTCGCCTATGGATTCACATTGAACATACCCTTCTTTAATGGTTGGAGTACTAGAAATAGTGTTAAAAGATCAAAAATAAGTCTTCAAAGGTCTCAATTAGAATTGGAACAGACCAAATTAGAATTGGAATCGGAAATTCAACAAGCTCATGTGAATGTAACTACTTTTGGTAAGGCACACGAGGCTGCAATTAAAACAATGGAAGCCAGAAAATTGGCCTATGAATATGCCAAGGAACGTTTTAATGTAGGTTTGATGAACTCTTTTGATTTTAGTCAGGCGCAATCCCGTGTGGACAATGCAGAAGCTGATGTGATCCGTACCAAATACGATTATATTTTTAGACTGAAAATATTGGAGTTCTACTTTGGTATTCCAATTTCCTTAAACTAGTATCTTTGTGGCCGCTATGGCCAGAATACTAAATTTAGAAACAGCAACGACCAATTGTTCTGTCAGTATTTCGGATGGTTCCAATATTGTTTGTTTAAAAGAGAACAATGCGGTCAACTATTCACATTCCGAACAATTACATGTTTTTATAAAAGAAGCCTTGGAAGAGGCTTCTTTATCTTTTTCAGATTTGGATGCAATTGCTATTAGCAAAGGTCCTGGTTCATACACAGGATTGCGCATTGGTGTTTCTGCTGCCAAAGGATTGTGTTTTTCTTTGGATCTGCCTCTAATCTCTGTACCTACCCTTGAAAGTATGGCCAACCAGATTGGAGTATCGAAAGGAGAGCTGATTATTCCTGTTCTTGATGCAAGGCGCATGGAAGTGTATTCGGCAGTTTACGATTCAAGCTATGTTGAGATTCGGGATACTAGGGCAGAAATTATTGATGATAACTCGTTCAATGAATTTAGTTCGTATTCCAAGGTTTATGTTGTTGGTAGCGGAGCAGAAAAATGTAAAGAAATCTTAAAGCCGACTAATTTCCATTTTAATACCTCCATTGTTCCATCAGCAAAGGAAATGGCACAAATTGCCTTCAATAAATACCAAGAAGGTATTTTTGAGGATGTGGCTTATTTTGAGCCTTATTATTTAAAGGATTTTGTTCTTCAGGTAAAGAAAAAGAACTAATCTGCTTCATGAACTACCCTTTGCGGGAACGGAATTTCAATTCCTGCTTGGTCAAAACGTAGCTTTGTTTCTTCAATCACATGAAAATGCGCAGCCCAAAAAACATCATTTTTAGCCCAAAATCGTAAGGTGAGGTTTACGGAGTTATCACCTAGTTCGCCTACGTAAACTTCAGGGATTGGCTCTTTAAGAATATCTTCTGTATCTGAACAAATCTGTAACAGAATTTCCTTAGATTGTTTTATGTTGGAGCCATAACCAATTCCTACATCAAATTTATCTCTCCGTGTGTCCTCCATATTGTAGTTTATGATACTCCCGTTAGAAAGTTGCCCATTGGGTATAATGGCAACCTGATTTCCAAACGTATTCAGTTTAGTGCTAAAAATGGTGATTTGCTTAACACTACCGTCAATACCTTGGGCTGATATAAAATCACCCACCTTAAAAGGTTTAAAAAGAAGAATCAAAACCCCGCCTGCAAAATTTGCCAGAGAACCTTGCAACGCCAGACCTATGGCGAGACCAGCAGCACCGACCATGGCAACAAGAGAAGATGATTTTACTCCTAGTTGGGTAACTACTATAGTAAAAAGAAGAACTTTAAGGGCTATACTAATAAAGCTCTGTAAAAAACTTTCCAACGTAAGATCATAGTCTTTTCGTTCAAAAAACTTACGAACTAATTTATTGATAAAACGGATAACCCATAATCCAACAATTAATATGACAATTGCCAGTATTAGATTGGGCATAAAATCCCAAAACCAATCTATAGCCTTTTCCAAATGTTGTTCAAAGTTTTTAAGTTCTTCCATGATTACTTCAATAAGGACAAAGCAAAGTTAAATCCTGTTTTTCAACAATACATTGATTTTAAGCTTTTATTAATCTTTTAATTGTTCTAAAACTTCTTCACTGGAAGTGACAGGCAGCTTACAGGCTCCTTCAATACAAACATAAATAAGGGTTTGTCCTTCATTATACCTATTTTTCAATAGGTCGATGCTTCCTTCTTTTTCTGAGCCTACCAAAATACTGTTTGGTAAATAGTTACTACTAATTTCTTTCCCCAGATCTTTATGATTTTTGCCAACGACGGCTATCTCATAAAAGTTTTCATTTTCATATAAAACCAAATGCATCCAATTGGCATATCCCTGTGCACTTTCATCAAAATTATCTTGGACATTTTTAAGCATTTGCTTCGCAATTTCCCCGTAATCCTCTTGAGGAAAGAGTTTGTGGAACTTCAATAGGTTTTTAGCCATAATGGAGTTTGAAGCTGAAATTACATTATCGCTGGTTTCAATGCTTCTTCTAATTAACGAATCATCTTCATCCGAAGTAAAAAAGAACATCCCTGATTCCTTGTCTAAAAAATGCAGTTTGGTGTAGTCCAACATTTTTTTGGAGTGATTCAACCACGTTTCATCAAAAGTAACCTCGTAAAGGGCAAGAAAAGCTTCAATTGTGGAGGCATAATCCTCTAAAAACGCATTTATAGTGCTGTTTCCTTCTTTGTGGTTTCGGTAAAGGGAGTGATCCTCTTTAATCATTTCTTTATCAATAAAACTGGCATTTTTCAGTGCCAAGGTAAGATAAGCTCCATTCCCTAAATATCTATAGGCGTCTACCAGACCTTTTAACATTAATCCGTTCCAAGATGTAAGAATCTTATCATCTAATCTGGGTTTGGAACGCTCTGTCTTTTTTTCTTTTAAGGTGTTCAGCGAATTTTTTAATTTTTCCTTAAGGATGGCAATAGTGACATCGTGCTTTTTTGCAATCTCATCATCTGTCTTATCCCGAATCAAAACATAATTTTCTTTTTCCCAAAGCCCATAGGAATTAATATTGTAATAATCCGCAAAGATTTTATAATCATCACCAAGTAAATTGGCCAACTCTTCCTTTGTCCAGACGTAATATGCCCCTTCCTCCAATTCACCATGTTCGTCCAAACTATCTGCATCCAACGAAGAATAAAAGCCTCCTTTTTCATCAAGCAGCTCTTCTTCAACAAAACCAATTGTTTGTTCCACAACATCTTTATATAGGTTGTTTTTTGTAACGGCGTAGGCCTTGGCATATAAACTCACAAGTTGGCCGTTATCGTAAAGCATTTTTTCAAAGTGGGGTACATGCCATTTAGTGTCAACGGCATATCTGGAAAAGCCTCCACCAACATGGTCATAAATTCCACCATAGGCCATACGTGTGAGTGTAGTATTTACATAATCCATTATTTCTGGATTAGAACTAGCGGTGGCGTAGTGAAGTAAAAAATCCCAATTATTGGGCATCATGAACTTCGGCGCACGTTTATAGCCTCCAAGAAAATCATCAAAGTATTTAGACCAATTTGTTACAGCAGTGTTCAACTGATCAAGAGTGTAAATTCCCGAGTCTTTTTTGTTTTCAACTAAATTAATGGCATTGATTCCGTTTGCCAGATCACTTGCGTATTGTACAATTTTAGATTTATCGTTTTTATACAAATCCGTAAGTTGTTTCAGGGATTTAATCCAGTTTTCTTTGGGAACATATGTAGCTCCCCAAAAGGGTCTTCCGTCTGGGAGAGCGACCATGTTAAGAGGCCATCCACCGTTTCCTGACATCATTTGAATGGCATCCATATAAATTTGATCTACATCGGGTCGTTCTTCCCTATCAATTTTAATATTGATGAAGTTTTCGTTCATCATTTGGGCTACTTCCTCGTCTTCAAAACATTCTTTTTCCATTACATGGCACCAATGACAGGCGGCATAACCTATGCTTATTAGAAGTGGTTTGTCCTCTTTTTTTGCACGCTCTAAAACTTCAGGACTCCAAGCTTCCCAGTTTACAGGATTGTGGGCATGCTGTAATAAATAGGGGCTGGTTTCATGAACAAGGGCATTAGTGTGTTTGTACTCCACTTTTTTTGATTTTTGGGTGCAACCATAGTTTAGGAAGAGTAATACAGATAAAAGGGTAATTCTTTTGAGCATTAAAATAGTTTTGAATATAAAAAATGCGCCCTTCAAGGGCGCATTTTTTTCTGTACTCCCTTTTTGATTATTTAACTTCAAAGGTGATTTTCACATTGACTCTGTAATCATCAATTTTACCATCCTTTACAGAGGCACTTTGTTCATTAATATAAACTGAACGAATATTTTTAACAGATTTAGAGGCTTGTTCAAGGGCATTTTTTGCTGCTTGCTCCCAACTCTCATCTGAATTTGCTAATACTTCGATTACTTTTAATACTGACATAGTTAATGATTTTTAAATTTATTCAAGTTAGCAAAAATTGGCTACAAAATAAATTTCAAAAACTGAAAATTAACCGTTAAGCGCAACCACCTGATTTATTTTATCACCCATCATGTTTTTTAACATGGTTTCAATACCGTTTTTAAGGGTGAATGTGGAAGATGGACAGCCGCTGCAGGCTCCTTGTAAAATTACATTGACCGTTTTGCTGTCTTCTTCATAGGATTGAAAAAGGATATTTCCTCCATCGCTGGCAACCGCAGGTTTAACGTACTCTTCCAAAATATCAATTATTTGTTGGGAGGTGTCATCATAATTGGTGTCAGCGACACTTTGTTCTACCGTTTCTTTTGTTTTTTGGACTGTTTCTGGGGAAACCACTTCTTTTCCATCTGCCAAAAAATTACGAATAAATTCCCGCAGCTCCATTGTGATATCGTTCCAATCCGCCACTTCATATTTGGATACAGAAACGTAGTTTTCATCAAAAAAGACCTCTTTTACAAACGGAAAGTGGAAAAGTTCCCTTGCCAATTGGGAATCTTTGGCATCATCAATATTTTTAAATTCGTAAGTGTACGGAACTATCTTTTTATTAGATACAAATTTCATGGCAGCCGGATTTGGAGTAACCTCGGCGTAAACGGTAATCGGTTGCTTCTTTTGGGTTGTTTCCTCATTAACAATAGGTTCTCCAGCATTCAAATAGTCAACCAATTGCTGGGCCACTTCATCCTTTACATCATCCCATTCAACAATGTCAAACCGTTCAAGAGCTATGAAGTTTCCGGAGATATATACGGTTTTGATAAAAGGGAGGTAAAATAGTTGTTGCGCCAAAGGAGAATCCTTGGCTTCGTCTATATTTTTAAGCTCATAATTACCCTTTACCAAAAAGTGGTTTACTTCAAATTTTAGTATTTTGGGGTTGTTGGTATCAACAACCGTAATATTAAATTCTTTCATAGCTTATATTTAATGCAAAAATACAAAGTAAACATGAGTGATAAAATATATAATAATGTAGGGCTTCAATCGTTATCTAAATGTTTGATTACCTTTAAATATCAACTTTAGCCCCATAATCACTACATGAGACACTGTCTAACCCTACTAATCATCTCCCTAGTTTTTGGGCTATCTTCTAAAGCTCAAGAGGGAATTCCTGTTTACTTTGACTATCTGGCGGACAACTATTACCTTGTTTATCCTTCCATGGCCGGTATTAGTGAAGGAGGAAAAATACGCCTTACAGCTAGAAAGCAATGGTTTAATGTGGATGAAGCACCTAGTTTACAGACTTTAAATGCCAATTTTAGGGCAGGTGAGCGAAGCGGAGTGGGTGTTATTTTATTTAATGATTCCAACGGATACCACTCTCAAACCGGTTTTAAGGCGACCTATGCCCACCATTTACAGTTGGCTGGGGATTTTAGAACCTTGAATCAATTGTCCTTTGGTCTTAGTGCAGGTGCTATTTTAAGTAGTTTGGACGAAACCGAGTTCAGGTCCGTAATACCCGACCCAATAGTTTCAGGGACCAAAAACACCACAAGCTATTTTAATGTGGATTTAGGAGTGTCCTATAATATTTTTGAGTTCTACGCGCATGCCGCGGTGTTAAACCTTTTAGGAAGTGGGCGTGATTTATATACTTTGGCGGAGTTTGATAATCTAAGAAGATACTTGTTTTCCTTAGGTTATGTTTTTGGAAAGAGAACCAGAATTGAACCTTCTATTTTGTTTCAAATGACTGATTTTACTAAAGAAAAAACGGTTGATTTAAATGCCAAGGTATACAAGGATGTTAGTTTTGGAACAGTTTGGGCAGGATTATCGTATAGAAGAAGTTTTGATGGGGCCCAATTCCAGACCAATGGTGGTTTTGGGGAGCAGCGATTACAGTTGTTTACACCAATTGTTGGCGTAAATGTCAATAACTTCATGTTTTCATATAACTACTCGTACCAATCTGGGGATATTCGTTTTGATAATGGAGGATTCCATCAAATTACTTTAGGATATGACTTTGGGCAGAGTGATGATGGCAAACGTTACGATTGTTATTGTCCTGCAGCTCAATAATGAAAAAGCCCATCATTTCTGATGGACTCCTTTTTTTCATTTCGCCTAATAATTTAATCCCATTTATAATTTTTCTTGGCAGCCTGATTTTTAATGGCCGATAGTAATGCATTTTCTAATTCTCCAGTTTCTTCTTTCTGGTTTTTGGCAATGTACGCTTCACGCTTTTTATTCAATTCTTGAATCTGTTTTTGGATTTTATCACGCTCCACTTTCTTGTCCGCAACATATTGCTTGATCTCTTTTTCGGATTTTCCCTTTAATTCTGTGGGTAGGTCTTTGTCCTTTAAATCAGAAATGGAGACTTCATCATCTTCAACGGCATCAACCAAATCCCATTTAGAATTTTTATAGAGTCTAGAGCTTTTGCTTACTGCCCGTTTTACGACAACTGCCTCTTCCAATTCTGCTGCGTTGGAATCTTGTACGGATTGAAGCGCTTTCTTTTCCCTTCCCAAATAACCATACGATATATAGGTGTTGTTCAATTGTGAGTTAAGTCGGATAATTACATCATCATAAGGCGTGTCAATATGAACAACCTGTCTGTTATGGTCAATGGCCATATACTCTCCGCCGGTCAAGGTTGCTCCGTTTTTCCATTTGGTGGAAATCCCCTGCTCATAATTCCCACAAAAAATAGTATTTACAATGACATCTTTTTCCTTGGCATTGGATGTGGCATCCCTATAATTAAGTCTACCTTGTGTAAAAGGCTCGTTGCCAGCAATGAAAATCATTTTAAGGTCGTCTGCATTTTTACCCCAATCCAACTGCTTCAAAGAAGTGTGGATTACCTGTCCACAATATTCTTCCCCTCCATTAGTGGTCAAGGAAAATAGTTTTTCCGAGATTTCATCAAGGTCACCACTAAAACCTATTACCTGTCTAATATAGCCTTCATTAGAGTCTAAATTGTCGTTTCCATACTCATAAAGTGCTATTTGAAGCGAAGGCCTAACTTCGTTTCCACATTTGGCATGTGTAAATTCATTTACAATATCCCATAGTTGTGCTTTAGCTTGGTTAATAAGTCCGTCCATGCTGTTGCTTGTGTCCAACAACAAAGCAATTTTCACATATTGTTTTGCTGGTTTTTCCTTGATGGTTGAGGTTGTTAACAGTGTTGCGTTTTTTTGTACTGGGTTTTTAAGGTTACATGCGTACGTTGTACCCACCATTAGCGAAAAGATTGTTATTCCCAATACGTTTTTTAAATGTTTCATTGTTTAATGTTTTAAAAAGATAGGCTAAAAGTATTTCCATCTTTTTTTAATAAAAACCGGGAATGAGTGAACGGGTGTTTAGAATGAGTGAGCAATGCAAATGATTTTGTAAAGTGTTAAAATGATACTGTTTTTAGAGGTTTTTGGCGAAAATGTCATTTTTTAATACGCTCTAGATGAATTAAGTTTACCTAAGTTTTTAGGAATAAATGATAAAAGGAAAACACATAATATTCTTCTTTTTGATTGTGTTTTACTCGGGATTTTCCCAGGTAGGCAATGAGTCTTCGCGGGTTGAAATCAAAGGCTCGGTTCAAGGAAAGGAAAATTCCATTCCAATTTCTGGAGTTGAAGTATCCACTGATAGGGGAGAGTATACAATTACCGATGGATTGGGTGAATTTAGAATCAAAGCATCTATTGGGGACATGCTCATTTTTGAAAGCCCGGAAATAGAAACGGTCAAACATCGTATAACGTCTGATGAGGATGTGGATGTTTTGGTTGAGGGTTATACCGTAAAACGAAGTAATAAGAAGGAGAAAAGTATAAGCTCCAGAAGCATTTCAAACCATCAACGGTTCATAGATTCAGCTAACGTATACAAGAGCACGGATTTGGAAAAGAGCATAGACTTTATTGCTCAATCAATGTCTCAATTGGGCAAGCGCGGAAATAAAAATGAATTCGCTTCTTCCTTAACCGCATTAGGCGAAATATACTTATTTCATTCGCAATATGATCTTGCAATCACCAATTTTGAGGATGCGCTTGAACATAGGGAATCTTCAAAAACTAAATTACTGCTGGGGAAAGCGTATATATTGAACAAGGAGTTTGAAAAAGCAAAATCCATACTTACGCCTTTATTGGATGTTAAGAATATGGTTCCTTTTCAAAAAGTTGAACTCTATGAAAGTTTGGGAGATGCCCATAGTGCTTCATCCAACTTAAATGAGGCGCTTGAATTTTATCAGGCTGGGCTTAAAATTGCCCAGAAAAACCAAATTTCCCCAAAAATTATTGATTTAAATTCCAAAATTGCAGATTCCTATGCCAAGGAAAATCGTTTGGTAGAAGCGGAAGGATTTTACAATAATTCATTGAATCTTTCCAAAAAAGTGGCACCAGAAAGAGTAATACAGGAAAATGAAAAGATTGCCGATTTTTATAATAAGGAGAATAGATATGAAGATGAAATCCAGTTGCGTAAACAAAGTTTAAGCGGGTTACTGCAATTGCCCCAGCAGACAGTTGCTGAGGAAAATAAAAGTTCACTTAGTCCAGATTCCATCACTTCACAACGAATCAACTACAAAATAGCCAATGCATACGTTGCCCAAGATAAATTGGATGAAGCTATTCCATATTTACAAAGAAGTATTGTTGAGGCAGATAGTGAGGATGACCTGGTGGTACAAAAAGACGCTACCCGAAAACTTTCTGAAGTGTACCGTTACAAAGGAGATTTTTCAAAGGCATTGGAAACGTATCAAGAATATGTAGCTGTAGTTGATAGTTTGTACGTTAGAAAGGAACAGGAAATTTCGAGAGCGGCAAGATTTAATCGTGAAATCGTAAGCAAGCAAAATCGTATATCGACTTTGGAACAAGATCGCCAATTATCACAAAGCAAGTATAGTCTTGCAGTCACAGAACAACAATTGTTTGAAGAGACAAGTAAAAGGCAAAAATGGATCATTTATTCGCTGATTTTTGGGTTGATATTAATGGCGCTTACCACCTTTTTGTACTATCGGAATAGCAAACAACAGAAATTGGCGAATAACCTACTTGCATTAAAATCCTTGCGAACGCAGATGAATCCACATTTTATTTTTAACGCATTGAATTCCGTCAATAATTATATTGCAAAAAGTGATGAGCGGAGCGCTAATCGGTTTCTGAGTGATTTTTCAGTTTTGATGCGAAGCGTATTGGAAAATTCCGAAGAAGATTTTATACCTCTCTCCAGAGAATTGGAACTTTTGGAATTGTATGTGAAGTTGGAACATTCCCGTTTTTCAGATAAGTTCGATTATGAAATCAATATTGATAAAAAGATAGATATTGAAGCTTTTGAAATTCCTCCGATGCTCCTTCAACCCTATATTGAAAATGCCATTTGGCATGGACTCCGCTATAAAGAAGAAAAGGGGTTTTTAAAAATTGAGGTGAATCAAATCAACAAAGAACTACTGGAAATTACAATTGCGGATAACGGAATCGGAAGAAAGAAGTCGGCGGCATTAAAGACGGATAATCAGAAGAAACAAAAATCAAAAGGTATGGGGAACATTAAAAAACGTATCCAAATTCTTAATGATATGTACAAGAACAAGGTAGATGTTGCCATTTCCGATTTAGAAGAAGACCAAACTGGAACAAAAGTATCTCTAAAGCTTAAAAAAGATTGATGGAATTACGGACTATACTAGTAGAAGATGAGGCAAATAGTAGGGAGATACTAAGAAATTATATAGCCAAATATTGTGATGGGGTCAAACTTTTGGGAGAAGCTTCCAATATTGATGAAGGATTGACCCTGATTCAAAAACATCAGCCAGATTTGGTTTTTTTGGATGTAGAAATGCCCTTTGGCAACGCTTTTGATCTTTTGGATAAAATTCCAGACCGCACTTTCGAAACAGTTTTTGTAACGGCTTATAACCAATATGCTATGGACGCATTGAACAGCCACGCCTCATATTATCTAATGAAGCCAATAAATATTGATGAGTTGATAAAGGCGGTGGATTATGTAAAGGAAATCAAAGCGAAAGAAAATGCTTTGGATGGTCAGGTGTTAAAAGCCAAATCAATTAAAACAGAAGGAAAGATAACCTTGCCACAACAGGATGGCTTTCAAGTTTTGGAAGTTGGTGATATCTTCTTTTGTAAAGCTGATGACAACTATACGGAAATATACCTGGAGCATAAAAAAATAGTAGTGAGCAAAACACTCAAATATTTTGAAGATGCCCTTAACGAATATGGCTTTGCAAGGATTCATAAATCATATTTGGTCAATGTGGGCGAAGTAGTAAAATATAAAAGAGGAAAAGGGGGTAGTGTTGTACTTTCAAATGGGAAGGAACTATCCGTTTCGGCATCAAAAAAAGCAGCATTATTAGCTTATTTTCAATAAAATCAACTAAAGAATATGATACTTAAATCCGTAAGGGGAAAATCTCCAGAAATTGGAAAGGACTGTTTTATTGCCGAAAATGCCACAATCGTTGGAGAGGTTTCCATGGGATATCAATGCAGCGTTTGGTTTAATGCCGTAATTAGGGGGGATGTACATTTTATTAAAATGGGGAACAAGGTCAATGTGCAAGACGGAGCTGTTATTCATTGCACCTATCAAAAATCACCTACAACAATTGGAAATAATGTGTCCATTGGCCATAATGCATTGGTTCATGGCTGCACCGTGAAAGACAATGTGCTGATTGGTATGGGAAGTATCATTATGGACGATTGTGTTGTGGAGAGCAATTCCATAATTGCTGCCGGAGCAGTACTTACGCAAGGCACCCATGTAGAAGAGGGGAGCATTTATGCTGGAGTTCCGGCTAAGAAAATAAAAGATGTAAGTCCGGAATTAAGCTCAGGAGAAATTAATCGTATAGCAAATAATTATGTTACCTATGCCAGTTGGTTTAAGTAGCTTGGCAATTTAAAATATCCTTATTTTAGCACCCTCAAAACTAGACTAAATGAACGCATATATTTTCCCTGGGCAAGGAGCTCAATTTGTAGGAATGGGCTTGGATCTTTACGAGAATCACAACCATGCACAAGAGTTGTTTGAACAAGCCAATGATATATTGGGCTTTTCCATCACTGATATCATGTTCGAAGGAACTCCAGAAGATTTAAAACAGACCAAGGTAACCCAGCCTGCAATTTTTTTACACTCAGTTATTTTGAGCAAGGTTATGGGGGAAAATTTTAAACCTGATATGGTTGCTGGTCATTCGTTGGGAGAATTATCGGCATTGGTGGCCAATGGCGCTTTGAATTTTGAAGACGGATTAAAATTGGTTTCTCAGAGAGCTTTGGCCATGCAAAAGGCATGTGAGTTACAACCAAGCACAATGGCTGCAGTTTTAGGTTTGGATGATGAGGTGGTCGAAAAAATATGTGAGGAAACAGACGGGATTGTTGTCCCTGCAAATTATAATTGTCCAGGACAGTTGGTGATTTCAGGAGAGGTGGAAGCTATAAATAATGCCTGTGAAAAGCTAAAAGAAGCAGGGGCCCGGAGAGCTTTATTACTTCCTGTTGGTGGGGCGTTCCATTCACCATTGATGGAACCGGCCAGAGAAGAATTGGCAGCAGCTATTGAAGCAACAAATTTTAGCGCTCCTGTTTGCCCGATCTATCAAAATGTACCAACTACTGCAGTAACAAGTGCTGATGAAATTAAAGACAATTTAATTTCACAATTGACTGCTCCGGTAAAATGGACCCAAAGTGTGCAACAGATGATTAAGGATGGAGGAAAATCCTTTGTAGAAGTTGGTCCGGGAAAAGTGTTGCAAGGGTTGGTGAGAAAAATAAATTCTGATACTGAAACTGCATCCGCTGTCATTTAAATAAGGATTTTTCCGACCCAAAAGGCATTTCACCCAAGAAACCTAGATTTAATCCACAAAGTTGTGGTGTTCCTCCTTTTTTTAGTAATATTGATTCTTCCCAAATCACCGACCAAACCAAAATGTGAACTGTACTGAAAATCATTAAATAGGTGATGTCATCCTTCTTTAAAAAAGCTTCTTTTTTATTTTTCTCTAATTTTGGGAAAGAGAAAATACTTCTAATATCATTTATACTATTTGGTTTTAGTCTTGGTTTTGGACAAGCCACGGTTGAGTTTTCCCAGGCGACGGGCTCAGATGACGAGAACAGTGGGGGCAACCTTCCTGTACTGGTTGTCACGGGCACGGTTGTTTCCCCGAGCAATGTCAGGGTCGTCGATGCGGGCACGGGGAGTGCTGTGGGCGGTGACGACTATAGCTTCACGACGCCCCAGGTGGTGAACATTCCCGCCGGGACCTATGCAGGGACGACCATAGCGATACCGACACTTTTGATAAGCGGAGACACGGACATCGAGCTGGACGAGACCATTGACCTGTCTTTGGACCAGGTCGGTGTTGTAGCGGGCGATGCGGTGCTTGGTGGGCAGACCACCACGACCTATACGATAGACAATGACGATGTTGCCTCAGCCACGGTTGAGTTTTCCCAGGCGACGGGCTCAGATGACGAGAACAGTGGGGGCAACCTTCCTGTACTGGTTGTCACGGGCACGGTTGTTTCCCCGAGCAATGTCAGGGTCGTCGATGCGGGCACGGGGAGTGCTGTGGGCGGTGACGACTATAGCTTCACGACGCCCCAGGTGGTGAACATTCCCGCCGGGACCTATGCAGGGACGACCATAGCGATACCGACACTTTTGATAAGCGGAGACACGGACATCGAGCTGGACGAGACCATTGACCTGTCTTTGGACCAGGTCGGTGTTGTAGCGGGCGATGCGGTGCTTGGTGGGCAGACCACCACGACCTATACGATAGACAATGACGATGTTGCCTCAGCCACGGTTGAGTTTTCCCAGGCGACGGGCTCAGATGACGAGAACAGTGGGGGCAACCTTCCTGTACTGGTTGTCACGGGCACGGTTGTTTCCCCGAGCAATGTCAGGGTCGTCGATGCGGGCACGGGGAGTGCTGTGGGCGGTGACGACTATAGCTTCACGACGCCCCAGGTGGTGAACATTCCCGCCGGGACCTATGCAGGGACGACCATAGCGATACCGACACTTTTGATAAGCGGAGACACGGACATCGAGCTGGACGAGACCATTGACCTGTCTTTGGACCAGGTCGGTGTTGTAGCGGGCGATGCGGTGCTTGGTGGGCAGACCACCACGACCTATACGATAGACAATGACGATGTTGCCTCAGCCACGGTTGAGTTTTCCCAGGCGACGGGCTCAGATGACGAGAACAGTGGGGGCAACCTTCCTGTACTGGTTGTCACGGGCACGGTTGTTTCCCCGAGCAATGTCAGGGTCGTCGATGCGGGCACGGGGAGTGCTGTGGGCGGTGACGACTATAGCTTCACGACGCCCCAGGTGGTGAACATTCCCGCCGGGACCTATGCAGGGACGACCATAGCGATACCGACACTTTTGATAAGCGGAGACACGGACATCGAGCTGGACGAGACCATTGACCTGTCTTTGGACCAGGTCGGTGTTGTAGCGGGCGATGCGGTGCTTGGTGGGCAGACCACCACGACCTATACGATAGACAATGACGATGTTGCCTCAGCCACGGTTGAGTTTTCCCAGGCGACGGGCTCAGATGACGAGAACAGTGGGGGCAACCTTCCTGTACTGGTTGTCACGGGCACGGTTGTTTCCCCGAGCAATGTCAGGGTCGTCGATGCGGGCACGGGGAGTGCTGTGGGCGGTGACGACTATAGCTTCACGACGCCCCAGGTGGTGAACATTCCCGCCGGGACCTATGCAGGGACGACCATAGCGATACCGACACTTTTGATAAGCGGAGACACGGACATCGAGCTGGACGAGACCATTGACCTGTCTTTGGACCAGGTCGGTGTTGTAGCGGGCGATGCGGTGCTTGGTGGGCAGACCACCACGACCTATACGATAGACAATGACGATGTTGCCTCAGCCACGGTTGAGTTTTCCCAGGCGACGGGCTCAGATGACGAGAACAGTGGGGGCAACCTTCCTGTACTGGTTGTCACGGGCACGGTTGTTTCCCCGAGCAATGTCAGGGTCGTCGATGCGGGCACGGGGAGTGCTGTGGGCGGTGACGACTATAGCTTCACGACGCCCCAGGTGGTGAACATTCCCGCCGGGACCTATGCAGGGACGACCATAGCGATACCGACACTTTTGATAAGCGGAGACACGGACATCGAGCTGGACGAGACCATTGACCTGTCTTTGGACCAGGTCGGTGTTGTAGCGGGCGATGCGGTGCTTGGTGGGCAGACCACCACGACCTATACGATAGACAATGACGATGTTGCCTCAGCCACGGTTGAGTTTTCCCAGGCGACGGGCTCAGATGACGAGAACAGTGGGGGCAACCTTCCTGTACTGGTTGTCACGGGCACGGTTGTTTCCCCGAGCAATGTCAGGGTCGTCGATGCGGGCACGGGGAGTGCTGTGGGCGGTGACGACTATAGCTTCACGACGCCCCAGGTGGTGAACATTCCCGCCGGGACCTATGCAGGGACGACCATAGCGATACCGACACTTTTGATAAGCGGAGACACGGACATCGAGCTGGACGAGACCATTGACCTGTCTTTGGACCAGGTCGGTGTTGTAGCGGGCGATGCGGTGCTTGGTGGGCAGACCACCACGACCTATACGATAGACAATGACGATGTTGCCTCAGCCACGGTTGAGTTTTCCCAGGCGACGGGCTCAGATGACGAGAACAGTGGGGGCAACCTTCCTGTACTGGTTGTCACGGGCACGGTTGTTTCCCCGAGCAATGTCAGGGTCGTCGATGCGGGCACGGGGAGTGCTGTGGGCGGTGACGACTATAGCTTCACGACGCCCCAGGTGGTGAACATTCCCGCCGGGACCTATGCAGGGACGACCATAGCGATACCGACACTTTTGATAAGCGGAGACACGGACATCGAGCTGGACGAGACCATTGACCTGTCTTTGGACCAGGTCGGTGTTGTAGCGGGCGATGCGGTGCTTGGTGGGCAGACCACCACGACCTATACGATAGACAATGACGATGTTGCCTCAGCCACGGTTGAGTTTTCCCAGGCGACGGGCTCAGATGACGAGAACAGTGGGGGCAACCTTCCTGTACTGGTTGTCACGGGCACGGTTGTTTCCCCGAGCAATGTCAGGGTCGTCGATGCGGGCACGGGGAGTGCTGTGGGCGGTGACGACTATAGCTTCACGACGCCCCAGGTGGTGAACATTCCCGCCGGGACCTATGCAGGGACGACCATAGCGATACCGACACTTTTGATAAGCGGAGACACGGACATCGAGCTGGACGAGACCATTGACCTGTCTTTGGACCAGGTCGGTGTTGTAGCGGGCGATGCGGTGCTTGGTGGGCAGACCACCACGACCTATACGATAGACAATGACGATGTTGCCTCAGCCACGGTTGAGTTTTCCCAGGCGACGGGCTCAGATGACGAGAACAGTGGGGGCAACCTTCCTGTACTGGTTGTCACGGGCACGGTTGTTTCCCCGAGCAATGTCAGGGTCGTCGATGCGGGCACGGGGAGTGCTGTGGGCGGTGACGACTATAGCTTCACGACGCCCCAGGTGGTGAACATTCCCGCCGGGACCTATGCAGGGACGACCATAGCGATACCGACACTTTTGATAAGCGGAGACACGGACATCGAGCTGGACGAGACCATTGACCTGTCTTTGGACCAGGTCGGTGTTGTAGCGGGCGATGCGGTGCTTGGTGGGCAGACCACCACGACCTATACGATAGACAATGACGATAGTTTTACGGTGACCGTTACTGCCAATGATGCAGCTGCAGCAGAAACAACACCTGCAAATGAACAAGGGCTCTTTATTATTGATTTGGGAGGTTTGAACAGTACAGGAAGTGCAGTGACTGTCAATTTCGCGCTTACAGGAAGTGCAATAAATGGAACCGATTATGAGTCTATTGGTACTTTTGTGGAGGTTGGCGATGGTTTTGGGAATGTTGGTATTCCTATTATACCCATTGATGATGCCTTTTTGGAAAGCAATGAAATTGTAACCATTGAACTTCAAGCAGGTAGTTACGCTATTGGAACTCAAGATTCGGCCGATGTGACAATTACTGATAACGATACGGCTACCCTATCTATTAATGATATCAACGTAGCGGAGAATGATGGGGTTGCCCAATTTTCTGTGACTTTGAATGGGGTAGTGGCAAACCCTTTCACAGTAGCCTACACCACTTCGAATGATACCGCTGAATCAGGGTCGGATTATATAGCTGATAGCGGTACACTTTCTTTTGATGGTACAGATAATGAAATTGAGACAATTTCCATTTCTCTATTGAATGACAATATTATAGAAACTCCGGAAACCTTTCTTGTGCAATTATCCTCGCCATCAAATATATCGGTTACTTTTACAGATAATGAAGGCTCGGCCTCAATTAGTGACGATGATAGTTGTGCTGCAGGTAATAGTGCGCCAGTGCTGGATGGTTTGGTCTTGACAACTTTCTGTGATGCGTTTGTTCAAGATTTAGATGATTATACTAATAGCTCAATACCTTTAGGATCAGACTTAAGATGGAGTACCAATTCAGATACAGATGCAACAGCAGATTACTTGCCAACGAGTACGGTCAGTTCTGCAGGTACGTATTACGGATTTTTCTATGATGCCTTGAATGATTGTGCCAGTCCAACCCTTAGTGTTACCTTAATACAAAACGTAACACCTTCTGCAGGAACTCCAACTAATACTGCTGCCTGTAATGATTCAGGGGAGGGAATTAGCATAATAGATTTGGATGACCAATTAACAGGCGCAGATGGAGGTAACTGGTCATTGGCAAGTAGTCCGGGAGGAGCATCAATAACAATCAATGTAAATAATGTAGATTTTAATGGGCAACCTTTAGGTGATTATGTATTTACCTATACAACTTCCAGTGCGGTAGCTCCCTGTGTTAATCAAACGGTTGATTTAACCATTACTGTAATAGATTGTGCAATTCCATGTGATGCAGGTACCACAGCACCTAGCTTGGATACCACTGAACCCACTGAATTTTGTGATTCAATAGCTGCAGATTTAAATGAATATGTAACCAATACAGCTCCGGCAGGAAGTGTACTCACATGGAGTACCAATCCAGATCCGTTAGAAACTATTGCGCATAGGAGTAATATGATAACAGGACCAGGGTCTTATTTTGGTTTCTTTTACGACGAAACCAATAATTGCGCAAGCCCTACTCTTGAGGTAACTATAACCTTGAATAGGACTCCCACAATAGATAGTGCCACAGGGGATTCACGCTGTGGAGAAGGTATTTTGACTTTAATGGCAACGGTTAGTGACGGAGGAACCTTAAATTGGTATGATAGTGCTAATGGAGGAACTGTTTTAGGGACAGGAGAATCTTTTGATACTCCTTCAATTACTGAAACAACTTCATTTTTTGTTGAAGCCACTGCAAATGGCTGTGCTTCAGAAAGAGTAGAAGTTGCTGCTACAATAAATGATGAGTCCTCACCCGGGGTTCCAACCAATACGGTAGCTTGCAATGTAACAGGCAATGGAGGACCTACCCTTGTTGATTTGGATACTACGCTTACAGGTGCAGATTCTGGAATCTGGGCAATAATTACAGACCCAAGCAACGGAACATTAGTTATAGGTTCCGATAACAATGTTGATTTTGAAGGTCTACCGGATGGTAGTTATGTGTTTGAATATACCACAAATGGAGCCACGGCTCCCTGTGTTAATAGTTCAGTACAAATTACCATTTCAGTAAGTGATTGTTTTAGTGACTCTGATGGTGATGGTCTCTCTGATAGTGAGGAAAATATTTTAGGAACAGATCCCAATGATATCGATACCGATGGTGATGGTTTAACAGATGGTGAAGAAGTTCTTGGGCAGGATGATCCAAGTACAACCGCAATCCCGGATGGGTCTACCAATCCTTTGGATGGTTGTGATCCTTTCTTGACGATTGCCTGCAACCCGGAAGATATAGATTTGGCCATTACCAAAGAGGTAGATAACGATGCGCCTTTATTGGAAAGCAATATCACATTTACTATTACCTTGGAAAATACAACCATGGACAGGGTTTTGGATATTATTGTCAATGATTTGATAGGAGCTGGATTTGAATATGTTACTCATACGGCTTCAAAAGGGGTATATGATCAAACTACAGGAGTTTGGTCAATTTCGGAATTAACATCAGAAGAAATCATTACTCTAGATATTACCGTTACAGTGTTAGTTCCAGGAGAACTCCAAAATACAGCTACAATTGTAAGTTCATTTCCAAATGATGGGGTTGAATCCAATAATACAGATATAGTTTCAATTCGAGTGAGTGAAAGCCCTTGCAAGGATCCTGGAACCATTTGTAATATCTTTTCACCGAATGGGGATGGCATAAACGATACTTTGGTGTTTATCGATCCGAATAATGAGTATTCAAATAATAATTTCCAAGTGTTTGACCGCTATGGGAATAGCGTATTTGAAATGCAAGGCTATGATAGTACTTGGGATGGTACTGGAAGCAATGGTGATTTACCAAAAGGGACATACTTTTATATTATGGATCTTAACGGAGATGGTTCTGAAATTGAAAAAGGTTGGATTCAAATTATAAGATAAGTTGAGTATGCCAAATAAAATTGGTTTAAAGTTATATAGAACATTCATACTACTATTTTTAGGTATTGTAGGAGTTTGTTGCGCCCAAAAAGAACCCCAGTACACCCAATACATGTACAATATTGGCAGTTTTAACCCCGCTTATGTAGGGACTGTGGAAAGTCCTGAAATAGCAGGCCTTTATAGGGCACAATGGATAGACATTCCCGGTGCACCAAGAACCATGCGTTTTGGTGCGAACATTCCTTTTTCGAACGAAAAAATGGGTCTTGGGTTTAATGTGGTTCATGATGAGTTGGGACCATCAGGGCAAACATATATTGATATTTCGTATTCCTATCAGATTAATCTCTCCGATATTACCAAACTCTCCTTTGGAATGGTTGCAGGGGGTTCGCTCTTAAATTTGGATTATTCTGAAGGTACCGTTGTAAATCCATCTGACCCGATAATACTAGGTGAAAATCTAAGTAATTTTTACCCCACTGTAGGTGCTGGAATTTTTCTTTATGAAGACGATTGGTATATGGGGCTTTCAATCCCTAATTTTTTAACCAACGGTCTTTATAATGATGAAGTGGCAACTGTGGTTGAAGACAATATACAGTTCAATGCAATAGGGGGTTACGTTTTTGAATTGTCTGAAAGAACAAAATTTAAACCAGCTTTTTTAATCAACTACCTTCAAGGTTCACCGGTCAATGTAAATTTATCCGCTAATTTTCAGTTTATCGATGCACTTACAATAGGTGCTTCATACCGATTTGACAATGCAATTAGTGGTTTGGCAGGGGTACAGGTATCCAATGCCTTGTTTTTAGGGTATTCATATGATTACAATACAAATGGACTGGGAGAATTTAGCGGAGGCTCACATGAGGCAATATTGAAATTTTACATTGGACGAGGTGGTTTTGGAAGCGGAAGCTCCAAAACAAAAAGTAAGGACAAGAATTTAAAAGGTAAACCAAAACAGATAGATTCTCCAAGATTTTTCTAATATGGAAAAGGCAAAAAGAATAAGTATTACAGTATTGATTTCCTTTTTTGGTATGGTCATTTGTTTTGCCCAAAGTAAAAAGTCAAAGGGAGACAATTACTTTTTTCAATACGACTATCAGAAGGCGATAAATGCATATGAATCTGATTTGACAAAAGGCACAATTTCAAATCAACAATTTGTGAATTTGGCTGACGCTTACTTTCATGTCAATAATTTTGAGAAGGCTTCGGAAATTTATTTATCAGTATACAACAAAGATACTGTGATTGGCAACCATAGACTTAATAAATTATTGGAGAGCTTATCAAAAACTGCCAATAAGGAGCGTTTAGAAACATTTTTGCAAAGTATGTCTTCAAGGTTTCAAAAAGAATTTTTGGAAAATTTTGAGTTTAACACTCAATTGTTGGAGAACAATAGAGCTATTGACCAAATGGATTTTCAAATCTTCAATTTAAATGGGAATAGTCCCCAATCTGATTTTTCACCTTCGTTTTATGGAGAAAAGTTGTTGTTTTCAAGTGGTAGGTCGCAGATTTCCAAGAGAAGATACGCTCCTGCAGGTGAAGGATATTTAAATATTTATGAGGCCGGTATACAGGCCAATGGTCAAATATTGACGGCGCAACCTTTTTCTGAAATTAGCAGTTCTAACTTTCATAAAGCAACACCTTATTATTCCCAAGAGTTGCGAAGTTTTTTTTATGTGATGTCAAACACGGAAGATGGTGAATTGTCTTTTGATGACAATGGAAAAAATGCCTTGGCAATAGGAATGCAAATTAAAGATGGTAGATTTCAGTTGTTGCTCAAAGATTTGAGTACTTCTTTTTACTACCCATTTTATGACCAAAAAACGGAAAGACTGTATTTTTCCGCAAATTTTGAAGAAGGTTTTGGTGGTACGGACATTTACTATGTGCATACCAACCGGGGTCAGATTATGTCAGCTCCAATCAATCTGGGTCCAAGAATAAATTCAGCAGGGAATGAAATTGCCCCATATATTTTTGAAAACAGTTTCTACTTTTCTTCGGATGTTTTTTATGGATTAGGTGGAATGGATATTTATAAGTCGAACGTTGAAGGGGATACGTTTAGCATACCGGTTAACCTTGGAAAAGGGGTAAATTCTTCAGATGACGACTTTGGTTTGATCATACGGAATGATGGAGACGGTCTTTTGGGATATATTTCTTCAAATAGGCCTGGAGGAAAAGGGAAAGATGATTTATATGGATTTAAGGTTGATAAAAAACCAGGTCTTAAAACCTTAACATTCAAAGGAAAAGTAATAAAGGCCTATGGAAATTCTGATGTTGTGGACAAAGTGGCCGTTCGGTTATGGGATTCAAACATGGCGCTATTGGCAGAAACCTATTCGGATGATAATGGAAATTACAGACTTGAAATTCCTTGGGTAAAAGAATTGGTGTTAGAGTCTTACAAAGACCGATATTCCTCAGTTACCAAAAAATTCTCGGAAGAGGAACTTAAAGGTGTTGAAAATATAAATTATAACATTGAAATTTCGGCGTATGAAGATTTAGTGGAAAAGAAAGAGGGTCAGGCCGTGGTAAAACTTAAAAAATTCTTCTTTGGGAGAAGTCGTGCCCAACTTACTCCAGAAATAGAAACAGAATTGGATAAAGTTGTTGCCTTTGTGAAAGATTTTCCATCTGTACAACTTCGAATAGAAACGTATACGGATAGCAGGGGAGGCAGCAGTACTAATTTTAGGTTAACCCAAGACCGTTCGGATGCGATTAAAAACTACTTAGTCCAAAACGGAGTTTCATCTTCCAATATTCTGTATTCCGTTGGCTATGGCGAAAACAAGATTATAAATAATTGTACGAATGGTGTTTTCTGTTTGGAAATGCTGCATCAACAAAACCAGAGGTCATTAATAGTAATTCTTAATGACAATATTCTTTTTGAATAAATCAATTCAAAAAATAATCCAGCAATAGTATAAGGCAAAAAGGGATAGAAAGACTATTCCCAAATACGTCAATATTCGTAAACCAATTTTTGGCCTATGTTCCTCAGGTATATCATTACCAAGTACTGTTTTTAAATTCATCCATCCTATAAGCGGTGCCATTACAAAGGAAACAAAGGTAGCCAAAGCAACAAGGGTGCCCATATTTGCGCTGAATTGCAGGATTACGAACCAATTTAATACAGCCATAAGTATAACAACAATAGCAAAGAAATTCTTGTTTTGAAATGCTATTTTCTGTGGAAAAAGTTTTTTTAGGACATCAATACTAACCCTTGAAACTGCATCATGGGCAGTCATACATGTGCTGAACATTGTTGCAAAAGCAGCTACGGCTATAAGTATGTAAGCCCATTTGCCAATATTGACGGTAAAAAGGTTTACAACTTGATCGGCAAAAACAACAGCATTGCCACTAAGTTCTGTGCCGGTTCCGTATAAGGTCATCCACCCAATAATCAAAAACAAAACAGCAAGAAGAGCGGTAAGAAAGTAGCCAAGATTGAACTCTTGAAGTGCTAGCTTTAACGTTGGTTTTTCCTTCATGGTTTTGGTGTTTTCAATACTCCAAAGACTAACCCATCCAGATGCTTCAACTGCTGTAGGCATCCAACCCATAAGGCCTATTAAGAAAAGTACTCCGACCTCATTAAAAATTTCAGGACGTTGAAAAGAATCTGCACCCGGAACCTGCCCCTTTTGTAGAACCACCACAGTAGTTATTATTAAGCTTACAAATAAAATGGAAATAACGGCTTTTAATGAGTTTTCCAAGAATTTATACCTACCGATTATAAGTACCGAACTTATAAAAACAAAAACACCGAGAGCAACAGTACTCAAACCAATACTTGAAATTTGAAATAAATTCATCAAGAGTCCAGCAGTCACCACATAGAGGGCTGCCAAAAGTGTGAATATGGACACAATGGTGACCATGGCATAAATCCAAAGGTATTTTTTTCCCAAGTTTAAATACCCTTGGATAAGGCTTTTTTCTGTAACAGCTGTGTAACGAATTCCAAATTCAAAAAATGGATATTTTAAAATGTTTGCCAGCAGTATGGGAATAATCATTACCCACCCGTATTGAGCTCCAGCTTTTGTTGAAAGTACCAAATGGGAGGTGCCAATGGCCATGCAGGCAAACAACAATCCAGGGCCTAGGTTTTTTAATAGAGTTTTGAGTTTTGACATAAAAGCTAGAAGTACGGCCAACTAAAATAGTATATTTATATAATTTCTTAAGAAATTATACTTTAAATAAGAATTACGTTAAAATATTTAATTGAAAATCCGCTCTAAAATTGGGAAAGGACTATTGGTATCAATTCTTGTAATTGTGCTGGTTTATTCCTTCGGTCCCAAGGTAGATAAACCACTTTTAAATGTAGAATTGCCAAAGGTTCCTTCTGATTTGATTCAATTAGAAGAATGGGTCAATACCAAGGAAACTGCAGTTGCCAATATAAAACCGAATAATGAGTCACAGATAATATGGTCTGATAGTATCCCGACAAAAACTGAATACAGCATTGTTTATTTACATGGGTGGTCTGCAAGTAAAATGGAAGGCAATCCAATTCATATTGAAACTGCAAAGCATTTTGGTTGTAATTTGTATTTACCTCGTTTGGCTGGGCATGGTTTGGATGAGGAAAAGGCCATGCTAAATTTAACTGCGGACCAGGTTTTGAATTCTGCGAAAGAAGCTATAGCAGTTGCAAAACAGCTTGGTGATAAAGTGATTATAATGGCAACATCAACAGGGGGAACATTGGCATTGTACCTTGCTGGTGGTGATGCGGATATTGCTTCAATTTTATTGTATTCGCCCAACATTGAGATATATGATAAAAACGCCAAGCTTCTAACCGGCCCATGGGGTTTACAATTGGCAAAAGCGGTTAAAAAGAGTGACTATCATGAATTTGAAGCCAGTGCGGAAAAGAAGAAATATTGGACCACCAAGTATAGAGTGGAAGCCTTGACTCACTTACAGGCTTTGGTTGATAATACGATGATTTCGGAAACTTTTCAAAAAGTGGACCAACCCGTTTTTCTGGGGTATTTTTATAAAAATGATTCCATTCAGGATAATGTGGTTTCGGTACCCGTAATGCTTAAAATGTACAATGAATTGGGAACAGATGCCTCATTAAAGCGAAAAAAAGCTTTTCCAGATGTTGGAGATCATGTGATGACTTCTTCAATAACATCAAAAGATTTAGAATCCGTACAGCAAGAAACAAATCGTTTTTTAGAAGAAGTTTTAAAACTTAAAAGCTCCGAACGCGTTTTTAATTAAATCAAGTCTTTGGGGAACAAGCATATTTCACATGTAAATAGTGTCTATAAAATCCCATCTTTTTACTTCTTATAATAGTATACTCAAATACTGATTTGTAAAAGATGAAATTTCCATATAGTTTGGGTTGGCAAAGCAAACGATTTTTAAAACTTGTTTTGATTTTAGTATTTCTTTCTGGATGTTCGGAAAGTCCCAACGACCCTACAAATATTGACCCTGAAGTTATTATTGAAGAAGAGGAGGAAGAGGGCTATTCTACAATAGAACTGAATCTAAGGGTTCATTTAATGCAAGATATAACCATGGTTCACCCTACGGGATGGATAATGGAGAGTTGGGTTACTCCAGAAGATGTTACAAAAACTATTATGCCCGAATTAAATTCTATTTGGGAGAAGGCTGGGGTTCATTGGAATGTGGAATCCATTATTGAAGAAAACGTAGTTAAGGGCGAAACCTATCAAGAATCTTTGGTTTTTATAGTCAATGCGGTAAGGAATTCCAATGGAAATTCCGACCCGGAACGTTTGCCACACTTATACTCATTAATGCAACCAGAGCACAGGAGCACGGAAGAACAATTGGAAAAGAACTTATTTCATATCTATTTATTTCCATTTATTGGGAATACTTCCCAAGGGAATGCAATGTCAGGTTTTGGTTACCATAGTGTTGTGGGTACCTATACAAATAAGCATAATGGTGGCGGTGTTCCTGAAAAAACATTATTGACCGAAAGTCAAAGCTATTTCAATAGAGGGTCCTTATCCAGAACTATAGCACATGAAATTGGACATGTCTTGAATTTGAACCATAATGAATGTAATGATAGATGTCTTATGGGAGGTATAAATTCAGATGGTTATTTGCTTACGGAAGGTCAAATAATCACTTCACGAATAGAGGCCGTAGGACGCTCGTTCGATTAAAAGTTCTTTGCGTTGTAGATTTTCAGAAAATCTACAAAACCCGTAAGAATTTAGCCTTTTTATTTTGATTTAAAAATCGCACAAAAATTAAATCTATATTATCATATGTTTAATATAAAGTATTTTTTATGTGTATATTTTTAGATACAACGATTTTTCGTGTGTATTTTAACGAAAAACATATTTTTCATTGAAAATATAATAATCTTGTCTACGAAACATAGAAATTTTACTTAAAATATATAGAAACTAGCTACAATTATTAACCCTTTTAATTCTAATTTATGCAAAAAGATAGTGAACTGGCACTTGCCTCAGATACTAATTTTAGCATTCCTGAAAAATTAGATGAGCTAGTATCCGAAATAGGCAAGAACAAAATGTTTGTTGTAAAAAGTTCGGAAACAATTATATGGGAAAATTTAAAAAATGGAGATGAGACTGCACTTGGGGAGCTTTACAAGCTACATATAGACGCATTATTTTCATATGGAATAGTTCATTCGCAAGACAGGGGTTATGTCATGGATTGTATTCATGATTTGTTTGTGGATTTATACAAGTATAGAAAGAGCCTATCAAAAACAGATAATGTAAAATATTATCTATTCAAGTCGCTTAAGCGAAAAATCAATAAAAAATATCACCGAAAAATTATTCCGGTTTCCATGGAATATGATTTTCTGCTAAACGATACACTGAAGAACTATACCAAATCACATGAAGAAGAGATAATTAATGACGAACGTAGTTCTGAAAAGAGCGCAATGCTGTCAAATGCATTGAACACCTTAACTAAAAAGCAAAGAAAAGGGCTATATCTCAGATTTAATCAGCAAAGAACTTATGAGGAAATATCTGAGATAATGGGTGTTTCCGTACAGAGCGCAAGAACTACAATTTATAGGGCTTTAAAAACATTGAGATAACCGCATCTGTCATGTTGATTAATACAAAAACACAAAATATTTGTCTATATAATTCCCAATTCCCCCTTACTGTTTATGATGCTGAATTTGAAGTTAAAATCTAAAAAGCATCAAATTATTCAACATAAAATATGAAAGAAAAAAATCCTAATAAAATAAAGTTTTTACCCATTACGGAAGAGGAAAAAAAGGATTTGGAGGATAAAATTTTCGTTTCAATACAAAAACGAAAATCAAGGAAAAGAAAAACCCGATACCTCATCGGAGTAGCCGCTTCAATAGCGCTGGTTGTTGGTGTTGGATTTCTTTTTTATGAGACTCCCACAAAAGCACCCTCAATTATAGATTTTGTGAATGCATCCAGTGGGGTGGAATCTAAATCTGATAAGGTGGTTTTAATGTTGGGAGAACAGGATAGCTTAAAAATAGACGAAGAAATTACCACGATACACTATTCCAGTACGGGACAGAATGTAACTATTGGATCTACCAAAACCATAAATCAAGAGATAACTGAGGATGCCAAGATGGTATACAATACATTGCTTGTACCTTATGGAAAGCGATCGAAGATTGAGCTTTCAGATGGTAGTATGGTGTGGCTAAACTCAGGGTCGAGAATGGTGTACCCGGCAGTTTTTAATGGAGATAAAAGAGAGGTATATATTGAGGGAGAAGCGATTTTTGAGGTTGCACATAGGAAGAGCCAACCCTTTATCGTAATATCCCAAGATCAAGAAATTGAGGTTTTGGGTACTGTGTTTGGTGTCACCAATTACTTAGATGAGAACTCAATAAATACGGTGCTTAAGAGTGGTAGTGTACAAATTAGCTATCACAATAATTCATCTTCATCAATAGAGACGGATAAAATGAAGATATCACCCGGAACAAAGGCCAGTTACAACAAGAATACTAAAAGCATTATTTCTGAAAAGGTGAATGTGGATACTTATTTCTCATGGAGAGAAGGATTTCTGGTATTTAATAAAAATAACCTTGAATTTATAATGAAAAGAATTTCAAGATACTACAATGTTGAAGTTAACATTGAAGATGAGGTCTTGACCACAGAAACCTTTTCGGGTTATTTGGATTTGAACGAGGATATAGAAAAAGTAATAGAGAGCATAAAACAGAGTACGAACATGGATTATGAGCTCAAGGAAAATGAAATAATAATCAATTAAACCCAATAAAGTCTATGAAGTAAATTATTTGAGTTAGTAGTTAGTGAAAAGCCAGAAGATGCTCCAACATCTTCTGGCAATTAAAATCAACATTGCTGTATTGTACAGCAACATTAAATAACCAAAACAAAAATATGAAAAATACCTTACGCGTCGGAATTCTAACGATTATGAGAATATTTCTATTGTTTATCGGTGTTGGACTTTCATCAGTTTATGCAAACTCTGTATTGGCACAAAACAAAATACAGATAGATGTAAAAGACATCTCTGTGCAGGAATTTTTTGAAGAAATTCAAAGCAAGAGTAACTATGTCTTTTTTTACAAGGATGATGTTTTAAATACCAATAAGAAAATCTCATTGAAACTTAAAAATGCAAAAATGGCAACTGTATTGAACAGGGCATTTTTAAACACGGATCTAAGCTACAAGATTATTGGTAAGCAAGTAGTCGTAAAAAAAACACCGGATGAATCTTCCATTGATTCTTTAGAGGAAAATGAAATGGCCCTCCAGCAGACTGTAAGTGGAAAAATCAGTGACTCCAATGGAGAGCCCTTGCCTGGGGTAAATGTACTCGTTAAAGGAACCACTACCGGTACGCAGGCAGATTTTGATGGTAATTATAGTATCAATGCTTCAGATGGAGCCGTATTGGTTTTTTCTTATCTAGGAATGCTGTCCCAAGAAATTGCGGTGGGTAATCAAACCACAATAAATGTAATACTTAAAGAAGATGTAGCTTCTTTAGAAGAAGTTGTTGTTGTGGCATATGGTACCACAACCAAAGAATCAATCACAGGTTCTGTAGGAGTCGTAAAAAGCGAAACTTTTGAACAAGCTCCTGTTTCAACTTTTGAACAAGCCTTAAGAGGAAGCACGGCGGGTTTGCAGGCAACTGCAGTAGATGGCGCACCCGGAGGAAATACCCAAGTAAGAATAAGGGGTATAGGTTCGATTAATGCATCCAGCGAACCTTTGTATGTTATCGATGGGATTCCAATCCAAGCAGGAAGTATTGGAACCATTGATAATGATGGGAACAGCACAAATGTAATGGCTGCCATTAACCCTAACGATATTGAATCCATATCCGTGCTAAAAGATGCAGCTTCAACTGCAATTTATGGTTCAAGAGGGGCGAACGGTGTTATTTTGATTACTACAAAATCAGGGAAATCCGGAAAACCAAAAATCACGTTTAAGGCACTGACTGGTTTTAATTCACAAGCATATAATAACATCCTAAAACCATTAAATGCAGCACAGTATACAGAGTTGTATTTAGAAGGATACATCAATAGGGGGGATACACCTGCAGAGGCGCAAGCTAGATTTGATGCAACCTTTCAGCAATTGATAGATCCTACTACTGGGGAGCCAACGGATACCAATTGGTTGGATGCCATTACAAGAACAGGAATAACCCAGAGTTATGACCTAAGCGCAAGTGGAGGAACAGACAAATTGAAGTACTTCTTTTCAGGAGCCTATTTTGATCAAGAAAACTATATTATAGGGTCAGGATTCAAAAGACTAAGTGCGCGTAGCAATGTAGAATTTAAGGCAACGGACTATTTAACAGTATCTAATAATATATCCGTATCCAACCTTACATCAAATACCTTTTTTGATGGAGGGTCTTTTAACAATCCTTTTAAAAATTCATTGGAACTTTCCCCACTCATTCCCATTTATGATGAACAGGGTAGGTTCAACGGAGATCATGCCAATTATTTTCCCCTTGGTGGAGCAAACCCAGTGGGTAGTTTAAGTGGAGATGATTTATGGGAAAACAAACAAATACGTGTTATTGACAATTTTGCAATATCAATAAATCCAATAAAAGATTTAACCTTTCGTTCGCAATGGAATTTCGATTTACTTTCACTAAACGAATCTAGATACCAAAACCCAAGATATGGAGGAGGGAGAAATGCAGGAGGTTCTGCATATGAAGCACAAACAGCAATTAGAACATGGGTGGGTACCCAAACTTTGGATTACAATATAACATTTGGGTCTGCACACAACCTAAGCTTATTGGCAGGTTATGAGGCGCAAAAAACGACAAGTGAACGGTTTAGTGCTTCTGGGACACAGTTTCCCAACGAAAGCTTGAGAACATTAAACAGCGCATCGGCAGAATTTGCTATTAGTGGTTCAAAATCTGAATATACTTTCGCGTCTGTATTTTCAAGGGCAAATTATAACTATGATAACAAATATTTTCTTTCTGCCAGCATTAGACGTGATGGGTCATCAAGATTTGCACCTGATAATAGATGGGGAACATTTTATTCCGTAGGGGGAAGTTGGGTAGCATCAAATGAAAGTTTCTTAAATGATATTTCTTTTTTGGATTTACTTAAAGTAAGAAGTTCATGGGGTGTTATTGGAAACGCGGGAATTGGCAATAATGCATATCAAGGATTTTACAATTATGGACAAGATTATGACGGAAGTCCTGGTGGATTCCCCGCTCAGATAGAAAGTGAACAGTTAGGATGGGAGACTCAAGAAAATTTTAATATAGGTCTGGATTTTAGCATTTTCTCTAAAGTAAGTGGTACAGTGGAATATTTTAAGCGGACATCTTCCGATTTGATATTGAATGTACCTATCTCACGTACAACAGGATTTACAAATCTCACCCAAAATTTTGGTGATATGACCAATTCTGGTCTAGAACTGAGTTTAAATGTAGATGTTATCAATAATGAAGATTTTTCATGGAATGTTGGTTTCAATACCACATTTTTGAAAAATGAAATCACAAAACTTGAGTCGGACTTTAACTCAGGAGCATACCGAAGGGAAGTAGGTCAAGATTTTCAATCGTTTTATTTATTTAATTGGGCGGGCGTAAATCCAGATAATGGAGACCCACAGTGGTATACCGATGCTACCAAAACAACAATTACGAACGATTTGAGCGAAGCTGAACGGTTTTTTGATGGTAAGACGGCAACTCCAGACTTTTTTGGAGGTTTTAATACACTTCTTACCTACAAAGGAATCAGTTTGAGCGCTAATTTTATTTACTCTTATGGAAATCACATATTTGATGCTAGAGCTCGTGGTAGTCTAGCAGATGGTAGGTTAACACCAAGAAGTACGGCAACATTCATTTACGACAATAGATGGGTGCCTGGTAAAACGGATGCATTGGCACCAAAATTCATTTGGGGCGGTAGTCCTGGCAGTGGAGAATCCAATAACTCCAGATGGCTATATGATGGCAGTTATCTAAGATTAAGAGATTTGACTGTGGCCTATGATTTCCCAGAAGAAATTACCTCAAAATTAAATCTAAGTTCCATAAGGATTTTTGCTAGGGGAACCAATATACTGACGTTCGTAAAAGAGGATATTCTTTACATTGATCCTGAGCAAGCCATTAATGGTAGCTATACTGGCCAAACACCAGCACTGAAGACAATAGCTCTTGGTTTAGATATTCAACTTTAAAATTTGAAAGAAATGAAAAAATATATAATAGCACTATTGACAGTAGTTTCATTCACTATTTTGTCTTGCTCAGAATCTTTTTTAGAACTTCCACTGCAGCAAGCTGTAGAGAATTCCGAGGCTTTAACAAATCTCGAAGACTTTGAATCTTCCATAACAGGTTTGTACAATGAAATTTCTGGTTCGGAGTATTATGGACGCTACATGCTTTTAATTCCAGATGTCATGGCGGATGATGTTAAACAAAATGCGCAGGCCAACAGAATTGAGGATTACGCAGAGCATATTGTTAGAGTTTCAGATGGTGATGCAAATAGTTTGTGGACCACAATGTATGCAGGAATAAATGGGGCAAATGCAATTATCAATTCTGAAGTAGTTGTACCAGATGCAGTACAAGATGAACAGAATCATATTATAGGTGAAGCTTACGCATTAAGAGGTTTAATTTATTTCGATATGGTTCGATTTTTTGCGCAGCACTATACATTTACTGCCGATGCCAGTCATTTGGGAGTTCCAATTGTATTGGAATTTGATTCTACTGGGGAACCATCCAGAAATTCTGTCAACGAAGTTTATAATCAGGTGATTTCAGATATGACTATGGCAATTTCATTAATGGATAGCGATTCCAGAAGTGGAAATTCCAACACATTGTCTTCAACATCTGTAAAAGCATTATTGGCAAGGGTATACTTGTACAAGGAAGATTGGAGCAATGCCGAAGCTATGGCAACAGATGTAATAGGTTCAGGTGAATATAACTTGGTTTCAAACGCTAATTATTATGATTTGTGGACCAATGATAACAGTTCGGAATCCATTTTTGAAATATCGATGACCGAAGCTGATAATGTTGGAGGTGGAGGTCTGGCTGGATTATATCTGCCCGAAATATTTGGAGATTACTTGCCTTCTAACGATGTAGTTTCTTTATATGAAACTGAAGATGCAAGATTAAGCACTTTTGAAGAAGATCCCCTACTCATAGGCGAATTTGCCCCATATAGGATGATTAAATACCCAGATATCAATGGTTTTGACAATGTTAAGGTTATTCGTTTGGCTGAAGTGTATCTCATAAGAGCAGAAGCTAGGGCGGAATTAGGAACAAATGTTGCCGGAGCCCAAGATGATTTAGATGCGGTGCACCAACGCGCAGTTGCGGCAGCAGCTGATAATGCGGATACTGGAGATGCTCTGGATGATGCCATTTTTCTGGAAAGAAGATTGGAATTGGCATTTGAAGGACAAAGACTGTGGGATTTAATGCGGAAGAAAATGGATGTTGTGCGTACCAATTGTACATCTCAAACATGTTTGATTCCATATGCTAGTGAAACGGTTATACTACCAATACCACAAAATGAAACGGATGTTAATCCGAATATCGAACAAAATCCTGGATATTAATTCCATGGATAGAAGTGTTGATAAGAATACATTGAAGAAACTTTTAAAAGTTTCTTCAATGTATTTCAAAAATGTTTATATATATGTAAATCCAATAAATGACACTATGGATTTTCGCTCAAAAGAACAGAGTAATGCTAATGATAACTTCGCATAGTTTTGGAAAAAAATCGTAGAAATCTTACAAAATTGTTGTCCCTAGGGCTTTTGTTTCCAGGACAGATTGCCTATTCTCTAACTTCAATCTTGGAATCAATACCAACAGGGAATGGGGAAAGCTTATTGGAAACATCATTATCCAAACTTCAGGATAGTACTATTGACGAGCTTTATAAAAAGGCTGTAGTAATAGATGGATTGATCATTCCAAGAGGTTGGAACAAAGAATCTTTTGAGGCTCTTGCGCAGTCTGGTTATACCGGTTTTAGTGCGTCTTTGCCATCAAGCAATCTAAAGGTGGCCATGGAAGCCTTGGCCGATTGGAGGAACCGGATAGAGGAGCATGGGGATAAGCTAATATATGCGAATGAAGCAGAAGACTTTGTTCAGGCAAAGAAAGAAAATAAGACAGCTGTTTTATTGGGCTTTCAAAATGCCACTATGGTGGAGAAATCTGTGGAGAATGTTGATACACTTTACAATGCTGGAACACGTTGGATACAATTGAGTTACAATCAACGGAATCTTTTGGGGGACGGATGTACCGAACGCACCAATGCTGGGTTATCAGATTTTGGTGTTGAGGTAGTTGAACGCATGAACGAATTGGGCATAATTGTAGATTTATCCCATTGCGGAAGACAAACTACCAATGATGGTATAAAATTTAGCAAAGCAGGAGTTTCTTTCAATCATACCATGTGCGAAGCCCTTTATAAAAATCATCCACGTTCCAAAACCGATGAACAGATCAGGGCTATGGCGGACAAGGGAGGTATGATGGGTATTATCTGCTTGGGCTATATGATTGGTCCTGACCCAGGAGGTAAAACAACTTTGGAAACGTATGTGGACCATATTGATCATGCGGTTAAGATTGCTGGAATTGATCATGTAGGTGTAGCGGCAGATTTTGCAATTCAGGGATTGGAAGCTACTGGTGCTACCCGAGAAAATTGGTATGTACCACGTTTAACCCGATTTAAACCCTCGTATCAAGTACGTTGGAAGCCGTGGATTCCGGAATTGGAGAGTCCGAAACGCTATTTGCATGTAGCACGGGTCTTGGACAAAAGAGGGTATAGTACTGGGGATATTGAAAAAATATTGGGTCAGAACTGGCTGCGGTATTATCGGGAAACCCTAAAATCCTAATGCTCCCACATTAGATATCGGTATACAAGTTAAGAACACTTTTATTTGATCATGAAAAACGGTATTATCAGTTCATTTTTGGTTGTGATTTTTGCCATTGGTTGCAAAAAGGCATATAAGTCTGAGGTAAACAGCTCTGAAAAAGTCCTGTATGAGGTTGTTTTTCGGGAAAATCTGGCTGGGAAATATGAAAAATGGCCAACTGGGGAGAACAGTTTTGAATTTTACTATACGTATACAGATAGAGGTCGTGGCCCGGAGTATTCGGAGAAAATTACGTTGAACGACCAAAACTTTATTTCAAAACAGACTATAAAAGGTGTCAATTACCGAAAAGTACCTGTAGATGAGAAATTTTCCACTGGAAACAGTGCTGCAACCTGGTCCAATCCGAAAGAATCCACCCAAGGAGATTTTTATGGTAGCGAACTCTATTTTCGGTATGATGGCTCCCCTGCGGTCTATGAAATTCTTGCCCGCTTGTTGATTACCTCGCCCGACAAAAAAGTGGAGCTATATCCAAGAGGTTTAGCAGAACTTGTTGAGATATTCCCCCAAACACTTTCGGACAGTATATCACTTGATTTGTTGATGATTAAAGGGTTGGACATGAATCCTACATATTTGTGGATGGATGGCAATGAAATGGTTGCCAGCATTTCTGGAAATCTGCATGTGATTCGTGAAGATTACAAGGAAAAACGAACAGCACTCAAAAAACTACAGGACAGTGTTGAGGATGTTTATTTGATGGACATCACTCAAAAACTAACCGTACCCATCAACAAGGTGGTTATTCAAAACGTAAATGTTTTTACCTCGGAAGGAAAGCTATTGCCCAACCAAGACGTCTTTGTTGACGGGGAAACCATTGAGGCCGTACGTCCGTCAGCACAAAAAAAGATACCTGAGAATACCCGAATCATTAAAGGTGAAGGCAAGACCTTAATGCCCGGCATGTTTGATATGCATACGCATAACAGCAAGTTCAGGGGCTTGTTGCACGTGGCTGGTGGTATAACCTCCGTTCGCGACTTGGCAAACAACAAGCAGCTCAAAACACTGAGTGACCAGTTCAATGCCAACGAGATTATCGGCCCGCGTATCGTGACCTTCTGTGGCATCATTGACGGACCGGGGCCCTATGCCAACCAGCGCAATGTGATCAACAATCTTGAAGAAGGCCTTGCTGAAATTCAAGTGTATAAAGATTTGGGCTATGACCAAATCAAATTGTACAGCTCAATCAAGCCGGAATGGGTCAAGCCAATGGCTGATAAAGCACATGAACTGGGCATGCGTGTATGTGGGCACATTCCATCCTTCATGACCGCCTCACAGGCCATTGACCAGGGGTATGATGAAATTCAGCATATGAATATGTTGTTCCTTAATTTTCTGTCGGATACCATCGATACCCGAACGCCCTTGCGGTTTACCATGGTGGCCCAACATGGGGCCAATCTCGATTTAACTTCCAAGGAATATCTTGATTTTGTCGATTTACTCAAAAAAAATGACATTTTGATAGATCCTACGATCTCTATATTCGAGAACATGTTCGTTTCTCAAAAAGGACAACCCAGCCCTACCTATAATACAATTATGAATAGGTTGCCGATTATCAACCAGCGTGCATTTTATGCAGGCGGACTTCCCAAAAACGAGGAGACCGCCCCTTTGTACAAAAGGAGTCATGATAATATGCTAAACGTGGTCCATGACCTTTTCCAAAAAGGGGTTGATATTGTTCCAGGCACTGACGGCCTGCCTGGGTTTTTGTACCACCGGGAATTGGAACTCTACGAGAAGTCGGGTATTCCTGCGTCAGAAGTTCTAAAACTGGCCACAATAACATCTGCGAAGCTTACGGGCGTATCGGAAGAATATGGCTCCATTGTGGCAGGTAAAAAAGCGGATCTCATTCTAATTGATGGAAATCCAGTGGATACTATTAGCGATATAAGAAATGTAGAATGGACAATGAAGGGTGGAAACCTTTATTATGCCAAGGAATTGTACGAATCAATGGGAATTCAACACTTTAATTGATGTAAATAGACACTATGAAACTTAAGATATTTTTCCTGTTTTCCCTTTCAATGCTTATTGCGAACAGTCAGACCAAAGACTTTTTTGCCAGTGGCAGGTTGATTTTGGGAACCTATAAGGAACGCACCGCTTCCATTGGATTGGGTGATATTGACAACGACGGGGATATAGATGTTTTAGTGGCCAACGGAAGGCACTGGCCGGGTCAAAACCGTATTTTTTTAAATGATGGGAGAGGAATTTTTACAGTTTCAAAAATTTTGGGTGATGAACAAGAAACCAGTTATTCAACGGAACTAGCCGATTTTGATAATGATGGCGATCTGGACGTGGCTGTTGGTAATGATATGGCTCCCAATTACATTTTTATAAATGATGGAAAAGGGAATTTTACTAAAGCTTCTAGTTTTGGAAAAAAGTATGACCACACAAGAAATATTGTAACAGCCGACCTTGACAACGATGGCGACATAGACATTTTGATTACAAACCGAAGTAGTGAGAACGAAATATGTTTGAATGATGGTACTGGAACATTTTCTACTTCCATTGGTTTTGGAAATAAGGAAGACTCAACCATTGACGTAGAAGTAGCCGATATGGATGGTGATGGTGACCTCGATCTTGTTTTGGCCAATAGAGATGACCAACCCAACTTTGTATACTTCAATGATGGGAATTTGAAATTCACAAAAAAAGTACCCTACGGAACAGGTACCGATATTACAAGGTCTGTTGCCATAGCGGATATGGACAAAGATGGATTCTTGGATATCGTTACCGCAAACATTGGAGAGCCCAATGTCATTTATTTTGGCAATAAGGACCAAACCTACGAAAGGAAAGTAACGTTCGATTCCAGTTCCGATAAATCATATTCCATAAGTGTAGGTGATTTGAACATGGATGGCAATACAGATATTGTAATAGGGAATTTCGCCGCTCCCAACACGTTTTTTATAAATACTGACAATGGTGGTAAATGGGAAAAAAATACATTAAGCAATAAAGAATTCAATACTTATGACATAACGATTCATGATTTAAACGGGGACAAAAAGCCTGACATTATGGAAAGCAATTCAGATGAACTAAATCTCTTTTATTTTAACCGGTATACACCTAAGTTTCCTTGAAAAATCAAATGAAAAACATGAAAATGAATAGTATATATTCTCGATTTGTCATTTTTGGAATTGTAGCATTGTCACTTTTTAGCTCCTGTATTTCAGAGCCTTCGCGATGGGATGATATCAATGAAGAAGGAGCATTTTTGGTTTTCAGACGACAATCAAGCATTGGAGAGGAGACCTATAGTATTACATCCACTAAAGATTCCATCATTGTAAAATCCCTACAAGGAGAAAACGAAAGAGGTCGAATTACTGGTGTGGTATCCGAATTACGTTTGTCCAAGGACTTGATTCCTTTTTATTACAATAATCAACGAATAGCGAATGATGACACTACCAATATTTTGAAAGTGGAACGTTCTGCTGATAAGATTTCGGTTTGGGAGAAAGACTTCGATGTTGTAACCAAGGAAATTACAACAGATTATTTTCCATTGCATAGCAATATTCCTGCGGGTATAGAAATCATGCTTTATCACTATTATTTTGAGCATGGCGAGAAAAACATACCTACACTTCCAAGAGGCGAGGTATCCATTACACATACAGGCAAGGATACTATAAACATAAAAGGTGGGGAAATTGTTTTAGACCGCTATGTTACCGAAGGGATTAACTGGGGAGGAAGAACCGTTTGGTTAGATGAATCAAAGAACCTCATTGCCCTGGTAAAGGCCAATACACAGATTCGTGAAATGATCAGAAAGGGGTATGAGGAAGCCTTGCCCACTTTTATTGCCGGAAATGTTACGGAACAAATAGATCAGCTGTCCGATTATACCGAAGCACTAAAGGGCCCTGATTATCCGGTAATAGCTTTGGTTGGGGGTGATATACTTGATGGCTTAAGTGAGCATATCAAAAAAGATATGATTCTTATTATTGAGGATGGCAGGATAAAAGAAATAGGAAAAAAAGGAGTCATAAAAATACCCGAAGGAGCTAAGATAATCGATGTAAAAGGCAAAACATTGATGCCAGGTTTGTGGGATATGCATGCGCATTCCAATCAAGTGCAATGGGCTCCAGCTTATTTAGCAGGTGGGGTTACAACAATTAGAGACAATGGCAACGAGTTAGAATTTGCAACAGCCTTTAGGGATGCCATTACAAAAGATGGAGCAATGGGTCCCGATATTCTCCTGGCAGGTATGACAGACGGGCCTGGTATAAGAGGAAATGGTGTTATTAGGGCTAGATCTGTTGAAGAGGCAAAAAAGGTAGTAGAACTGTACCATAAAAATGGATACAAACAAATTAAAATATATTCTTCCGTTGAATCAGAAATAGTCCCTGTACTTTCTGATGAAGCCCACAAGAGGGGAATGACTGTGACAGGACATGTTCCCAGAGCCATAGGAAATGCAAAGATAGCTATTGAAGGTGGTATGGATATGTTAAGTCATCGTTCTTTAATTTTGTCCATACTTTTTCCGGATGTAGATAAAATAGCTCAGAGTAGACTGTATTTGGGGAACCATGATGTAAGTCAAGAACGGATAGATAAAGCCATCAAATTTCTTCTAAAACATAAAACAGTATTGGACCCAACTGTTGCTTTGGAAGTTGTAAGGTACCTTCCAAAGGGTACACCTGGGGAAGTCGTAGAACCTGATATAGGAAGAATTGCTTATGAGTTATTTGAGGGAAAACGATTTAGAAGCGGAGTTTCTCCTGAAAGGGCAGAAAGTGCTAAGGCTGATTATACTAAAGGCATGGAAATATTAGGTCAGTTCTATAAAGCTGGAATACCAATAGTGGCTGGAACGGATAATATTGTTCCTGTGTTTGGATTGTATCTAGAGATAGAAACCTATCAAAAGTTGGGTGGGCTTACTCCTCTGGAAGCTATTAAAACAGCTACAATTATTCCTGCAAAGGCAATGGGAATGGATTCGGAAACAGGAACTTTGGAAATAGGAAAAGAAGCTGACATTGCAATTTTAGAGAAAAACCCTCTTGAAGATATTACTAATTTAAGAACAGTATCAGCGGTGATTACAAATGGAAATTATTATGAAAGTGAGCCATTATGGAAAGCTGCAGACTTTAAACCAAATCGACCTTAAAAATGAGCGATAAAAATTATGACCCAGAAGCCCGATTAAAAACATTGAATATTGAGCTTCCCGCAGCACCTAATCCCGTGGCCAACTATGTTAATGGAGTACGAACGGGAAACCTTATATTCTTGGCCGGAAAAGGACCAAGATACGCAAATGGGGTAGAGATTACTGGAAAATTGGGAGATGATATTTCCATAGAAAAAGGGTATGAAGGAGCTCGATTGACCGCCATTAACCAGATAGCTGTGCTTAAAGAAATGCTCGGCGATTTAAAAAAGGTAAAACGCATAGTTAAAGTACTGGCTTTTGTTAATTCGACTCCTGATTTTATAGAACAACCCAAGGTCATCAATGGCTTTTCAGACTTAATGGTTGAGGTTTTTGGTGAAAAAGGAATCCATGCTAGGGCTGCTATTGGTGTGGCCACATTGCCAAGAGCGCAGGCGGTTGAAGTGGAATGTGTTGTAGAGGTAGAAGCTTGATAAAGTTAACTTAACCTATTGAACAAGGGCAATGAAGTACTATTTTCTTTTATTGATTTTTATGTGGCTTTTGCCCATCAGTTCTATTGCTCAAGAGGATACGTTATTTCCCAGTCCGAATATTGTTTTGAACGTTAAACCTTCAAAAACGGATTCAAGGATTAAAAATGCGGACACGCCCCATTTTATAGCCTATAATCCAACTATTAAACAAGGAAAACTACTGCTTTTTTTACCAGGAACGAATGGTATTGCTTTAAAAGGGCCAAAGCAATTGTTTTACACGGCTATTCAACAAGGATATTCGGTAATCAATCTTTCGTACATAAACACTCCGGCAATAGCACGAATATGCAAGGAGGGTAATTTAGTGCAAAATTCCAATTGTGCCGAAGAATTTAGAAATAGGAGGGTATATGGGGATACAATTTTTTCACTTATCGATGATAAACCGTATGATGCTATTGTAAATCGTCTTACCAAGCTTTTAATATACCTTTCTAAGAATGATAAAGAAGGAAATTGGAGCCGTTATTTGGAAAATGGTAAGCCAGGGTGGCAAGAAATTGCACTTGCAGGCCAGTCCCAAGGTGGTGGAATGTCAGCATTTATTGCAAAGACCCACCTTGTTGCCAGAGTCATTGATTTTTCTGGCGGATGGGATTATTCGGCAAAAAATAAAATAGCAGACTGGTATTCAAAAAGTAGCGTGACACCCATGGATCGTTGGTATGGCACCTACCACGTAAAAGAACCAATGGCGGCAACAATACTCAAAACGTATAAAGCAATGAATATTCCAGATAAAAATATTTATGCTTTAGATTTGGAGGTGCCTATTGGAAAAAGAGCACATTCAAATGGGGTTAGAAATATAGGGTATGCTAATGAATGGATTGAACTGCTTGGGAAAGGCAATTGATGTCTTGACTATTTCAGTTTTAATTAGGTAACCATCGTTAAAGAATTATAACGCCATTTTTAGAATATCGGTTTATGAAAAAATACTTTTTTTGCCTTTTGATTTTAGGCTATGTATCATGTAAACAGTCAATAACCAACACAACTGAAAAAAAGATAGGTTTAGAGACGGATAATGAAAAAATGAACGTATTGGGGTTGATTGGTGGAACTTCATGGCATTCAACAATAGATTATTACAGTATGATAAACCAATCTGTAAATAATCATTTTGGAAATAATACAAACCCTCCTTTGTTGGTTTACACACTTAATCAGGCCGAAGTCCATCGGTTCCAAAAAGAAAATAAATGGGATTCCATTGCACATATGCTGGTGAATGCAGGTCTAAACCTGAATAAAGCAGGCGCAAATGCAGTACTTTTTTGTGCCAATACCCCGCACAAGGTGTTTGATGCCGTTCAACAAAACCTCGATGTCCCTGTAATCCATATAGCAGATGCCACGGCAAATGAGATTCGTGAAAAGGGACTGAAGAAGGTATTTTTTATTGGAACCAAGTATAGTATGGAAGAAACTTTTATCACTAAACGCATTGAAGAAAATGGCATTGAAATTATAGTTCCCAAAGAGCAAGAGGTTATTGGTGAATTGCACAGAATTATCCATGAGGAGCTTACCTACGGTAAAATAGTTGAACAATCAAAGGAATATGTGCTGAACATTATCAAAAGCTCAATCGACCAAGGAGCAGAGGGTGTAGTTTTGGGATGCACGGAATTTCCTCTAATGATTTTTCCAGAAGACCTAGATGTACCTATTTTTAATACGACGGAAATTCATTCGAAAGCGGGGGTGGATTTCATTTTAAAAAATTAACTATGCAAATTTCAAAACAGTTTATAGGTCGAATTCTTGGACCTCTTTCTTTTTTTTATATTCTGTTTTTTTTTCATCCCGAAGGGCTAAATACTTCTTCAAATGCTGTGTTGGCAACTGTTGCATGGGTGGCAATTTGGTGGGTTACCGAAGCTGTTTCTATTTATGTGACCGCTTTACTGCCGCTAATACTTTTTCCATTGACTGGTGGATTGGACCTCACCACAACGGCGACTTCGTACGGTCATAAATACATTTTCCTGTACATGGGTGGATTCGTTTTGGCCATCGCCATTGAAAAATGGAACCTTCACAAAAGGATTGCATTATCAATCATCAATGTTATCGGTACAAATGTTATCAATATCATTCTTGGTTTTATGCTAGCCACGGCCTTTTTGTCCATGTGGATTTCCAATACGGCGGCTACCGTAATAATTTTACCAATAGCTATGGCGATTGTCTCCCAACTGAACGATAATCCTGCAACCGTTGAAAATGAAAATAAAATTTTTGGAAAAGCTTTAATGTTGTCCATAGCCTATAGTGCATCTATCGGGGGTATAGCAACATTAATAGGAACACCGACCAACCTAGTTTTGGCTGGGGTGGTGGAAACAACTTTTGGAAAAGAAATAACCTTTTCCGAATGGTTTGGTTTGGGCTTTCCAATTGCTGCCCTGTTATTGTTTTTGTGTTGGTGCTATTTAACACGCTTTGCTTTTAAATTTAAACAAAAGGAATTTCCGGGTGGGAGAGAAGAGATTTCCAAAAGGCTGAAAGCATTGGGTAAAATGACTTTTGAGGAAAAAATGGTGTCAGCGGTGTTCGCGCTTACCGCCTTTGCATGGATATCAAGGTCCTTTTTGCTCAAAAAGTTCATCCCAGCCATTGACGATACCATCATTGCCATGTGTTCCGTAATTATACTTTTTTTACTTCCTTCAGGTGAGAAAAATAAAAAACTGATTCTATGGAAAGATGCCGTGAAATTACCTTGGGGAATTTTACTCTTATTTGGTGGCGGTTTGGCTTTGGCCCTCGGATTTGAATCCAGTGGATTGGCCGAGTGGATTGGAGGAAAATTAACAGCACTGGAAACATTGCCATTTGTATTGCTGTTACTTATTTTGATAGCTATTGTAAATTTCTTGACCGAGCTTACCTCAAATATTGCAACTACCGCTATATTACTTCCGGTATTGGTTTCATTGGCCCCAGTACTTGGTGTACATCCCTATTATTTAATGATTGGGGCTACCCTAGCAGCATCTTGCGCCTTTATGCTTCCTGTGGCAACACCACCCAACGCTGTTGTTTTTGGCTCGGGCTATTTGGAAATGGATGATATGGTCAAAAAAGGGTTTTGGTTGAATATTATATCTATCCTAATTTTAACTGTAGTGGTATATTTTGTACTTCCATTGGTTTGGGATTTGGAAGCGCCGCTATAATAACAAAGCGAGTCCCTATCTTTATACTATAGTCTTTGTTTTAAAATAAACTAGAAGGCCTTCAGATTATGCATAAAAAAGACCTTATCAAAGCTCACAAAAGAATTGGGCCCTACATTCATAATACCCCGGTCCTTAGTTCCAAGTTGATCAATGAAATTGCTGAGGCCTCCCTTTTTTTTAAATGTGAGAATTTTCAAAAAATGGGAGCATTCAAGATGAGAGGGGCGACCAATGCAATCATGCAATTGTCAAAAGAGCAGAGAACCAAAGGTGTAGTAACGCATTCTTCAGGTAATTTTGCCCAAGCACTTTCTTTGGCTGCTAAAAGTTTGGAAGTAAAAGCATACATTGTTATGCCTTCCAATGCACCACAAGTCAAAAAAGATGCGGTAAAAGGTTATGGGGGAGAAATAATTATATGCGAACCAACGCTTAAAGCCAGAGAAGCTGCAGCGTTGGAAATTGAGCAAAGCAAAGGAGCTACCTTTTTGCACCCTTCCAACGATATGGATGTTATTTTAGGGCAGGGAACGGCGGCAAAAGAACTATTGGAGGAGTATCCAGATTTGGAGAGTATTTTTACACCCGTAGGTGGGGGTGGTTTAATAGCAGGTACTGCTTTAGCAGGAAAATACTTTGGAAATGGTTGTAAGGTAATTGGAGGTGAACCCTTTGAAGTAGATGATGCGTACCGGTCTTTACAAAGCGGCGTTATCGAATCAAATAGGGCTATGAATACAATTGCTGATGGACTTAAAACCCAGTTGGGAGATGTAAATTTTCCGATTATTCAGGAAGATGTTGAAAGAATAATTCGTGTAACGGAAAAAGAAATTGTTGAGTCCATGCGATTGATTTGGGAGCGTATGAAAATTGTTTGCGAACCTTCTTCAGCGGTTGCCTTAGCCGCCTTGTTAAAGGAAAAGGAATTCTTTACGAACAAAAAGATAGGAATCATTATCTCTGGAGGAAATGTGGATTTGGGCAATCTTCCTTTCTTCTTATGACCAAAAATCAGTTACGTATAAATTGGATAACAACTTGACCACCCGGTTTAAGGATTCTTTTTTCTTTCTCAATTTCAAAACTGGCAGATGAAATGGAAATTGCTTTATTCCCAATGTTGGATATCGTCATACCATTGCTTGTGATGTTAATGTAGACATCACCGATTTCATTGAATTCAATCTGCCATTCGTCCTTGGTAATTTTTGAAACATTCAAACAATATGAGGCGTCAGCCTTAGAAAGTGTGCTTGGATTTTTTCCTTCTAGTTCCCAATTTTCGGAATTGATGCTCCAGTCACCGACGCTTAAATTTTCATTGGTTTCATCTATTCGATTGCTATATCCTTTATAGGGATAAATGACCGTGGCAAAGCTGAAATTTTTCTGATTTTCTTTGGATACTACAGACCACTGCTTGCCTCGTGCCCCTGAACTCTCCACTTTATCCGCTGGGTTTAGCTGAAGAATGTCACATCCGCTTGCATCATTAAAAGTGGAGCGGATGAGATTAGCTCCTTGTTCTGTGGTATAATGTCCTTGCCATACTTGTTTGTAGATATGTGATGCGTCAGATTCAAAGTTATCTTTAATGATCCATAAATCATCTTTAACGAAAATCACTTGCCTAGAGTAAGAGACACCCACATTTTCAAATCCGTCATGGCTGCCAACAAAAAGGTCAAAATCAGTATTGCTTTCCCAGGTTATTGTTTTTGGGTTTGGTAGTTCTGCGAATTTTCCAAAGCCACTTCCCCCTTTGTTGGAGGTCCATTGTTTTCCTTGGAGTTCATTATCCACTAAGGCCACATTTTTGACCATAGAGTTCTTAAAAAGTTCAAAATCCTTTAAGGAGTAGCGCACTTGATAATTTGGCAAAATCACCTGTCCATTTGCAATAGCTTGTATGCCCAACATATCCCCATGTTGATGATCTGGTTTATCTGGATCTAGTCCTGCGCTTATGGTCATGACCTTATCATTTTTGTTCCACCCTTGCCGCATTATATAATAATGGGTGTCAGGAAATAATAAAGAACCATAATCCGGTTTTTCTTTGTCTATATTTTCCAACAGATCCAATTGCTTTTTTTGTAAAAACCAATACATGCTATCATCTACATGATTATCTGCAAAGTAGCCCAGTTCAGGGTCTTCAAAGAGCAGGTAGCCCAATGTCATCACACCGGCAATTTCATTCTTTTCTCCCCATGGTATTTCGGTATCGTCCTGAAGCACCGGAGCAGTTTTATCGGGATATGCAATTTTAGCCAATGTGGTGAACAGTGATTGTAATTTTTCTTCCCAAACAAGGCCAACCTCAATCCCACTAATTTTAGCTAGTTGATAGACATAAAAATAATTGTTGATATCACTCATATGGTAATGCACAGAGCGTTCAAATTGAAAACCATCGTCATTGATTTCTCTCAAAAGATGCTCCTCCAACCGTTTCATGGCTCTTTCAAACCATTTGTCCGTTCCTTTGAAATCACGAAGTAAAATGGATAACATGGCGAGCGCCGACATGCCTCTTGTTTGGTGATTTCCGGAATTAAATTTAGCATTGCGCTCGTACAAATGTTCCCCGTGTTGTAGCAAAGTAGCTATGGTGTATAACTGATCTTGGTATGAATACTCCTTTTCACCCAAAAACATAGTATGGATTCGGAGCCAATTTAAAATACGGTATCCAGATCTGAATACCTCATAGACCCCATTTCCATCTTTAATTTTTTCGTAAGCACCAATGGAAAGGGCGTGGTTCAGGGAGCGCATCTGCTTTTCAAAATATGAAATATACTTTGGGTCTTTTCCATCATTAAAATACAGAAATGCGATATCCACCATTTTATGTTGCCTTGCCAAATGGCGTAAAGCATAGGCATTTACCGCTTCCCCATTTAGATAATTAAATGGCAGGGCCCATTGTGTGGAATCTTGGTATTTACCCATGTGATGCAAGGCTCTATTTTTATGGCTATTTTGATTTTTATAGATTCCATTGTACAAAACAAATCGGTCATCAACGGTTTGCCAATCATAAAAAAAACGCTCTGAAAACTTCGCTCTTAGGTATAGCGCTAGTTTCTCTGTAGTGAATTCACCTTGTTTTACCAGCTGACTTTTTACATCATCCTTTAAATAATGGGATAGTTTTTCAATCGAGACTACTTTATCACTGGGAAAGTCCTGGGCAAGAACGTTTGTTTGCGCCATTGCTCCAAGAAGCAAGTATACCAGCATCGACCTTAAAGAATAAGGTCGTTTAATCTTATTTTTTGAAAGCATATGAATATGTGACTTTTGATTTCTGATTGAAATTTGAATCAATACATCAATTTCAACTTTAAGTTTTCCTCAACAACCAATTTTCCTGAATTACGGATTTCATTATCCGAATGTGTATTGTTTTTGGCGCCCCATAAAAGTGCAACCAGTTTAACAGGATTATTGGTAAAGGTGTTTTTTGAAATATCAACATTGATTATTCCATAAGTGTTCAATAAAATGCCGTTGTCTTCCTTGGCACCACAATTTGAGAAAGTACTATTACTTACCATTAATGTTCCACCAACCGTTGACTCGTCATACCCGCCTCGGTAATAGTCTATAACATTTTTGCGTATGTTATCAAATTGGCAATTCTCAATGGTCACATTTTCTGCATTATAATCACCTTTATCATCGGTTTCGGCAGATAGTTCTATTCCATTTTCACAGTTTTTCAATGTAGAACCAACAAATGAAATATATTCTGAAAATGATAATTTATAGCCTTTCAGGACATAATCAAAATTACTTATTTCACAATTTGATACCTTAAGATTGTATAGGCTCGACATATTTTTCTTGAGGCTTGCAAAGGCATATTGGGTGTCTTCCCCTTTCAATGCAAGATTGCTCAGAGTCAGTTCTCCTTTCGGATTCATTTCAAAGGCGGGGGTTTCCGCTCCACCAGAATAAATGATGGTTGCCTTGTTGTTTTCATCTTTGGATTGAATCGTTATCTTTTTATCAATTGGAATGGATTTTTCAATCTGATATGTTCCTGCTTCCAAGGATATGATACTTCCTTCATCAGCCTCAGCTATTTTGGAAGCTAAATCATCATTTTGTGATACCATGGATAAGGTCTTTGTATCAGTTGTATTGTTAATAGAATACCAATCAGTTCCATATTTTGATTTGTCTAGAATTTTAGAATCGACCACATCTTTATTTACAACTGCTCCAACAGCATTTTTGTCCGCTCTTGAATTTCCAAATAGATCTTTATCAATAGTCTCAAATTCAAAACCAACAAATACATCTTCCTGAATATCATTCGATGGAACCATGATATTTTCGGTTAAGGAGTTCATTTCAAAAGAAATGGGTTTTAGCCCATCCAATGTATTAAATGTTGTTCCTTGGTTATTTATAATATTGTTTTTAAAGTTGATTCCCTCAATCTTATCATGTGCAACCACGGGGCTTTCATCGCCAATTGTATTATAGATAAGGTTGTTGGCTACAGTACTTCGTATGGGTACCGCAGAACGAATTTCAGAAGCGGGAAGCACATCTTTTTGACTAAGATTAGATCCTACTCCAAACTGCAATGGAGATTTGCAGTTAATCCATGAATTATGGGCTACAACAACATCTGTTACCTGTTTGTATCTATTTAACGAAGATTTTGGTATGCCGTTCATTACGGCCAGCGGACTTCTGAAATTTTGTCCTTTTAGATTTAGCAGATAGTTATTTGTAATCCAATGCCCCGTACCAATAATTCTAATACCGCCTATGTTCTCATTGTCTTCATCGCCTATAAAATAGTTGCCATCGATAGTGCAATAGTTACCATGTCTTGTCACTAAAGAGCCTTCAGATTTGTAAAAAACATTGCCTCTGAATTCATTGTAATTGGCCTTGCTAGAGATGATTTCAACCTCTCCGTTACAGTGCTCAAAAAGATTGTTGGCCACCAAAGTGTGGCTTGGAGTCATTGAAGTGGAACTTGTACCAATTTGTATGGTCTCTGCGCTCGCTCCACCTTTTGGAGGTCTTGGACCAAAATGGTTATTAACTATTTGATGATAATTTTTGATGCTTTCATTTCCGTCAAGATCCACTCTAACAGTCGGCCCACGATTGGATTTTCCGGCAATATAGCAATGATCTAGTGTATTGTTCCTTCCATGAAATAGAACCCATAAATCGGTTTGGTTTCGTTGTAATTTATTAAAACCCTCAATAACGCAGTTTGTAACTTGGCAATTATTGGCTTTGTTTTCATCAATTTTGAACTCAATTACCGAGAAGGAAGGAGAATAACCATTTTTGAAATATAGACCGTCTACAATCAGATGTTCACCACCAAACTTTAAGTCTGATTTTCCTTGAATAATTACTTCACCGGGAGTTTCTGCCTTTAAAGTTATTGGATTATTGGAAGTTCCTTTTCCAACAAATCGGATTTGCAAATCATTCCATACACCATTTGCCATAACAATTTTACTGCCAGGACTGGCATTTGCAATTGCTTCTTCCAATTCTGCAGGAGTGCTGACCTTTACTGAGCTATTGTTAATAGGCTCTTTACAGGCAATAAACAAATAAGCGAGTAGTGCAAAAATTAAATGTTTTTTCATAAAGCGGTATAGTGTTTTTTGATTGAGTTAATATTAGTTATCAAGACAGTTAGGCCTGTTCCCACAAAGTTTGAACGGCGTTAAGGTCTTTCTTCATGGCATCAAATACCACTTTTTTATCTACAGTAATTTTTGACAATCCTTTTTCGGCACCACCTAACGGATATTCAAGGTGTAGGGAAACGGGTGGTTGTAGACCATATTTTTTCAGTAACCTAAAATAGGTTATAAAATCTACCATACCCTCTCCAATAGGGGTGTTTAAGGCTTTCAATTTTCCATTGACCTTCCCCCATTTAAAATCCTTTAGAACAATCACTTTAATATGAGGCTGCAAAAGTTTTAAACCGTTTTGCCATGAATAACCACCTTCGGCGATTGCATGTCTAATATCATATTGAGTCCCAAAATGGTTGGAATCTGCTGTTTCCAATATTTTTTTTATCTCCCAAAAAGCAGATCCAACATCTGTACCAGCATGGTTCTGATAACAACCAATAATATTGTTTTGCTTATTGAGTTCGCCAAGTTTTTTTATTTCCTCTTGATAAAACTCTAAAGAGGCATCCATGGTTTTGCCTTCTTGATATTTGAACCAATGTGATCGGTAAAATTCAACTCCTGATTTAGCAGCCGTTTCAATGATATCCACATCCAAAGGATTGTCCACACTTTCAATACTGGTGGTAATCATTTTACAGGAAGAACCACCAGTTTTTATATTATTTATGGCTTTTGGCAGGTCGGTTTTTACCAATTCCGGAAGCACGTGTCCTTTAGGACGTACGGTTAAATCAACTCCAGAAAACCCCATTTCAGAAGCCATCTCTCCAGTAGTTTTATAGTCCAAAAATTGAAGGTGTTTGGAAAAAATACTAATGTTTAGTTTGTTGTTACTGTCTTCACTTTGTAACCATGAATTAAAGGGGAAAGTAAAGAAAGGGGCAGCGCTTGCTGAGGCAGTAATTTTTTTGACAAAATCTCTACGGGTAGAGTCCATAAGGAAAGGTTTAAAAAATTGGTTAACCAATTTTGGATAACGAATATAGGGAATAAATGTGACAACACTGAAATTGGTTAACCAATTTTTTTATCGAATTTCGAGGAATGTAAAAAGAGAATAAAAAAAACAAGGAAATGTAAATTTCTGAAAAACAATAGTTTAATTAATACTATTACTTTAAAATGTTAATTTTGATGAAAAACAACGATAGGCTTTTGTTTTACTAGACGACTGGTCATATCTTTGACGGCAGATGGAGGTTAAAACTATTAAAGGTGAATTAAAATGTGACACTCTTTTGGAAAAAGGAATGCAAATTCTTTGGTCTAAAGGGTATAATGCTACCAGTGTTAATGATATAGTACAGGCAGCGGGTGTCCCAAAGGGTTCGTTTTATTTCTACTTTAAGAGTAAAGAAGATTTTGTGGTAAAAGCTATCGGCAAGTATTTTGAAATCATGTGTCCGCCAGCTTTGGAAATTCTTGATGACAAATCGGTTTCTCCCAAACAACGAATCTTGAATTTTTATGAGTACCGAACTAAAGTTGTAAAGGAACATTTTAACTGTAAAATGGGATGTTTGGCATCCAACCTGTCAAATGAAATGGCCGAGCATAATGAAGAAATTAGGAAGGCGATCCAAAAGAAGACTGAAGCATTGAATGAGCATATTGCTTCGGTAATTCGAGAAGCACAGGAAGCTGGTGAAATTGATGACAAGATTAATGCAATTGATTTGGCTGCGTTTATTGAAGATGCAGGTAGGGGTGCTATGGTATCAATGAAGGAACAAAATAGTTCTTACCCGGTTGATAATTTTACAGCCATGATACGAAGGCTTATTGTGAAATAATTTTTTTTAATGAATTTAATAGATGACCAGTCATCTATTAAATAGCCAATATTTTGAATATATAATAATATTTACTGTAAAAACAATAGTTGACCAGACAACTAGTAAAAAATAATAATTAAAACCTTGTCCAATTAAAACAATCCAAATCGTCTCAAAAAAGAAACCTATTAATAAACCTTAAATAAATGAACGCAATCCAAAAGACAAAGAATGCAACAAATGCATTTGCCAGAAACTGGGCCAATTTTGTAATTAAATATAAATGGCCTGTTCTATTATTGACCATTTTATTGGCCGTGGGACTTGGCTCCCAAGGGAAAATGGAATTTGATGGAGATTATCATGTTTTTTTTAGTGAATCCAATCCAGAACTTGAGGCATTTGATGCACTACAGGAAAAATATACCAAGGATGATAATATCATTTTAGTCCTAGCTCCTAAAAACGGCAATGTTTTTACTAGGGAAAACCTCATTGCCATAGAAGAATTGACAGCAGATGCATGGAATACCCCTTATTCGTCTCGAGTAGATGCCGTAACCAATTTTCAGCACACAAGCGCAAATGCGGATGATCTTTACGTTGACGACCTTTCCTATGATTCAGCAAGTAAAACAGATGCAGAAATTCTGGAAATCCGTGAAAAAGCACTTAAGGAACCGCTCTTGGTTCATAGGATTATAAATGAGGAAGGAAGTGTAACCGCCATAAATGTTACGGTACGTTTACCTGGTGAAAATAGTGCTGCAGAAATTCCTGAGGTAACGATAGCTACCCGAGAAATGATATCCAAATTTAAGGAAAGCCACCCTCAATTTGATGTCTATACAACAGGATTGGTTCCATTAAACACTGCATTTTTTGAAGCATCACAGCGAGATTTAATGCTTACGCTATTGATGCTGTTAATCGTTGTGGTCGTAACATTTGTATTGACCCGAAATATTTTTGCCACCATTGCAACCTTGATTGTGGTACTATTCTCGATTATGAGTGCGGTAGGATTTATTGGCTTGAATGGAATCAAATTAACACCACCTTCAGCCGTTTTTCCAACAATGATATTAACGTTGGCGGTAGCGGACAGTATCCATATACTTATCACCTATCTTCAAAAGGTTCGTAAGGATGGATTGGAAAAAAAGGAGGCGTTGGTTGAATCCATGCGATTGAACTTTATGCCCGTATTCATTACCAGCTTAACAACCGTAATTGGATTTTTGACCCTGAATTATGGGGATGTACCACCGTTTTGGGATTTAGGAAATATCGTTGCCTTTGGTATGTGCATGGCTTTTTTATTTTCTACTACCACCTTACCAGCCTTGATGGCCATTTTTCCAATTTGGAAATCCAAAAAAGTGCGTGAACAAAGAGAAGAAAAGATGGGGTGGTATACCAAGTTGGGAATGTACGTTGTAAAACAACCGGTTAGGCTTACTATAATTTCAATTGTAGTTATTGCTGTATTGACCTTTTTGGCAGGGAAAAATGTGTTTAACGATGAATTTGTTGAATATTTTGATACGACGGTTCAATTTAGACAAGACAGTGATTTTATAAACGAAAACCTAACCGGGTTTTACAATGTTGAATTATCAGTTGGAAGTGGAGAAAGTGGAGGAATCAATAATCCCGAATACCTACAAAAACTTACCGAATTTGAAGATTGGCTGGAAGATCAACCAGAAGTAGTGCATGTCAATGCATTTAGTGAAGTTGCTCGGAGGGTAAATCGATCTATGCATGGAGATGATGAAACTTTTTACAGGGTTCCTAAGAATAGGGAAGAGGCTGCGCAATATCTTTTATTGTATGAACTTTCGCTTCCCTTTGGTTTGGATTTGAACAACCAGATAAATGTGGACAAATCAGAATCCAGAGTTACCGTAACCCTTGAAAACAATTCTAGTGCGGAAATGATAGCATTTGCCGAAAGATCGGAAAAATGGTTGAAAGACAATGCGCCAGAATCCATGCATGCCCTTGCGGTAAGCCCTACCCTAATGTTTTCCAAACTGGGTTTTAGACAGGCTGATAGCATGGTAAAGGGAAATATTATTGCACTTATCCTTATTTCACTAGTACTGATGATAGCCTTAAAGAATTTGAAGTTGGGATTATTGAGTATTATTCCAAATGTTACCCCTGTCCTAGTTGGATTTGGTCTTTGGTACCTGCTTAAGGGAACCATCAATACTGGGATGGTAATTGTTTTTGGAATGACTTTGGGAATTATTGTGGACGACACCGTTCACTTTATGAGCAAATTTTTAAGAGCACGAAGAGAGATGGGATACGATGCGAAGGCAGCAATCATTTATGCCTTTGAAACTGTGGGCAAAGCCTTAGTAACAACAACGGTAGTGCTATTGGCAGGTTTTACCGTATTGTCCACTTCCTCTTTTGCCCTAAATAGCTATATGGCACGAATAACTGTAATCATTATTATAGCTGCATTAATTATTGATTTTATCCTCTTGCCTTCATTATTGATTTTGGTCAGCAAAGAAAAAGAGAAGGCTGTGAAAATATCCAAAGCTCAGGTACAATTGGACAAATAAAAATTACAAACACAAACAATTATACAAAATGAAAAGAATAAAGTTTTTTACCCCAATAACAGCTTTAATGCTAGCAATTACAGGTGTTAACGCACAATCAAATGAAGAACGGGGGTTACAGATTGCAAAAGCGGCTGAAAAAGCAGATGAAGGATTTGGAAGCTCAATAGTGGATTTAAAAATGACACTCAAAAATAAGAATGGACAAACGAGTGAGCGTTTTTTAACCAATCGCACATTGGAATTGATAGAGGATGGTGACAAATCTTTAATCGTTTTTGAAAGCCCAAAAGATGTAAAAGGAACCGCAACCTTGACATATACCCACAAAATAGGGGCAGACGATCAATGGCTGTACCTGCCCTCTATTAAAAGGGTGAAAAGAATATCATCAAACAACAAATCGGGCCCTTTTGTGGGAAGTGAGTTTGCCTACGAAGATCTGTCTTCCCAAGAGATAGAGAAATATGCATATAAATTTCTTAAAGAAGAAGGAGATTTGTTACACGTTGAGCAAGATCCTGTAGACCCTAAATCTGGTTACACAAGGAGGATTGTAACGTATAACAAGAACAAGGGATACCGTCTAGAGAAAATTGAATTTTATGACAGAAAGAACGCATTGTTAAAAACGTTGACGTATAGTGATTACAAGCTGTATAAAGACAAATTTTGGAGAGCTGCGACATTTAAAATGGTCAACCATCAAAGTAATAAAGAAACCCTATTAAAGTTTGGGGAATATAATTTTGGTGCGGAATTGGCGGAAGAGGATTTTACCGAAGTAGCATTAAAAAGGGCAGGGAGTTAGCCTGCATCACATTGTCATATAATATCAAAGCCGGGGTATATCTATTGCTAGCTTTTAGGTGTGATAGTGTAAAGCTTGCACATACCTCGGCCTTGATTTTCAACCACACTTCAATTGATTAAGAATGAGTAGACCACATATTTTTTTGGTTATATTTTGCATGTTGGCAGTCTTGCTGCGGGCTCAAAATGAAGAAAAACCCAAGGTCATCCATGAGCTTGAGTTCGAATTGGAAGCAGAATACCGCTATTTTATGAGCGAAGCACAGTTTACTGGACAACTAGATCATTATCCTTCCTTTGCCATACGCCCAGAATACGAAGTAGCATGGAATGAGGGTTATGAAAGTATAAATTTTACAGGGTTTTTAAGAGTGGACCGTGATGATGAACGCACCCATTGGGATATTCGTGAACTGTATTACCAAAAGGCCAAAAACAACTGGGAGTTTAGCGTTGGGTTAAAGAAAGTATACTGGGGTGTTGCAGAAAGTAACCATTTGGTGGATATTATAAATCAGACTGATGCCGTTGAAACCTTTGATGGCGAGGAAAAATTGGGACAACCAATGGTGCAATACAGTTACATCACCAATAAAATCGGAACTTTTGATTTTTTCTATTTGCCCTTTAATCGAAAGCGAACTTTTCCAGGGGAGAAGGGAAGATTGCGTTTTGGGACCGTTATTGATGCGGATGATATTGGCTATCAAAGTGGTGCTGAAGAATGGAGACAAGATGTAGCTATTCGCTGGAAGCATTATTTTGGGGTTTTTGATGTGGGTCTTTCACATTTTTATGGTACTGGGCGTGAACCACTTTTCATTTTTGACCAGTTTGGAAATATTGAGTCATTTTATCCGGTAATTCATCAGACTGGATTGGATGTACAGATAACACACAACGCTTTTCTGTGGAAATTGGAAAGTATCTATAGAAATACCGATGCCCAAGATTTTATGGCACTTGTTGCTGGATTAGAATATACTTTTAGCAATATTGATGGGAACGGATTGGATATTGGTTTGTTAACCGAATATCTGTATGATGAAAGGGATGAACTTTCTTTAAATGCTTTGCAGAACGATATTTTCTTCGGGAGTAGATTGGCGTTTAACGATATTCAGGATACCTCTATATTAATTGGGGGGGTGGCCGATCTGGAATCCAGTAGTAAGATTTTTAGCTTGGAAGCATCAAGGCGCTTTGGATCCAATTGGCGGGCTGAGATAGAAGCAAGGATATTTAGCGCTATTGGGGATGAAGAATTGATTCTGGGAAATTTTAGAGAGGATAGTTTTTTACGGCTGACTATTTCCCGTTTTTTTTAGCTGCTCTAGGGACAAAGATAAATTCATAAAGAGGCCAGATTCAAACCTGGCCTCTTATAAAAGATTATAGTATACTTGCCCTAATTATTTGCGAGTATTTATCTCAGTTGCTTTGCAAAGGCCTTAGGAAGTTTATCCACCTTGGCTATTTTTAAGTTTTTATAAAACACCTCTGCAGCTTCAGACTGAATTTGTATTTTTCCCTTTGTCAGGGAAGTTGGAGTACCTTCTTCATCAAATTGAACTGAATTTTCCAAGACCATAACTACTTTACCATTTACAATATGGTAGGCTTTGTCTCCAATACAAATGAGTTCCAATAAGTTCCATTCATCATTTGGTTTTTCGTAATTGATGCTTTTTTTACATCTACCGCCTGGGCCACTTTTAAAGGTCTTGATTTCGCCATTTGGGTCATAGGCCCACAATTCTTTTCCATTTTCATCAACCTTTGAAGCTCTGATGTCCATAGCTACACCTGCCAAAGGATGAAAATCACCACAATCACTCTCTTGAACCTGCATTTCTGGAGCTTTCATCCATACGTTCCAAAACTGACCATGGGGTTCTTGGCAGTGGTACAAAATGCCACTATCCCTTTTGTCTTCCAATCGGGGCTCCCATTGTTTGGTGCCCCATTTGAATTCAGTGCTAAAATGATAATTTTCAAACTCTGATTTAGTGCTCAATCCGGCATATATTTGACCTGTGATATGGAGTACCTGTTCCCCGTCCATTTCTTTTACGGAAAATACATTTAAGGGGTCTTTACCCAATCCAATGGGCGTACCTTTCATGCCATTTCCTTTCTCATATCCTTCCAATTCTACAGAATAATGCGGAACTCCCATAAATATGTCCCATTTGCTCAAATCCTTATCCAGTAATAATTCCCAATCGGTTTCTATTGATTTGTTAACGGATTCAGTTTTAAGTGCTGTACATGCTAAAAAGATTACTCCCAAAGCAGAAAAAATGTATTTGGTTTTCATATTAGATTAATTTATGTTGATTGTTCTTTGCATCCATTTTTGGGCCATAACGGGCCATGTTTCAGCGGCAAGATTTCCTTTGCGCAATCCGTATCCATGACCACCATTTGGTAGCATATGCAGTTCCACCGATTTTTTATGGTCCCGAAGGGCCTTTGTCATTACGAGCGCGCTGTTTCCATGACGATCATCAATTGTTCCGAATATAAAAAATGGTGGGGTATCAATATTCAAGTTTAATTCTGGGGAGATACTCTTGTTCTCGCCTAAATCTAAATAGGCAGGATAGATGAGCATTGAAAAATCTGGTTTGGGGGACTCATTGTCAATTTCATCTATTTTGTCGTAAGAGTTCTTGGTGTAATTGGTAGAAGCTCTTGCACATAAGTTTCCTCCTGCGGAAAAACCGATGACCCCTATCTTTTCCCGACCAATATGATATTTTTCGGAGTTAGCACGTACAATTCGTATGGCTCTTTGAATATCGTTCAAGGCACCCTTTTCATTATTTGGAACACGATAGGATAGAACAAATGCTGTATATCCTAATTCGGCCAACCATTCGGCAACCTCGTATCCTTCCTTGTCAATTGCCAATATAGCATAACCTCCACCAGGGCAAACGATTATTCCAGTCCCTAAGTTATTTGCAGTTTTTGGTTCGTAAACAAGCAACTCTGGGTTAGTGACATCGGTAATCCGTATTACATTTCCAGAAGTGTTGTCCACTTGTTTTGGTGCATGTTTTGCCTCTTCTTCATTGGGTACTGCATCAGGCCACAAATAAATTCTTTCTGTGCTCTGTGAAGACATCATTTGTGAAAACGAAAAAAGAAAACCAAGCAAAAATAGTTTCATGATTTTTTTTTCTATTAGGATTGAATTCATCATTTTACCCAATTATAATTGCTCTATTATTCTTAATTGTTTTTTGTTTTTATTGATAAATCCTATTGCAATCGTATCGACTAACTCATGGTGGTCACTCCAAGACTGATATACTTCCAAAGCCCATTTTTTAATCATTCGTTGACATTCAATTTCGCTTTTTGAGTTGCTCAAAACATCCGTTGTCGTAATTTTCCCTCGCTGTAAAATTGGTGGGGGCTTTAAGAATTCATTAGTTCTATTGATTTTATATTTGTTCAGGTAATTACTTAGTATTGGTGATAAATCATAATTCCAGATAACCTTGTAATCAAGCATTAAGTGCTGCCTTGTTAAATGAAAATGATTGTTCCATCTCCCATGAATTTCCGAATGTTGAAGTGTATGGGCATCTACACTCAAAAATCTATACAAATGATTTTCAATCTGGGTATAGTTTATTAATTGAAACCCCAGATTGAAAATTTCAATACATTCATGTACTCCACGAGTTGTTCCTGCTCCACAAAACTGACATGCACCTCGCTCCTCGAGGCTAATGCCATTTTTCTCCGCCATGTCTATATAATCTTTCATTGTCGTTTCAAAATAAAAGATTTTTCTTTATGATGTACTGGGTTTAAATAAACATGCCCACTTGTTGCTAAATCTTGATTGATCAAAAAATTAATATTCAATCTTGCCCAAACTTTACAGTTTATTAATTTCTAATGGGTTGTTTATTTTTTTTGCAAAATTGGATAGATATGCATTCCACTCAGATTTTGTAGTGAATTGGTCACTTTCTTTCCAGCTAAAACCTGAATAATACACTACTTTGCCATTAGTGGTATTTAGATGGGCGTAAAGATTGCTTAAATCGTTGATGTTGGTTTCATATTTTTCAAACCCAACAACTGCGCCTTCATCAATTACAATACCCTGTCCTAATTCTGAACCTTCATGTGGCTCCCAGTAACTTGCCCATCCTTGTTCCATGTCTACGCTGGTCGTTCCATCTTTTTCATGCAAGGTCAATCCAACAGAAATGGTATCTGTTCCCGCCAATTCAATCTCAAACCTTGAAAGATTACTTCCATAATCCAAAGAAATGTGCTTTGTTTCGGATATTGTATTTCCATCTGCATCCCAATCTGCATAATCAAGAACAAAACTAGTCCTGATTGGGCCAGTGGAGATTGTTTTCCAGCTAGTGAAGTTTTTGGAAAAATAGTATGATGAATCAACTTTAACAGCAGTGCCTCCCACACCGCGACTTGCTCCAACATGAAAGTTGTCAAGTCCTTCACCATCATCTTCATGATAACTGCCACTGGTTTCCAGTTCTTTTTTGTACCATTTGTTGATAATGGGATAATCCACCTTTTTGAGCCAGGCATCTACACCGCTGGAAAGTGTTCCTCCCGGGATACTATCCTCTATCATTTTTTGGGCGGTTGGTCCAAACATTCTAAATGCAACCCGGTTGTTTTCCCATGCATAGTCATCAGTACGTTCTGGAACAAATCTTGAATAGCAATGCGGATCGGTATCCGTTTCCAAAATTTTCTCTTTTAAAACAACTTCAAATATCTTTTCTGAATTTGCTTTGATACTGGGTTGAAACAATAATACATCATCAATGCCATCACCGTCACTATCGCTAATTTGCGAAATCACTTCTTTCTTTGTTGCGGCATCTATGACAGCAAAAATTTTCGAGGCCTCAACCATTGGATCACTATCCTCAACAAGTTCTTTTAAATTAATTTCAACGGTCTCAAAAGAACGGTCCATGTCCAAACTATTTTTTACCACAAACTGTGGAGGGGTCTTTTCGGAACATCCTACTATTAAAAGTGCTAAGACTGTTAAAAGCGATAGTTTTGGATAATGTATCATGATTCTTATTTTTCGTTTGATGGTTTTCCTATGGTTGCTAAAATTCCTCCGTCAACATATAAAATATGTCCGTTTACAAAATCACTTGCTCTTGAAGCTAAAAATATGGCAGCTCCTCCCAAGTCATTTGGGTCACCCCATTTTGCGGCCGGAGTTCTATTTACAATAAATTCATTGAACGGATGTCCGTCTACACGGATAGGAGCGGTTTGCGATGTGGCAAAATAACCTGGACCTATCCCATTTACCTGAATATTGTGTTTTGCCCACTCCGTTGCCATGTTTTGGGTAAGCATCTTTAAACCACCTTTGGCTGCAGCATAGGCACCAACAGTGTTTCTGCCCAACTCACTCATCATGGAGCAAATGTTGATGATTTTCCCTTGTTTTCTGGCAATCATGCTTTTTACAACATGTTTGGAAACAATGAAAGGACTCACCAAATCTACATCGATGACCTCCTTAAAATCCGCAACTTCCATTTCTTCCAAGGGAGTTCTCTTAATAATCCCAGCATTGTTTACCAGAATATCTATTGCCCCAACTTCAGATTGTATTTTTTGAATGGCTTCAGCCACTTCTTCTTCCTTGGTTACATTGAATTTGTATCCATGGGCTATGATGCCTTCAGCTTGGTAATACTTTAGGGCATCATCAATTTTTTGCTGTGATGAATTACCGTTTACAATAATGGTTGCTCCTGCCTGCCCAAGTCCTTTGGCCATTGCCATTCCCAATCCATGGGTGCTTCCGGTGACCAATGCAACTTTTCCACTAAGATTGAATAGTTCAATTCCCATACTATTACCTTAAATCGGTTATTTTGGCTGTATCCATATCTCCATAATCCATGTTTTCGCCTGCCATTCCCCAAATAAAGGTATAGTTTGATGTTCCAGAACCACAGTGAATGGACCACGGAGGTGAAATAACGGCTTGATGGTTTTGCATCCAGATATGTCTCGTTTCCTGGGGTTGTCCCATAAAATGGCAAACGGATTGTCCTTCTGGAACATCTAAATAAAAATATACTTCCATTCTACGATCATGCACGTGGGCCGGCATGGTATTCCAAACACTTCCGGTTTTTAGTTCTGTCATTCCCATCTGTAACTGACATGTGGTAACAATGCCACCAATGATCATTTGACTTACGGTTCTATCATTTGAAGTTTCCAATGATCCCAGCTCCAACTTATTGGCCTCCGCAAGACTCACTTTTTTTGTTGGATAGGAAGTATGTGCAGGTGCAGAGTTGATATAAAATTTTGCTGGTTTGTTAGGGTCATGGCTTTTAAAGATTACTTCTTTGGCCCCCATACCAATATATAAAGCATCTTTATGACCAATTTGATGGGTTGTACCATCAATCTCTATACTTCCACTATCTCCCACATTTATAATCCCCATTTCTCTACGTTCCAAGAAAAAATCGGCTTTTAAAGGATCAATAGTTTCTAATTTTAGAGGTTTTTCAGGTACTGCCGACCCAGCAATGTAACGGTCATAATGGGTGTACGTAAATGTAATGGCTCCAACAGTCATTAAATCATCAATCAAAAATTCCTCTCTAAGCGCAGTTGTGTCATATTTTTTAACGGCTTCAGGACTTGAAGCGTAGCGTGTCTGATATGTTGTTGACATTGTAATTTGTTTATGTTTGTTGTTTGTATTAATTCTTGGTAATCAATTCAGATACTTTGAAATTATCTATAGTCATGTGATTGTTTACAGTTCTAAAACCAAAATAACCAGAGGTATATGGACTCTCATCATCATAATCAACCATTAAAATACCGTTTCTATAATATTGAATAATATTGTTGAAGGCAATTATTTTAATATGATAAACTTGATTGGGTGACAATAAAAAATTAGGGTTTGTAAAATCATGTTCTGGAAGCAATGGCCTTTCTCCGTTACCTACATATCTTCTAAAGCGGGTTTTTGAATTATTATGTCCACCAACTCCCATGTAGTAGAGCCTAAGGCTATCGTAATTTGAGAATTTACCACCTCGTTCCAAGGATTTTTCGAATAAATTCTCTGGATGCTCCATATCTTTTGCCATCCAGAAGCAGTTCATATCGGAAACACGGTCATTTGGGCCACCATTTTTTATGATGAAGGTGTCATATTCAATCATTATGGCCCCGTTTAATTTTTTGTTGAACCACATTGTGCAACCGGAGGCATCATCAATCTCCAATTTTTCATTTTTGATTTCTGCTTTTCCACCTTCCCTTTGTTCAATGACCCAATTATCCAAATCACTGCCAAAATCATCCTGATGAATCAATTTTGAACTTACCTTAACCGTATCGTTTATTTGGATGACATTCTTGTGTTGAGCACATGAAGGAAACAACATCATCCCAAAAAATAATAATGGAAATACGGAAATATAAACTTGTGTTAAACGTGTTTTCATTTTAAATGAATGGATTTTAACTCCTATATGCAATTTTATAAATAGTCTGTAATACGACTATAAATCATGGTTCTTATTTGATAAACGATGATTCATTAAAGAGGCATTATTTCATAATCTCAAATTTATCGCTAAGATGGATGTTTTCAGAAGAACTTCCGACCAATACTTTGAAGGTTCCTGGTTCAACGGTCCAGTTCATATTTTTATCCAACAAAACCAAATCCTCAGGCTGTAAGCTAAAGCGTATTGTTTTTGTCTCTTTGGGTAAAAGATGAACGCGTTCAAATCCACGCAGTTGGGATTCATAAGTGGTTACGCTACTTACTTCGTCTTTTATGTAAAGTTGCACAATTTCATCACCTTCACGTTTCCCCGTGTTCGTTACATTAAATGAAACCTGGATTTCCGCCTGTGAATTTAACTTTTTTGGAGTTACCGCCAGATTGGAATATTCAAAAGTTGTATAACTGAGGCCATGACCAAAAGGGTATAATGAACCCATAACCCGAGTAGTGATGTTTGCATTGGGGCCAGATTTTGGTTGCCCCCCGTGAGAACCGGGTTTAAAGGGGAAATTTAGCGGAATCTGCCCTACGGATTTTGGAAAGGTCACCGAAAGTTTTCCTCCCGGATTATAGTCTCCAAATAGGGTTTCAGCAACAATTTCACCAGCCGTTGGACTCGGAAACCAAGCATCCAAAATGGCTAGTACAAATTTGTTTTCCCAGTTTAAAGTTAGAGGGCGTCCATTTATAAGAACCATGACCACGGGTTTTCCAGTTGCATATAAGGCTTGTAAAAGTTGTAATTGCCTACCAGGTAAATTCAGACTTGTACGTGACATGGTTTCCCCAACCCGCTTATCATCCTCTCCCATCACAGCAATAATAATATCAGATTGTTTTGCTTTTTCAACGGCAGCATCAATATCGGCTTGTTCTTTTTTGGACAAAGGGTAGGGGATAATTTCGGATTCCGGCCAGTTTGGATCTATTATATCACACCCTTTTTCATAGGATACCTGAATTTTTTCAGCTCCATAGTTCTTTATTCCCTCATAAATGGAAACTGCAGGATTTTCCGCAGGACCATATCTACTATACATAAAGCTGACTTCTTTTGCCAATGGACCTGTAACCAAAATATTTTTGGTTTTAGAGACATCCAATGGAAGCAGGTTGTTCTCATTTTTCAATAGCACCAATGATTCGCGGTTGATCTGTCTTTCAAAATCCTTGTCCGCATCTGTATGGACCAATTTGTCCGCTGCCGAAGTATCCTCAACATAGGGATGATCAAACAAACCCAATTTGAACTTTACCCTTAAAATATCCTCCACACGCGAATCAATAGTTTTCATGGATAGCCTTCCTTCCTCAACCAGTTCGCGCAAAGGCTCTATATAAGACTCTGGAGTTCTAAAAGTTGTTCTGATATTGAGCCCAGCCTCAACAACTTGTCTCACGGCTTCCTTATAATCTTCTGCAACATTGTGTTTTGATTCTAAATATTCAACCGCCTCACTATCTGAAACCACGTAGCCCTCAAAACCATACTGTTCCCTTAATAATTCAGTCAAGAAATATTGACTTCCAGTAACCGGAATACCGTCATAATCATTGTAGCTGCTCATAATTCCGAGAGGTTTGGCTTCTTGAATAACCCGTTTGAAAGGGTAGAGATGAAGTTGGTGCATTTCTCTAGGTGCTACATGTGGGTCGGTTCTGGCCTCACCATCACGTGCTCCTTTTGGTACGCTGTATACAGCAAAATGCTTTAAGGTCGAGGCCACTCCTTGGGATTGGATGCCAAGAGTCATCTGTTTTCCCATTTCCGCAATATGAAAGGGATCTTCGCCATAGCATTCAACCGTTCTTCCCCATCGCGGGTCTCTTGCAATATCCAAAATTGGAGCATATACATTGGTATACCCCAAAGCTTTGGCTTCCCTGCCAGCTATTTGGCCTGCTCTATAAACTAATTCCTTGTTCCAAGTACTACCAATGCCAATCGGCGCGGGGAGGGGAGTGGCTTTTTTATGACAAAGACCATGTATTCCTTCGTTGGTAAAATCCACGGGAATACCGAGACGCGTTTCTTCAACAAACCATTTTTGAACGGTATTGATGGCTTCAGCATGCGTGCTAAAGGGATAAGAATATGTTGTATGCGTCTTTTCCTGGTTCCAAATGGTGTTTAAATGTTCATCAATATTGCCAATACCATCTTTCCAAATTTTTGATTTCCAAGCTGCCGTGGGCAATTCATCCTCCAGCACCCTGGCATACCCATAAAGGGTGGCCATTTGACAGGTTTTTTCATTTAGGGTCATTTGAGATATAAGATCCGAAACACGGGATTCTATAGTTTGTGATGGATCTTCATAAATGTCCTTTTTTCCATTTTTATTAAAATCGATCCAGTCTTTATGATAGATTTTAGTAGTTTTTTCCGTTTCATTTCCAAGGGATAAAAGAAAAAAACTAGTTAAAAGCAATGTTATTTTTTTGCTGGTCATATAATGATACGTTCTTTTGATATTAAACAATTTAAAATAGTATTTGCTGGCACTATAACTTTTTAATTTCTGCAAAATAAGCACCCAGTTCGGTTTTGTCTTCCAATACAAACCACGTTTGAAGATTAGTATTTCCCGCTTTTAGTTTGACTGTAAATTCAACAAATTCTGCATTTGGGTCTACAGTTTTGGAAAGCATAATGTTTTGAATTTCAATTCTGGCTTGCTGAATATGCAATGCTTTACTTTTTTTACTTTCGCTAACACTGGTACCAGGAATTGCAGGGCGTATAGGGGCTTTTGCATTCAGGGCTAAATGCGTTTCTTCTGGCCAGCGACGCAGTTTAATGCTATACGTTCCATTTTCAGCAACTTTCAACATCCAATAACCGTTGTCTTTATATCCTTGACGTATATGTCGCTGATGCCAGGGACTTGCCTCCGCATCTGTATGCCAATCATGACAGTACAGTTTTGTCGGATTTTCGGCTTCATGACCTATAATTATATAGGGCTGATCTTTATAACTTGGGGATATTTCCTCCCACCATTGATTATAGGCATCCTTAAATTCTCTGATTTTTTCAGGATGGGCGTCGGCAATATTGGTTCGTTGCTCTGGATCTGTTTTTAGATTGTACAGTTCCACACCATCAATTAGCCGCCAATTTCCTTGCATGAGGGATGTTCTTCTCCAGGGTTCTGGAATTTCTGTTCTTTGCGAATTGGTAATAACAATTCTATCCTTAAAATCCTGATTATCTCCATTAATCAACGGAACCAAACTTTTACCATCAAACTTTGTTTGTGGGTCAATATTTAGATTGCACAAATCAACTAAGGTTGGAAGAATATCATAATGTGCTGTCAATTCATCAATGTCTTTTCCTGTTGAAATATTACCATTCTTCCAATGCATAAATAGAGGAACACGATGTCCTCCTTCGTATTTACTTGCTTTTATTCCTCGCATTCCGGCATTAAATCCTTTGGAAACAAAACCATCCAATCGATGTCCCTCTACCTTTGCTCCCTGAGCGGTTCCATTATCCGTTGTAAAAATTAGGATGGTGTTGTCCATGAGACCAACCTCGTTTAAATAAGCTTCCAACTGTCCAAGGTTTTCATCAATATTGGCAATCATTCCATAAAATGCGGGGTGATGTATTTTTTCATTGTTTCTGTAGGGGTCCGTATACTTGTCTTCCACAAAATAGGGCGAGTGGGCAGTATTTGTGGAAAGGTAACAGAAAAACGGTTTTTCTTTATTTCCCTCAATAAATTTGATTGCTTCTGAAAACCAAATATCCGTGCAGTACCCCTTGAATTTTTCCAGTTTGCCATTGTGTAAGTAGGTATCATCAAAGTAATCATTGTCAAAAAAGTCCATGGTTTGTTCAATACCTCCACCTCCATGTACCAATACTTCATCAAACCCTTTATCTTGGGGTCTAAATGGATAGTTGTCACCCAAATGCCATTTTCCGAAGATTCCGGTAGCATAACCATTTTCTTTAAAGATGTCCGCCATTGTGGTTTCACGTTCCAGTAGTAGGGAACGGCCATTTACTGTATGCCAGACGCCCGTTCTATTGGAATGATGTCCGGTAAGCAAAGCTGCTCTGGTTGGGGCACAGGTAGGACTAACATGGTAATCGGTGAACCGGACACTTTTGGCATGCAGGGCATCTATATTTGGTGTTTTTATATTAGGATTGCCCAAGGCCGCAATATCTCCATATCCTTGATCATCCACCAAGATTAAAATGACGTTGGGTTTGCTATCATTCCTTGTCGTTTTTTCTTCTTTGCAAGCACCTAGGACGATGAGCGAAAAAATTACACAAACGTTAACCTTCATAGCATATTTTTTCATTTCTAAAGCATTCATGGTTTTTGGTAAAAGGTTTCATATCCCAGTTCATCTTTCATGGGCTGTATTATTGTTTTATAGGGTTTTCGGATTGATTTTTTTCCTTTTTGTACCTGGATTTATACATGTCAAACGCCTTTAGCGGATAATGAATTTAGGTTGTGAAATTTATAGGCTTTCATCATTGACTTACTTCTAAATTATGGGTTACTTGATTTCAATCTTATTCACAAATTCGTTAATCGTTACTTGCTCTTTTATCACCTTTTTGCCATCCAATACAACATTGTCAAAAACTATTCCCTCTATAGTGTGCGTTTCATCATATCCGGTCAACTCCATGCTTGCATGATTCCTAATGATGTATGGTTTCCAATCAGACCCATCTTGAAATCCGGTAAGTGTGGTATCAATAGGTGCAGAAACGGCCATTATATCTTTGAAAGTTACATTTCGAACATTGCCACGCTCTTCAGTTTCTGTCCAACGGGTTTTACCTATCCAAACAGAAATTAATCTACGAGCTTCCTCTATTCTAATGTTTTGAAAAGTTATATCGCTAATAACGGCATCATCGCAATGGTAAACACGCAGTGCCGTTTCACGTCCCACATCATGGATTACATCACAATCCTCAAATAAAACGTTACTAACATTCTCTCGAACTTCAGCGCCAATACTCAGCGAATGTGCCAATTCGTTCCAAATTACACACTTGCGGGCATGAATATTTTTTACTTTTCCGCGACCTTCAAATGATTTTACAACCACAGCATCATCCAATGTCCTGAAAAAGCAATTTTCAACCAGTACATCTCGGCTGTTAGAAATATCCACACCATCAGAATTTCCTCGCCAACCCAGTATTTTAATATTATCAACATGTATGTTATCAGAGGCTTGCAACGGTATTGTCCAATGGCTAGGGTCCCTTATAATTACCCCTTCAAGGTTTACATCATTGGATTTTTGGGCAAATATGGTGTATCGTCTTTTCGGTCTAGGTATGGCAGATTGATCAATAATTCCCCTACCTCGGATGGTAATATGGTTTCCTTCTATAAAAAAAGTTGGTGGATTTCTTTTTCTACCTCGTAATTCAACTTCTTTCTCTTCAGAATCCATTCCAGCTTTTATATAAGCTCCACCTGCTATATAAACCGTGGTGTTATCTTTAACCTTTACACTTTTAACATCATGGACTCCAGGTCCAAAATATATAATGTTAGGATCATTAGGGTCTGGAATATTGTCCTCAAAAGGGTTTGCAAAAATGTGTAAGGATTCATACCAATCGCCATTTATTTCTAGGGTTAAATTACCTGGGGTTTCTACTGTAAATGAAATTGTATTGCCTTCAATGGTTGGTTCTATTCCAAACGAAGTTGGTAATATTTTCACCGAATTTACGACTTCGGGATAGGTTACTTTCACCTCTGTTCTCTCGTTCATATCAAATGACGCAAATGAGGCCAGTCCAAATTCGCTTCGTGAATGGTTGAGACGTGGAATTGGTTCACGTGCTGGAATTTTGAAGTTGTAAACCGGTACTTCTTTGCCCTCAACCGCTACTTTAAAGTCTTGTGAAAGTTCTATACCGTCAGGAGCAGGATATACTTTAACATGATGTGAAGTATTTCCTTTTTGTGTTTCTTTCTTACATGAAAACAGAATACATATTCCTGTAACTAAAGTTACAGCTACTTTACTTAGATTAGGTTTTAGAATGAGATTCATAAGACTTTCATTTTTTTGGTTAAAACCTATTTAGTTTAATATGATTTCCCTGATTTCCCCAGCATCATATTTCTTTTCATGATTTTTATCCGAAATAACTACGGGAACCTGATTATGCAATAAAATTTTATCTTCCTTTTTCTCCAAAACAACATTGCCTTTTATCTCTGTAGCTATTGAAATGCCATTGGCTTCAAGCTGGGTCCCATTTCCTAAAAACAGAACAAAATCACCATTTTTTTCATTCCCTATCAGCGCATAAGTTCCATTGGTGGACATGTTTTCAAAACTTGCTGTTTTAGCTCCCTCTGATGAAAAGATAAAATCTTGCCTTCCGGATTTATGGGTAATGTGTAGTCCGGCAAAAGCTTTATTGCCATTATCATCATCAAATCCTTCAATAGATGAAATACTTTTTCCCTCGCTGGAGGTAAAAGGTTCATACACCGAAATGAAGGGGTGTTCCCAAGCCTCTCCATGTTGACGGGCAGTAAATGTTAGGTAGGGTTGTTTGTCTACCTCATAAGGTAACCCATGATTACCTCGAAACGCTTTATTTGGTGGTGACTTAATGGAGAATACCTCACGCCCATCCGTGCCTTTCATCCATAGGTTCATAAACACATCTTCTTTTCCTTCAGGGAAATCTATTTTCCACTCCACTTGATAATCTTCAGAGGTACGTTTCGATTTTTTGTCCCACATATAATCCAAGGCATACAAATGCCCCCCTGCAAAGCCCATTTCTTCAGTTGGGGATAACATTAAAGGACTTCCGCTAGCATCCATAACCTTCATGGATTGCCCTAAATTGTGGTAGTAGTAATCGTGAAATTTATCTCCTTTTCGTTTTTTACGGGAACGAAATACATCAATATAATATCCTGAGGTTTCGCCTGTTTTTACCGTGCTAACCAATCGATTTTGGTCACTTTGGGTTTCTGGTTCTAAAAAAAAGACATCTGAATAGGTGATATTTGGATAGTAGCCCTCCTTTTGCCCGGATTTTGGGTATTCTGCTATTAAATCAAAGGCATGATAACTTAACATTTCGGTATAGGAAGAGGCACCATCTACCATAACTGTATTGTGCGCTGGGAATTGCGAATAGTACTCGAGATAAATTGGCTGAAGGTAACCTGCTCCTTTTCCAGGGTCGGCTCCTTGTACAAAACCTTTTCCATACAATTCCATATTGATGCCATTGGCGTGCATGTGATTACCAAGTGAGCCATTCAATGAAACCATCATACCGTTTTTACCTTCACCTATGCGCTGCACATGCCAACTCACGTTTGGTGCATAGAAGGTTTGCGTGATATAATCACTTAAATTCCCTTTTCCATACTTAGCGTTGAGCTCCAATGGTTTACTTGCAAAGAATGAACCTATATCAGATTTAGGCTTTCTACTACGATTTGATTGTTGAGCATCTTGATTAAATAAACGATATAGCCCAGTAAACTCTTTTTCCAATGCTTGGTCATTATTCTTTTGTGCTGTACGAATCATATCGCTTATGGCTCCCGTACTTAGCGATCCATAATTGCTGTCTCCAAAAGCGACGGTCTGCCCATTAGGAAAGAGATATTGAGGTAATACGCTAACAGCCTTTTTCATTACTGGCATGTAAGGCAGAATGTTATGATCAAACGTATTGTCAAAATCATTGATAAAGTGAGTCAAATCTCTTGTTACCCCAAATGAATACCCTGGACACTCTGCCCAAACCCCATTGCTTTTATCATATCCATAGTCCATGAATTTAGTCATTGACCACTGTCTTGGTGATGTGACATTCAAAATATAATTGATATAATACTCGCGTCCTTTTTCATCTTCATAGAATTTGTTGTCCCGTAAAACCATAGCTGCTTTAAGGATGATTTTTGCCTGATGGAGATTCCAGTTATTTTGAGGGACTCCATTTTTAATAATCTGGTCGGTCCACTTTTTTATGGTTATATCATAGGTTTCAATTTTATCTGGGTGGTTTAGTTCGATGTATTGATGCAAAAAGTCATAAAGTTCAGATGCATAAATTAAAGTGCTTTCGTGAATAACCTGAAAACACTCCAACCCAACCAAGGTTTGAATATGCCCATTGAGCAAATCAATGGGCTCATTTCGATAGTACATGCCCATCATGTAGGTATCAAAAATATCGAAGGCAAACTTTGCAAAACGTTCATCTTCTTCAAGCCAATACAAAAATGCTGCGTCACGGGCCAACCCCATAATCTTTTGGTTATGCCGATGAATTTGCCCTCCGGTTTTAGACTGGTCTACCCACTCCAACGGATTTCCTTCCTTGGTCTTGTTACGAAGATAAAGTCCCCGCTCGTCATCCATGTATGGAAGAATGTCTTCTAAATCTGGCATGGCATAATTGGTGGTATAATCGCGAGACCCTGTAAAGCGAACTGTAGGAACGGGTGCTTCACCGTCGGCATGCGAATAATTAATACCATTAATGTAAACGTTGGTGGCTTTTGTTTTCCAGTACATCATAAGGCGGGAGACCATCCATTCTGGATTTGTTGCATGACGCTCTACATGTTCATCAATACGCTTGTGAATTCCAGAAAGTACTTCTTGTGCCCAAGCTTCTTTTTTTATGGTCTTTTCTAAATCTTTTTTGCCTTTTTGGGAAATGTACAAACGGGGGTATCCCTGCTCAAGATTTTTTGGTAATGGGATAGTATTGCTTTTTTGAGCATAAGATGCACTTCCCATAAAAATAAAAATGGTGATTGCTATAAGTTTTTTCATCATACCTTGCGTTTGTTATAAATTACCTAGGGCCTGATTGGTTGTAAATGATTTTTTTTATTCACTATAATTTAAATTTTATTGAAGTCTAGTTTGATTTGTTACCGCTTATAATCCACTATTCATCTTCAAAATATTCAAGTATCAATCTAGAAAGTACAGCGGGATAATTATCACCAACACTGGTGCCTTTATTTTTTGTGCCAGCTCCGTTGGTTATGGAATCCCCAAAACACACAATTTTCTTTCCTGCTTTCAATAATTTGTTTTCCTTTAAACAATGAAATACCAATTCTCCAATAAAGTGATAGCCTAAAACTGTAGGGTGTACCCCATCCCGAACTTTACTGTTCATTGAGTTTCTGAAAAACAAATCTTTATTATGTTTGGGGAGATTCATTTCACTGAAAACCTTATACAGATCTAAATGTTTCAATTCGTGTTTTTTCGCAATCCTAACCGTTATTTGCCGCACGGTATCTAATTTTACATTGGGCACTTCAGTAAACATTTTCCTATCATGTCTTTCAAAGAGGTAAACCGAATCTACTGGTGGTGGTGATATCAACAATATTGCAGCCCCTTTATCACTTATTTTTTGAACGATCTTCTGCAGATTATCCTCATAAGTTTTATAGGGAATCATCTTTTTGGAATTCAACATATCATTGGTACCCACCATTAAAATGACCAAATCTGGTGCTTGTTGCAAAACATCAGTATCTAAACGTTTCAATAGATTTACTGTGCTATTGCCACCTACACCAGCATTTACAACTTGCGCATGTATGTTTGAAATGCCAAGGAAACCTACAAAAAAAAGAAGAATGCATGTTTTCTGTTTCATTCCGAAATTTTTTCTAGCTGTGGCTCGTATTCTAAAATTTGACCATCTTCCCGGAGTTGCCTACTCAATGATTCAAAAGGAATATCATACATACTCTTATCTTCCTCAAGCGCCATTCCTGCCAAGGTTCCGGCACTTTGACCAAGAATCATAAAAACCGGTTCCATACGGATTGAACCATAAGCTATATGGGAACTGGAAACAGCAACGGGCACAATTAGATTTTTACATTCTTCCTTTTTTGGTAGTATGGTGCCTAAATGGATTTGATAAGAGGCGTCTGCGTCAACACCCAAATCTCCTTCATTTTGAACATACCCCTCTTTAGTAATATAACGTTGTACATTGTGGGAGTCCATGGTATATGAACCCATGCCAATTGGTTTAGTTACTTCCTTTTTTCCCAGGATTTCATTTTCGGTCATTACAAAATCACCAACCATACGCCTAGCTTCGCGAACGTAAATCTGATAAGGCCAATGATTGTTATCTATAAATTCATCTTTGGCAAGTCCCCACTTTTTGATATTTACCCTTAATCGTTCTGGAACACTTTCATCATGTCCCCAGAAATAGAGTAATCCTTTGTGATAACTTATATGTTCATCTAGAATTTCTTTTCTTTTTTCATAGGATGCTTCTGGGTATTCATAATTCATCCCAATATTATCTGAACTAAAGGGACCTACATTATTTACATCCCTTTTTTTATTGGGTATTTTTCCTCCACCGAACATGGATGTTCTTCCCCCTCTAAAAATACGTCTCAACAGCTCATATTGTGCAGGGTCATAATTTTCCGGTTTTTCAAAGGGAACAATATTTCCTTCAGCATTGGTGGTACATAAGCGATAATTATAGGCCTGTACACGATGGTCTCCAGTTCCATTTTCACCGGGATTTTCAGTTGAGATTCTAGGAAGTACCCCGCTAGTGGAATCTCCAGGAATTACATACGGACTGATATTTAGTTGTTGAAAATTGTGACTGTGGTGATACTCGCCTTTTTGAACCCCATTCCATTGTTCATTGTAAACACTATTCGCTTCACGACCCACATGATAATTTACTTTGGCTGCTGCCATCAAATCACCTTCGTAAGTGGCGTCTATAAAGACCTTTCCTTTGTATTTTTCACCATCCAGCATGGTAATGGATATAATTTTGCCATCTTTTAGTTCAACTCCTGATTCTCTATTGAGCCATTTGTTGCGAAGTACCTTGATCTTATTCTCTTTGACCATATTTTCAAAGATTTTTTCCGCAACATGTGGTTCAAAAGTCCACATGGTTTTTAAACTATCATCAATAGCGGTAGTTCCTTGACCTTCATTACCATATTCATTCCTTGGTTGCCAATTCCAGGCGCTTTTATCCTGATAATGCTCATAGACACGTTGATAAAATTCTTTTGAAATCCCTCCAATAACACTTTTATTGCCCAAATCCGTAAATCCAAGTCCGCTTGTTGACAGACCTCCAATATGTTTTTCAGGACAAACTATTAAAACGGATTTGTCCATTCGTTTTAATTGTACTGCAGTAGCAATTGCTGCTGAAGTTCCGCCATAGATGATAACATCTGCATCAAGGGATTCTTTTTTTTCAGATGGAGCGCACCCTAATTGCAATAAAAATGAGAACAAAACAAATACTATTATTTGATTGAGTTTAATTTTCACAATATGTATTGGTTTTTTCATTATCCGTATAGTTTATAAATCCTAGCAAAATTATCGAGGCCCTGTTTGACCGAGTGGAAATGGTTTGAAGCCTATTTTCAATGCAGGACTGTCATCCGGTAAACTAAAATCTCCGTTTTCAGAATCTGCAAAGCCAGGATCTGCAATTATAGAATTTTGGTCATTACCAAGTGTTTTCCACTCTTCCCAACTCATAACTGCTTCGTTAGGTTCGTAAATCCGGCTTGGAAAACGGTTCTGCGCACCCAAAACCTTACCAGTTGTTGACCATACCAAATTGCTATCGGCCACAAAACCATCTCTTTGTTCCACCATATACTCATAACCCCCAGCATAAATAGGTGTGCCATCACTGAGCAAAATATTATTCTTTAATATATACGCCGTATGTGGTTGAATTTTTGCCATCATGATGACACTAGTATCGGCAAAAGCGAAAATATTATTACTAACAATATTGTCCTTACCATAGTGCTGATTAAAACAAGCATGGCGACAACGATAGGCCAGATTATTTTCAACCAGTATGTTGGTGGTGCCCTCGTCACAATAAATGGCCCAACCTCCATATTTTCCAGCCCAGATATCATGAAATTCATTATTGCGAATAATGGTTCCTGTTTGATTTCCTAAAGTATAAATACCGCCCAAATCACTAAGTACAGAACCATCGCCATTCGTTAGCTTACCGATATGATGAATATGATTGTATTCAAAAATATTGCCAGTAGCAAGTGCTGGCCCGTAGCCCCAAGTCCATCCGGTGGAAATTCCAGAATAATAAAAATCATAGATTTCGTTATGATGGATGTGGTTATCTGGGCTTTGTCCTATCCAAATACCAACGGCGCAATGAAAGTATTTACCGCCATCGTAAATACGACAATCTGCTATTTCATTATTACTGGTTGCATCGGTTGGTTTTTCCAATACGGGAGGTAATTCTCCTCCAATATCTTCAGCTGCGACTTTTCCTTTTGGACGTATTTTAGGACCGATTAAAAACCCACCAGCCCCCAAATCGTGAATGTCACATCCCAGAATTCTGTTATTTGAACATCCAAGTGAAATTTCAATTCCATAGTTGCCAATAGCTGTAACTTCACATTCCTCAAAAAGACAATTTTTTGCACCCGTTAAAAACACGGCCCCATCCATTCTAATGTCAGCTTGTCCATAACCGGATTCTTCAACATCTCTGGGTAAAATCCAAGTGGTATGACTAAAAGTCAATCCTTTAAACTGAACATGTTCAACCAA